>JAJPHU010000127.1 GCA_021325115.1 Planctomycetota bacterium | reverse complement strand
GAAGAACGGATGCATCGTGGCGGTCGCTAAGAGGTACTGTGCTGGCTTATAGTCTCCACGATGCATCGGTGCAAATGGAAAAAAGGGCAGCATATATTTAGGAGCCATCAAAGCTATAGATGTGTGCTGCCCTCCTTTTGTCTTGTTGCTCAACCCTTTTAGAATTGATCATCGGAATCACACAACTCTGGAATAAATCTTTATTGGGAGAAATTGCTATGCCTTAAAAAACGGGACTTTGGAGAGTTTTTCGATGTTTTTCGTCTTCCGCGAAGCGAACAAGCTCAACCCCGCCATTCTGCCCATCGAGATACGTCCTACCGCCAGGCAGGCCATCTTCCTCTGCTTGCGATGGTTCCGTAAGTATATTTCCATCGTTGCCTCTTGCTCTACTTTAGTCCCGAGGTTTGCCAGGTCTACGCATTGGAGCTGTATGTCATGAAACGTCTGCTTCTGTTTCTGTTCGCCGTTGCTTCGCTCTTGACCGCCGTTGCCTTATCAGGCAGCGCGCCGCAGCCGAGCGCGTCCGTCGATGCGCCTGTGCAGGTATCTGTAGAAGCGCGCAATCCCTGGACGCATCTGCGCGTCAACCGTTCGGCCGAACAATTTCACTTTGCTATTATCTCTGACCGTACCGGCGGCCATCGGCCCGGCATTTTCTCACGGGCGGTGGAATTACTCAACGTTCTGCAACCGGAGTTTGTCCTGTCCGTCGGCGACCTCATCGAGGGCTACACCACCCCCGAAAAGGCCCGGGGCCAGTGGAAGGAATTTCAAAGCTACGTCAGCCGCCTGCAAATGCCCTTCTTCTACGCTCCCGGCAATCATGATGTGGAAAGGCCCGACACAGCCGGGGTGTGGCAGGAAAAATTTGGCCGGCGCTACTATCACTTCGTTTACAAAAATGTCCTCTTTTTGATCTTGAATGCCTACGATGGGCCGGAGATAGATACCAAGAACGGCAAGCGTTTCAAGGCCGAGTTCAGCAAAGAACAACTTGCTTACATCAAGCAGGCGCTGGAGGACAATCCCTCGGTACACTGGACGATTGTGGCTCTGCATCCGCCCATCTGGACGCAAGCGAACGTGGCCGAGACCGGCTGGCTGGAGGTGGAGAAGCTCTTGGCCGGCCGCAATTACACGGTGTTTTGCGGCCACATTCATCACTTTCGTAAGTTCGTGCGCCAGGGCATGAACTACTACCAATTGGCGACAACCGGCGGCGTCAGCTCGCTGCGCGGTGTTGACTACGGCGAATTCGATCACATCAGCTGGGTAACCATGAAAGCGGACGGTCCCGTGTTGGGGCATCTACTTTTAGACGGTATTTATCCTGAAGACATGAAAAAGCCGATCACCGAGGAGGGTGGCAACGTCCCCGGCTCTGGTGTGTCGGTGGCGCCGGTGAATGGCAAGGTGTTTTATCGCGGCTGCCCGGCCGTGGGGGCCGAAGTAGTCTTCCACCCGGTCCAATCTACGGGCAAACGCCGAGCTGAGAATGCGCGGGGCCGCGTCGAGGCGGACGGCTCGTTCTGTTTGACTACCTTTCGTGCTTTTGACGGCGCCGTTGTCGGCGACCATCGCGTGAGTATTACCTGGTATCCGCCGGCCACAGCCAATGGCGGCCCTCGAGGCACCAATCGCTTGCCGGAGCGCTACGCTCGCCCCGAAACCTCCCAGCTGACGGCAACAGTGGAATCCAGCAGCCGCAACGAATTTGTCTTTGAGCTGACCGATTGAAATGCCGTAGCACGCCGGCAGCGTGCTCGCTCTTGCGGGCGCAGCGGGCTAACTTGTATGTTGGAGGAGAGATTTTTTGGCCGGAGGATGCCTGTGTGATTCCCTCATCGATCTTGACCCGTGTTCGCCGATTGGGCCTGGGCCTGCTGGTGTTGACCGTGCCCGCTTGCGGTCTGTCCGATTATGAAGCACTCATGCGCGAAGCCCAGGAGTGCGAAGAACGCTTTCGGGAAGAGCAGAAATATCTGGACAAGGCGGTGGTGCCGCCAACTCAGAAAGACGACAAGGGCAACGATAAGCCGGTGGCCTTCGTGTATTTTCGGCCGCCCAAGGGGATCGATGCGAAGCCAAAGGAGCAACGCGGGGAGATGTGGCGTTACGTGGCCAGTCCGCGGGGCAGCGATTTCAACTATGTGGAGATGGCTTTTGCTGCCGCCGATGATAAAGACTTCGTCGCCCGGATTCTGGGCAACTATGGAGTGGCTGCCGGCAGCCCTGTGCAAATTACTCCTCCCTGGCAGGCGGCGCCAATGACTTTTGATCGTGGGGAATCCGGCAACATTTCGATCAACATCTTGCGGGGGCCAAAGCCGGTTGCCGTCGTCTTTTGTTACAGACGGCAGGAGAGCGCCCGCAAGGCTATCGATCTGTCGCTGCAATCGCTGGGCGTCGATCAAACGGCTACTGCCGCACGGCAGTATTACGAGCGGAAATCGCCCTGGAAGCTGGAAGCGCAACCTGGTTCGTAGAGGGACGCGCCCTGATCCCGCTTCCCGCGGATCCTGTCTCATCGCTGCTTTTCTTCCCCCCCTCCCCCCAAGGGGGGAGGGCGAAAGAGACAGCAACATCGGGATCTTGATAGGAGGGAATGGGTTTTCCAACTGTTCCCTCAGAGGCGCTGTTTCCCCTACTTGTTGGGATACGGCTTTTGCCAGAAATTCTCGCCGCTGAGGTTGAATTCTGGCGTCGTTTGCACGGTGCAATCGCCATGGACTTGGACCTGACAGGCCAGCCGCATCTCGTTTTCGTGGCCGATGCGGGCGAACATGGTCAGCGGATGCAGGTTGAAGTTGAAGCGCTCCATGAACGTCTTGGGACTGAGGTTTTCCATCCCCTTTTTAACCAGCACTTTACAGGTGCCGCACAGGCCAAAGCCGCGACAATTAAGATACCGATCCAGCCCCTTGTATACGGAGATGCCGGCCTGACGGGCTGCTTCACGAAGATTGGCTCCCGGTTCGACTTCGATTTCTTTTTTCTCGTTGACAAACGTAACTTTCGGCATGAAAATCCCACTCCTGCGAAATGACGATACTCCTACGTGACCCCCCCTCGCCATGAGGAGGTTGCCGCAATTGTAGCGATCGAATGAACCAGAAAACAGAGGCGAAGCGAATGGCCGGCGTCAGCTGACGGGTGAAAAATGCTCACCAGCTGGCAGGAGCTTATTAGCCAGCTAACGCTGGCCGTTTGCCAACTCTGGAGGAGTGCAATCATGGATCCCAGACAGGCTTACTCGGAGCTTCTTCGCCGGGTGCGCGAGAGCGCTCTTTTGGAATCGTGCGCCAACCTGCTGGGCTGGGACGAGCGCACCTACATGCCGCATCTCGGCTCGGCCCATCGCGCCGAGCAGATGGCCCTGCTGGCGCGGCTGGGACACGAAATGCTAACGGCCCCGATTATCGGCGAACTGCTGGCCACAGTCGAGGCATCTCCCCTGGTGGGCGATGCGGACAGCGATGCTGCCGCTAATGTCCGTGAGATCCGCCGGAACTACAATCGCGCGGTCAAACTACCCAAGGAGTTGGTCGAAGAGCTGGCCCGTGTCACTACCCGCGCCCAGCAGGTTTGGCAAGAAGCGCGGCAGGCCAACAATTTTGCCGCCTTCGGACCCTGGCTGGAGAAAGTCGTCGCGCTGGTGCGCCAAAAAGCACAGGCTATCGGCTACCCGAATGTCCCTTACGATGCCTTGCTCGACGAATACGAGCCGGGTGCCACCACGGCCGAGATCACCACGCTCTTCGCCGCCCTGCGTGCGGAACTGGTGCCGTTGATCTCCGCCATCATTGCTTCCGGCCGCAAACCGCACCGTGATTGGCTCCAAGGCGCGTATCCCATAGAACAACAGCAGCGTTTCGGCCGGGAAGCTGCCGCTGCTATCGGCTTCAACTTCGACGCCGGCCGACTCGACGTGACCACGCATCCCTTTTGCAGCGGCATCGGTCCCGGCGATTGCCGCATCACCACGCGCTATTATCCGCACCATTTCAGCGAATCGTTCTTCGGCATCCTCCATGAAGCCGGCCACGGCATTTACGAACAGGGATTGCCCGCCGAGCATTTCGGCACACCCCTGGGTACGGCGGCCTCTCTGGGACTTCACGAATCGCAATCGCGTCTATGGGAAAACCAGGTGGGCCGCAGCCGGCCTTTCTGGGAGTATTTCTTCCCCCGCGCCCAGCAAGCCTTCCCGGCCGCGCTCGGCGCTGTCCGGCTCGACGATTTCCTCTTCGCCGTCAACGACGTGCAGCCATCGTTCATCCGCGTCGAAGCCGATGAGGCGACCTATAACATGCACATCATCCTACGTTTCGAGCTGGAACAGGCACTTGTCAACGGCGACCTGAAACCCGCGGACGTGCCCGGCGCCTGGAACGAGAAGTTTCAACAACTCTTTAACCTGACGCCGCCGACGGACACTCAGGGCTGTTTGCAAGACATCCATTGGAGCATGGGGGGGCTTGGTTATTTCCCGACTTATACACTCGGCAATCTCTACGCTGCCCAGTTTATGGAGCAAGCGCGGCGGGATCTGCCCGGACTTGAAGACGAATTCCGCGCTGGACGATTTCAGGGACTCAAAGGCTGGCTCAATGACAAGATCCATCGTGTCGGCCAGCGTTATCGCGCTGGCGACTTGTGCCAGCGCGTTACTGGCCGGCCGCTGAGCCATCAGCCGTTGATGGCGTATCTGCGCGGCAAGTATGAATCGCTGTACGGCATCTGACGGTGGACCTCAAGGTTTCGCCGGCCCCTGGATGGAGAAGCCGAGGCGACGACTCGTATACTGGGAACGGTTAAATTGTTCTGTTCTTTTCTCCCTCCCCCCTTGTGGGTGAGGGTTGGGGTTCTCTTTCTCCCTCCCCCCTTGTGGGTGAGGGTTGGGGTTCTCTTTCTCCCTCCCCCCTTGTGGGTGAGGGTTGGGGTTCTCTTTCTCCCTCCCCCCTTGTGGGGGAGGGTTGGGG
>JAJPHU010000037.1 GCA_021325115.1 Planctomycetota bacterium | reverse complement strand
GAGTGCCGGAAATGAGGAAAACGGATGTAAGTCCACGGATAGCCGTTTGTCGGCTTACACCAGTTGCAGCGTTCGGCCTGTCTGCCAACGC
Organism: Planctomycetota bacterium; assembly: GCA_021325115.1. Taxonomy (GTDB): domain Bacteria; phylum Planctomycetota; class Planctomycetia; order Gemmatales; family Gemmataceae; genus JAJPHU01. Next base: position 17,660 of record JAJPHU010000037.1, on the reverse strand, counting down.
TCCGGCGTACGGATCACTTCCCGGTAGAGTGTATCGCGTTCCACGGGGATGCGGCCAGCTTCTTCGATGAGACGGCGGATCTCGGCCACGCTCAACTCTTGCGGCGCATCGGAGCCAGCGTCGTGGTAGATCTTCTCGTGGACCACGGTGCCGTCGAGGTCGTCGGCGCCGAAACTCTGAGCCACCTGCGCCGTCTGGATGCCGAGCATCACCCAGTATGCTTTGAGGTGAGGAAAATTATCGAGCATCAGCCGGCTGACAGCCATCGTCTTGAGGTCCATCAGAACACTAGGTTTGGGGATGTGGGCCAGCCGCGTGTTGTCCGGGTGGAAGGCCAGCGGGATGAACGTTTGGAAGCCACCGGTTTCGTCCTGCAATTCGCGGAGGCGGCACAAGTGATCGATGCGGTGAGGCGTCTTTTCGATGTGGCCGTAGAGCATGGTGGCGTTGGAACGCAGGCCGAGTTGGTGTGCTTCGCGATGAATGCGGAGCCAGGTGTCGGCGTCGGCCTTGTGCTCGCAGATTAGGTCGCGCACTTCCGGATGAAAAATCTCCGCACCGCCGCCGGGCAAACTGCCGAGCCCTGCTTCTTTGAACTCCGCTAGCAGATCGCGCGTCGGCCGGCCCGTCAGCCGTGCGAACCAGTCCCACTCCACTGCCGTGTACGCTTTCAGATGCAATTGCGGATGCGCCTGATGAATAATGCGCACGACGTTCAGATACCACTCATACGGTAGCTGATGGTGCAGGCCGCCGACAATGTGCAACTCGGTCGCGCCGCGCCGCTCGGCTTCGGCAGCGCGTTCGAGAATTTGTTCATCGGACATGACGTAACCTTTGGGGCTTTTCAGGTCCGCCCGAAACGCGCAGAAGGTACAACGATAGACGCACACATTCGTCGGATTGAGGTGTGTGTTGACATTGTAGAAAGTGAAGCGGCCATTCTTGCGTTCGCGGACAAGATTGGCCAGCTCGCCGAGCGTGAACAGATCAACGTGGTCGTACAGGAACACGCCCTCATCGAAAGACAGGCGTTGACCCGCTTCGACCTTGGCGCGGATGGCAGCCAGCTGTTCATCGGCTTTGCGTTGATCCATAATTCTCCTGCCTTAAAGAAACCGCAACCTATGCCTTTGCCGACATGCTACAACCAATCCACAGCACCAGCAAGGAGTAAACCGTTCCATCCACGACAATTTAACACCCTCCCTAAAGATGTTGTATTCGTTCTCCTCGTTACCTTTTTTCGAGCTATAGTTGCACTGAGCCGCGATCCTGGACAGAAGTGTCGCGGTGGCAGTACAACCCTAGCGGAGAATAGGAAACATGGCCAGACCTCTCCCCCTCACGGAACCACACCGAAGTGGGACAAACGGCACTCCCGGCATTTCTTCAGGGCCGTCAACAGATGACTCAGCCGAATTGGAGAACCTGCGTGCCGAGAACGCTCAGCTGCGTACGCTCTGTCAGGAGTTGGAGCAGGCCCTGCAAGAAGCAGTCGGACAGATTCGGCCCGATCTGGAGCAGCAAGTCCGCGATTATGAGGCAGTCCTGGAAGAAAAGAACGAAATGATTCGCCAGCTGCATCAACAGGTGCAAGAGTTGCAAGCTGCCCTGGAAGTGGCCGAAGCGAGCGCCGCTCAGGCGGTGCCTGCTCCGCAAGGGAATGGGGGCAAGTTGCCTAGCGAGGCGGAATTGTTGGCTCTTAGCGAGCAGCTCGAACGCGAGCGCCGTCAGCTACAAGAGGACGAGCAGACTCTGATGGACCAGATGCGTGAGATGGAAGTCAGCATGGCTCGCGAACGTGCCGAACTGGCCCGCCAACGCAATGAGATGCAGCGTCTCCAGAGCGAAATCCGCCATGAATTGGAACGTCTGGAACGCGATGGCCGCATTCAGAGCAAGCTCGAGGAGTTGCGCAGCCGGCTCCAAGACGTCACCGCTCGCCGCGGCGCCGCGCCGGTAGCGGGAACGAACAAGCCCACTCCCATTCCGCCGCCCACGGCGCCTTCGCGCAAGGAAGGACTGATGGGACGATGGTTCAAGCGAGGCAGCGAGTAATCCGGCGAGCAGGGCATTAACACGCCTCGTTCGCCGGGTCCGCTTTTTGCCGGTACTCTTCTTCCAGCTGGCGCGTCAGTTCCGGCAAGCGCTCCATCAAGCGCCGCGGCGAACGCGGCGGACGGACGGCCAAAGCGTAGACCGTCAACAATGGCAGGGCCACGGTCGAATCGAGATAACAGGTCACGGTATCGGGCAGCTGTTGCGGATCGACTTTGCCCCAGGTCATCGCTTCCTGCGGCGTGGCTCCGCTGAGTCCGCCAGTATCGGGACGAGCATCGGTGATTTGCAAGAAATAATCGTGTCCGCTCTCCGGCAAGCCCAACACTTCCTGAATCTGCGGCTCCGTTTGCAGGATGAAATTTTTTGGTGAGCCGCCGCCGAGGATAAGGACGCCACTGCGGCCGCGCTTCTTGGCATCGTAGACGATGGCCGCGCTCTGGTTCACGTCGCGCAGCGGATCGAGACGCAGGGCGCAGCCTTCCATTTGTAAGGCGGCCAGGTTCATACCGATAGAGCTATCGCCCGGCGAGGAGGTGAAAATCGGCACGCCGTGGCGATAGGCAGCGGCCAGCAGGCTGCGCCCTTTGTGTCCGGTCTCGTCCTCGCGTGCCGCCAGGTATTTGCCGACCAGATAATGAAACTCCGCCGTGCCGAATGTCTGTCGAAACGCCTCGCCGCGGCACAACGTCCGATAGAAACGATCGGTGCCGAGCAAGTTCTCGTAATCGAAAACGATGTCGTAAATGCGGATGACCTGATGCTCGCGCAGCTGCAAATCGTCCAGGCCGGGCCGTGCCTGGTGGAGATCCATGCCCAGGGCGAAATGCGTATCGTGATAGAGATTGGCCCCGGTGCTGACGATCCAGTCGATGAAGCCAGCCTCAACGAGCGGCACCAGGCAGGAGATGCCCAGCCCGGCCGGCGTCAGCGCGCCGCTGAGCGACAGACCGACGACGGCATCGTCGGCAAGCATCTTCGTGGCGAACAGCCGGCACGCCTCACGTAGCCGGCCGGCGTTGTACGAGAGGAACACCTCGTCGAGGACGCGCGGCAGCGGCGTCTGCCCGGTCAGCTTCGGCGGATCAATACGCCGATGACTGATCTTGTGTAAATACGTTGGTGTGTGGTCTTTTGGTTGTGTCATGCGCTCAAGCTAGGTCCGCGAGCGCGGAGCGTCAACCGGGTTACGGTTTCGTCTGGCTCGTCGGCGGCTCGGCGGCTTCTTCGCTGCCGTTTGGGGACGTGACGATACCGAGCGCCAGTTCGAGCATGGCATTGGCAGCGCGTTCGGCACACGGACTGCCGGGACACAATTCCGCAGCGCGAGCGCAGCATTCTATCGCCTCGCTGAAACAGCCGACGCACGCCCACTCCTTCGCCATTTCCAGCAGATTATCCGCCTGTTTCAAACGTTCGAGATTGGCGAGCACACCATGACCTATCTCCGGATCAGCAATCGGACAAGCAGGGCAATCGATCTTCCGCTGCCGCAGATAAGGACAAGTGATGTCCCTATCCTCCTGCGGCATGGGCAATAGTTCAAAAGTCCCATCTTCCGGCAGATCGGGGGGCTTGGCGATGGCATGGACGGATAGGGCCAATACAGCCATGAGCGCCGCGCATCCGCAGGCGCTCCGTAAGCGATGGATCATGAACGACTCCTTTCGTTCTACTTCTCGTTCCGGCGCTCCATGCAGGAACAAGGCCAGGATGCTCAGAGCTGCAAAACACTCGAAGGGTGTACCGCCGTCTCCACCGCCGGCCGCGGCGTTACCGGCTTGAACCGCAGATAACGCACCGTTGCGGGAGGCACATTGATGAAGATGCGTTCGCGACGGATCTGGTAATCCCGGATGTAGCCGCGCATAACCCGGCCAACTCGAAATAGCCGGCGGCGTTCGCGGCGATCGACAAAGGGCGACTTCAGCTGGCGAACCAGCGTGTATTCGTAAAACGTCAGGGTGCCGCCCGGCTTAAGTAGCCGATTGTAGGTGGCGAAAATTTCGCGCACCTCATGGGCCGGGAAATTGTTCAACGGCAATCCCGACACAATCAAGTCGTAGATCGCCTCGCCGAACAACTCCTGCACGGCCGCGTGAATAATCTCAATCTGATCGCGGCAGCGGGCGAAGATGCGCTCCTGCCGCACGCGGCGCTCGACCAGTTCGGCGAAATGGCCGTTGATCTCCACAGCGTCAAGACGATCGCCGGGCAACATGCGACGTGCGATTTCGCGCGTCACCGCTCCAGTGCCGGGACCGACTTCCAAAATCCGCCAGGCCGGGCGCGGGCCGTGCAACGGGCGAACCAGGGCACGGGCGAGAAAACGACTACTGGGCAAGATCGCTCCCGTAGTATGGAAGTGCTGCCGACATTCGCGGAGGAATTTTCCGCACTCCACCCAGATGTACACCGTGGGGCCTCACATTTTTGCTGCTGAACCCGATCTGCGAGCAAGCTGCAACCTGCGCCGCTGTAGATAATTCTAGAGAAGATCTATCCGCATGAACCGGCCGCGGCAACGATTCATACCAGCAACACGCCAAGAAGGCAAGACGATCATCGTTCATTCCGGGGCGCTCGAACCAAGAAGCGCAGGTATGTCTCCGCCAGAGAGGCGCCAGGCCCTTGTGCGAGCAGCCCCGGTCCTTGCCGGCTGAGCTTACGGGCTTGGTGGAAGGCTTGCTTTGCTTCCTGCGGCCGGCCGCGCTCCAGAGCGAGCATTCCAGCGATCACTTGAAACATTACCTCTGTCTCGGAAAAGCGCTGCTGCAACGCGGTCATTTCCAGGCGTGCTTGCTGCATCATGCTTTGCGCTACGATCTGGGGTGACGCTCTCAGAGCGATCTCTCGACCGAGCATTCGTGCTATCCGACTCTGCAGCTCGCGCTGGATCAACGCCAGATTGCGTAGCTGTCCCTTTACGTTCGCCTCTGCCTCCTCGTAGTCGCCGTCTGCCACCGTCTGACACAAAAGCAGCCATTCGTAAGCGGGGAGTTGGTAAGCCGAAACGGTCGAATTGCCCGGCACGTCCAGCGTCAGCAAACCGAGATTGACTTTGTTGGTTCTCCAATCCTCCGACCGGATCTGCTCACGGATAGAGTCTACTTGCCCCAGCATCAGTTGCAGCCGTACCTGCAAGCGGGTGCCTTCGCCGCCCAGCAGGACGATCGACGACGGCATCAGGATCTCTTCCAGAGTCAGGCGTGCCAACCCCATGCGCAGGGCCAGTTCGGCCTTGCGATACGGCTCGGAGCCGAGATTGCGCGACCGCAGCGTGAACTCATTCTTGCGATCACTTATGAAGCGTTCCAATTCCTGGAGGTTGTGTTCGACCTCTTGGAGACGATGGGCAAAGGCGTCAGCAGCTTCGCCGGGGATGGGACCGATGCGACGCATCAAGCGCAGCGCCGCGCGGCGATGTTCAAGGGCAGCATCAAGAAACGGAGGATTGAGATAAGGTGGAAAGCGGCCTTCGTACAGGGTCGCCAACTCTTCGTGGACACGCAGGGAATTGGGGGAATCCGGATCGCATTTCAGGTAATTCTCCAGAGCGGTGGCGATTTGGATGTGGCGCAGTTCGGCGAGTGGACGCAGCAGATTCAGTACGGTATTTTCAGGGGTCCGCCTGGCGAGATCCAGGTAAGCGAATCCCAGTTGCAGATAAGCGTTGGCATCATCCGGATTATCAGCCAGTGCTTGGCGTGCCGCACGGACGGTCAACAACGGCAGGGCCGGCGGCTGTTGGCCCAGATCCAACGGATTCGGGGGGGCGTGGCCGATGTGGACGGCCAAACGCATCAGGCCGTCCAGAGAGCCGGACGATAAAGCCGGCAACCCAAACAGGGCGACGGTCCAGCTGAGCCGTTTTTGCATTTCGTAGGGAGCACGCGCCTCGAAATAGTTCCGCAGCACCGCAGCGGTCTCCGACGGCCATGACGGTGGCGCGATCGGTTTGCCGAAGTGCGACCAGAAATCGTGGGAGCGCGGCCCGCGCTCTGGTCCCTGGCCAGGTGCTTCTGTCCGCAGCGCCTCCTGCTTTTGGGTGGGACCGGCATCTTGCCGGTCTGTCCCTGCCGCCGTAAAGGCTAGACGCTCGGCATCGAAGGGCGACATTCGGCTCGATAAGTTCCCCTTCTCGTTGCGCCAGCCAACGATCAAAGCTTGGCCTTCGATGTCCAGCAGCGTCCAATCACCTTTATCGTTGGCCAATTGCACCAGTGCGGGGAACAGACGTGGCAGGATAGGATCGTACAGTACCAGATACGTGATGCCCCACTTATGGAGGATGTGAACAGGGGACAACGTATTTTTCTGCGGATAATCCTCTCCTTCGTTCCCAAGTTCTGCTTGGGAACGAAGGGGGGGCGAAGAACGCCGGCTGGAAGAGAAATTGGGATTGAGGGCTTGGCGGATCACTTCATATTGATCAGCTACGTCGCGGAACAATTGCACGCGCGGATCGAGAAAGCCTTTCTCTTCGGGGCAGTAGTAGGCGCAATAGTGAACAAGACTGTAGTCAGCAAGAAAGCCGCGGCCGTCGCCCAGCTTGCCTTGTTGACGCCACAGACGGAGCATCTCTGCCACGCGGCGCAAAGAGCTATCTGGCTGCACGGCCCAGGCAACGTGATGGCTGCTGTCTTGAAATCCTTGTAGCCAGCCCGGCCAGGCCAGGCCGATTAGCGTTAAGGACGATAGCAAAAGAAGAAGATAAGACACACCCAGAAGCAGACGGCTTTGCGCGGGGAAACGCGAAAAAGCGTCCTGCAAATTGAGGGCGGTGATAGGAGCGGCAACGACGGCAAAAAACGGAATAGTCCGTGCCAGCCATGCCGACAGCCCCGCGAACGTCAGCCAGACCAACAGGCGCCAGCCGGTCCAGTTGCGAATGTTCAGCAAAAAGGACAATGCTCCTGTGGCCAAGAGAAGTAGATAGGCGCCGCCGGCCCAATTGATGCCGGTAAACGGGCGATAGTACAGGCTCATCTGCCAGGGTGAAATGTGCAGCGAAGCAAAGCGAACATCCTGCCGTAGTGCTTCTGGCAAGGGCAGCAACTCCACCGGCAACGTGAAGGCGTGAATATGATGCGGATTGATCAGGCAGACAGCGAGTCCGGCCAGCCATAACCAACCTGGAGTGGGCGGCAAGCCCTCGCGGGCGTTGCGAGTTGGTTGAAGCCGTTCGCCCAGCCAGAAAAGCGTGGCCAACAGCGGGCCGAGCAAAAACCAGCCATCGACGTTCACCCATAAGACGAACAGCAGCAGCAAGGGAATATAATGCCGTGCCCACAGCAGCCACAGCGTCAGGACGAGCAAGACATAGGACAGACAGGTGGAATGCAGCAGCAGGCGCGGACTCATGGCCAAGACGGCAAGCAGTGTACAGGCAGCCGGCCAGCCCAGTCGGCTATCGGGACGGCGCATGCTCAACAAAACCAGGGCCAGAAAACTGATGAGCAGCGCTTTCAGGATCACAAGGACCATGCCGCCGAGTTGTTCGCCCAGACGGCTGTAGAGCAGATACAGCAGCAAATCGAATAGCCAGGCGTGATTGGCCCAGTAATGATGTTCTGTCGTGAAAGCGAAGGGATCGACGCCGAATTGATAACGCCCCTCGGCAAGCAGCCGGCCACTGGCCAGATGCAACCAAAAATCACTGTTGCGCACAGCGAAAGAGGCCGCCAAAAAGGCAAAAACCAGGATCACGCCCATCAGTACCAAGTCGAAGGATCGTCGTTGCATAGCAGTCTTTAGTGCTCGGCTTTCTGTATTCCGTGCTTCGTCAGGCCTGGTAGGCCTCGCAGCGCAAGGCCTACCCGATCAAAGCCTCGACAAACGAACGGCCCTGACCCTGGGATAATGATCTCTTGACCATCTCAAGAGTAGGCAGTAACGTCTTAAAAGACAAGCATTAATGCCCTGGGAGTGTTTGCACACTTGGTAGTGGCCACGGTCTTCAAAACCGTTGGAGGGTTTGAACAAAGCTCTCTGTGGGTTCGATTCCCATACACTCCCGTAAGTAACTTATTCAGCAAAAAATTACGACAAGAGATTTGTGGCACAGAGTCGCAAGCACCAAGGATTTGCGGCCATAGCTGCGAATTGTCGCTATTCCCCGTGTCTACACGCTGCGCCTCATTCTGGGCCGCCTTTTCCGGTCGGTCGCCCGTCCAAGCCCTGGTCGAAGGCAGATTCGGTCGAATCGACGTAATGCCGCAAGGCGATGCTCGAGGTATGGCCCAGTGCAAGATCAAGCGACCTTTTGTTCTGGTAACGGTGAACCCGCTCCTTGACTGCTTCAGCCGTCAACTGCTGCTCCGGCTCGGTAATCGCTTTTTGGCCCTACACTCACTTGGGCTCGATCGTGTTCACCCACGGACTTTTCACCGGCAGGGAACAAGCCACGATGCGTACCCCCCTCCCGCTTCGCCTGCCGATTGTTCGCCTGGATCTATGTCCGCACACGCTGACTGGGTGCCAGGAAGCGTTGTCCCAAGCTAACAGCAACGTCTGCCTCGACCTGGATCAGCCGTAACGGCTCCTCCACCATCCAGGCGCAGAGTATCGGTTGCTTCAGCCGACTCCACCATATTCAGACAAGACCTCATTTGACCTTGCATTAAATAAATAATGGAGATGCTGCAGCTTGTCCGGGTTACGCATGACATAGATTGCGACAACCTTATCATTTCCGATCTGGAGCGCGGTGGTTTGGAGGACGTTTTCCTGCTCGACAGTGACGAATCCTGGCAAACCGTTGATAAAGCCATACTGCAGAAGCCGGGATCTCATTGCTGTAAATACAAGCGCCAGTTCGGAGTGGAGCTGGATGACCGCGTCGAGACCAACAATCGGGTATGGCGTAGCCGGGATCTTTCCACCGCCGTCGGCATAAGCGACGATATCTTCCGCGAGGAGAGATCGCAACTGTTGCATGTCGCCGTTGCGAGACGCCGCGAAGAACGCGTACGCGATCTCGAGACCACGTTCCTTCAACAGTGGAAAGCGTGGGCGTGCCGCACGGACGTTCTTCCGGGCACGACTGGCGAGCTGGCGGCATGTCGCGGGTTTGCGACCGATCGTCTCGGCGATTTCCTCAAAGTCGAGCCCGAATATGTCATGGAGGAGAAAGGCGGCGCGTTCCAGGGGCGACAGACGCTCCAGCGCCATCATCAGTGGCAGCGTGAAATCATCAAGCTCCTTTTCTGCTGCTTCGACGACCGGTTCCGGCAGCCATGGCCCGATATAGGTCTCACGCCGATATCGTGCAGATTTCAACTGATCAAGACAAAGACGGGTCACGACGCGGCGGAGATATGCCTCCGGCTCTCGCACCGCGTCGCGATCAACATCGAGCCAGCGGAGGAACGCCTCTTGGACCATATCTTCGGCATCCGCAACTGATCCTAGCATCCGATAGGCGATGCGGATCAGTTGCGGGCGTAGCTGATCGAAAAAGGTATTCGTGTCCAGGACAGACATCTCGGCCTCCGGACTCAGTGGGTATGGACGGAACTCACCTGATATAGAGCAGGTGAAACGCTTTTGGCGACGGCGGCGAATCGCTTTATCTGAGACTGTGCTTGCGGGTCTTTGAATAGGCGATCGAAGTCTTCCTTTGAAGTCCACTGCGCGTAATTCACCACACGCGTACCGTCGAAGCTGCAATGGATACTGACGGAAATGAAACCCGGTAGGCGCCGCATCACCTTCTCGGTCGCGTCGGCGAGGAGCTGGGCGAGTTCAGCCTGCCTCTCAGGTTCAACCTCATACACGTTAATGAGCGTCACCACAGCGTTTGTGGCGTCGATCGTCGCGGTCTTCTTATTGGTCATCTGATCCTCCTCATAGTTTTGTTCGACATGATTTCTTTCCTCAATTGCTATGACGAGGTAGATCGATCGGATGTGACATGCTGCCGAGATTTTTCGCAATGCGCTGTTAGATGGATCAACATTAACAGGACTTGCTCCCCGAATCCCGTACGTGACCGGCCCAACGCTCCGGTTCAGCGGCAGGCCGTGCAGTGGCCTGCCGCTGAACCGGGCATCGACCGCCTTGAAGTTGATCGGTACGAACTGCAGGAATGACGTGCAACGTGCTACAAAGCGGTCCGCACTGTGGTTTTCGATTCATAGCCACTTTGAGTAGGTTCGACAGAGTATATCTCATGGAGTAAGGAAGGGGACTCTCAAGGCTACGTGCCAATTCTGCGTCTCCTCAAAGTAAGTCGCTGGTTTTCAAGCGCCTACCGCTGGCTGGTGGTTTTGAGCGCCCCGTTGACAGCGGACGCTTCCGGCTCATTGTATTGCGGATTCAATTCAACTCCACCGCCTCTTCCCAGTGTTCATAAAGCTGCTGCAAACGCGACCTGGCTTCCTCGAACGCCTTCATCGTCTGCTTGACCCGTTCGCCCTCGCGGTACAACTCCGGCGACGCCAATTGTTGCTCTAACTCCCGAATCGCCGTCTCGGTAGCTGCGATGTCTGCCTCCAACTCTTCGACTTTGCGATAGGGGAACTTGCGTTTACGTTTTGCCTTCGCGGTCTGTACACGTCCATGGTCCTGACGCGCAGAAGCAGGTATGCCCCCGGTAGCGCGAACCGAGGGCATACCTGCCTCTGTTCGTCCCGATTGAGTGCGCATCCTCTCGTAGGTGTCGTAATTGCCGTGGATCACCTGGACGTTGCCGGCGCCATCGAGCACCAACAATAGATCGACGACACGATTGAGAAAATAGCGATCATGGCTGACCACAATGGCTGTGCCTTCAAATTCCAACAGCGCCTCCTCCAAAGCGTCACAAGCCCACAGATCAAGGTGATTGGTCGGCTCATCAAGCACCAGGACATTGGCGCCCTGGGCCACCAATTTCGCCAGGGCGGCGCGGCTCTTCTCGCCGCCAGATAGATCGCCGACACGCTGATGCACCAGATCGCCGGTCAAACCAAAACGGCCCAGCAGAGCGCGCATACTTTGTTCCTCGGCGTCGGGATCGGCATCTGGCCAAACAGCACGAAGGACTGGCTTGTCGGCCGGCAACGTGTGCAAGTGCTGATCGTAGTAACCGAACTCGACGAGATGGCCGTGCTGCACTTTGCCGCTGTCCGGTTCCTCTTCGCCCAGAAGTACGCGCAGCAGTGTCGTCTTACCGCTGCCATTTGGTCCCATAAGACCCAGGCGCTTGCCGCGATACAGCGTGAAAGTGAGATCTTTGAATAGCGGCCGATCGTAAGATTTCGACAGCCCTTCGACGTGCAGCACCACATCGCCACTGCGGCGCACGCTGCCGAAATGCATGTGCGGCGATTCGATGCGAGTCGGCCGCTCTAACCGCTCGATTTTGTCGATAGCCTTCTGCCGCGAGGCCGCCTGCTTGTGCAATTGGCCGTAGTGGACGCGGCGGATGTACTCTTCTTGCTTGGCGATGTAGTCGCGCTGGGTCTCCCAGGCTTTCAGCTCCTGTTCGTATCTCTCTTGTCGCAATCGCCAATACTGCTGGAAATTCCCTGGATATGACGTGAGACGCCGGTTGTGCAGCTCGAAGATTTTGTTGACGACGCGATCGAGGAAATAGCGATCATGGCTGACGATCAGCATGGCTTCGGGCTGCTGGACCAGATATTCTTCCAGCCAGCGCGTGGTGTCGATATCGAGATGATTGCTCGGCTCATCGAGAAGCATGACATCGGGCGAAGCGAGCAACAGCTTGGCGAGCATAAGCCGGCTCTGCTGTCCACCACTGAACGTCTCGATGGGGCGATCGTATTCTTCGTGGCGAAAGCCCAGGCCGTCGAGAACCTGTTCGACGTGGTGATCGACATGGTAGGCATCGTGGTGGCGCAGCAACTCGTTGAGGCGATCGTAGCGCGCGGCCAAGGCTTTGCGTTCGCTTTCCTGTGTAGCATGGGCCAACGCCTCGGCGGTGCGAATCATGTCATCATGGGCCGCCAGCAATTCATCGAGGGCCGAACGCGCTTCGGCGAACAGTGTGCGTCCTGGCTCGAAAACGGGTTGCTGACGTAACAGGCTAACGCGGGCGCCGGCATGAAGGCGGACCTCGCCGTCATCGGGCCGATCGAGTCCGGCCAGGATGCGCAACAGCGTGGTCTTGCCGGCCCCATTGGGACCGACCAAGCCGACGCGCTCGCCAGCTTGCAGCTCAAAGGTGATGTCCTCGAAAAGCGGCCCCTCGTCAAATCCACGCGAGAGGCGAGAGCAGCTCAACAACAACATGTGCGTTCGTCAGGAGGCCATGAGGGATCGAAACTACGTCCTTTCGTCGATCATCAAACCACAAGAGACGAGCACAGCGGAAGAGCAAAAGTGCAATAAGCCGGAAGCGTAAGCAACGGCGCGTCGACCGTCGCTTACGCTTCCGGCTCGGTTCGTTTCCCGCTAGCCCTTATCCCGCGGCGTCCAGCACTCGGCTCTCCGCATTCATCGGCGCATCGAGCGGGTGCCACAGCGACACACCCAGACGGGCACGTTCTTCAAGCACGGCCACTTTTTCCGGCGAGCCGGGTAGCGCATCAGTCGGCTGGGCCGGCAGACGCGGTTGCCCATTGAAATCATCCACGCCGCGACGGGCGAACTTGCTCGTGGAGGGATACAGTTCGCGGACGCCCGGCGTGTAATAGCACGACCAGCACAGGCCCCGCGGACGATTCGACTGCACACGCTGACAATGCCGGCATAACATGGTTTGGCTCCTTTCCGTATCTCGCCAGCCTGCCGCGCCCGCAAGAGCCAATTTCTCCTTTGCTGGTGCGGCAGACTGGCAACCTGGGATAACCTCTTCTCGGTTCCGTTGCTTGTTTCCTCAGGCGGCCGCGATCTCGCCTGCGTTCTCCGCCTCTATGCTGTCCCCGGCCGAGCGGCGCTGGGCCAGAGCGCGGTGGACCTCGGCCAAGAGCTGTTCACGCATCTGGTCACGCGGCGTCTCATCGAACCAGTTCAAAAACCAGCGACAAGCGGCCGGTTCGCCGAGACGCTGATCGATCTCGAAGCAGGTGCGGGCGAAAAATTCCTCCACCTCGGCGACGGTCTCCAGGCCGTCTCCCTGCCAGCCGCAGAAGCCGAGGGCACAGGCAGCTTCGACCGGCCAATCCTGTACACAGGGCAGAGGCGGCGGCGTTGTCGTCGCCCCTTGGATCAAACGGGTGTCATCGTTTTTCAGCGCGCTTTGAAGGGCTTCCAGGGCCGGGGTAGACAGCAACGGGGCCACGCCTTCCCGCCAGACTTTGCGCCAACTTTCCATCGTTTCTTCTCCTGTCCTTGGGACTCTCGTTTGGGATTGTTCTTGTCTTCTCGTCCCTCATGACCTCGTTGTTATAGTGTAAATACGTTCATTATCGAAGTCAATGGTTTTTGAGCGTTTTTTTCGATTTTTTGGGGAGAAAAGGGCAAAAAATAGCCGTTCAGGAAAGGGTTGTGGCGCCAAAAGTAGACATTGTTAGACACTGCACAAAAACACGGTTCTACTCTCCAGGCGCCAGAATGGCAGGGGGTGAGAAGAGCATCTGTCAGACGGAATTACTTACCACGGATAGAATGGAGCCAGATCCGTTGAACGATCTTGTGGCGGCAATCCCCGTTGTCCTTCCCGGAGCCATCCATGAATGCAACCACGATCCTTGTGGCCGTCCTTGCTCTTTCCGCAATAGGGGAGACCCCGGTAGGGCAAAAAGCGCTCGCCGACAAGCCCATCGCTTCCTTCCAGCTGCGCGATTACCGCGGCGCCGGGGACTCTACGATGTTTCTGTCCTTATCTTCCCGCCGTGCAGCCCCCGCTGCGTCGAATCGGCCGCCCAACATCGTGTTGATTGTCGGCGAGGATATGGGGCCGGAGTTGCACTGCTACGGCGACGCGAATGCCATCACGCCAAACATGGACCGCCTGGCCGCACAAGGGGTACGCTTCACGCGTTGTTTCACGCACGCTCCCGTCTGCGCTCCGAGTCGCTCCGGACTCATCACCGGACGTTATCCTACCAGTATCGGCACGCACCACATGCGCTCGACGCTGCTCAAGCCGCCGCCGTTATTCACCGATTATCTGAAAAAAGCCGGCTACACCATCGCCTGGCCGACCAAGTCGCCCTATGGCAAGACTGATTTCAATTTCGCCGTCCCAGCCAAGGCGTTCGATATCATCACAGATTGGACAAAAAATATCCCCAAACAACCTTTTTTCGGGTTCTACAACATAACCACCAGCCATGAAAGCAAGATCCGTGCCTCTGCCGCCGATTTTGCCAAGCTCACGGCACGGCTCAAACCCTCCGAGCGCCACGACCCGGCGAAAATGAGACTGCCGGCCTATTATCCCGACACGCCGGAAGTCCGCCGTGATTTGGCCAATTATTACGACCTGGTCACGGCGGTCGATTATCAGGTTGGCGTGGTCCTCGACGCTTTGGAACAAGCCGGCATCGCCGACAATACCATTGTGTTTTTGACTGGCGATCATGGCCGCGGCTTGCCGCGCAGCAAACGCTGGGTCTATAACCAGGGCATTCACGTTCCGCTGATTATCCGCTGGCCAGGGCATATCAAACCGAAGACGGTACGCGAAGATCTCGTTTGTTTCCTTGATTTCGCGCCGACCATGGTGGCACTGGCAGGGGGCGAAGTACCGAAGGAGATGCAGGGACAAATTATTCTCGGCCCGAAGCAAGCTCCTGAGCGTAAGTACATTTTCGCTGCTCGGGATCGCATGGATGAAACCTACGACCGCATCCGTACGGTGCGCGACAAGCATTGCCAATACATCCGCAATTTCGAGCCGGACTTGCCCTACGCCCAGCGCATCGCTTATGGGGAACTAATGCCGACTATGCAGGTGTGGCGCAAGCTCCATGCCGAAGGCAAACTCAACGCTGTACAAGATGCGTTCTTCGCCGCAACCAAGCCGCGCGAGGAACTATATGACGTGGATGCTGACCCAGATGAAGTACACAATCTCGCGCCTGATCCCAAATATAAAGACAAGCTCGCGGAAATGCGGGCTGCACTCGATCGCTGGGTGGAGGAAACGAAAGATCTCGGCGCCGTGCCCGAACGTGAACTAATCAAGCGCGGCCTGGTTGCTGATCGTCTCTCGGAATACGAGAAGCGGAAAACGAAGGAGCCGTCGAAATAAAAGGACAATTAAGCCATGAAATATCGTTTTATCTTTCTGATCCTGGTTTGCCTCGCAGCCATGATAAACCTTGCTGCGGATTGGCCGCAGTTTCTCGGCCCCCAGCGCAACAGCACCTCGATCGAAACGGGTTTGTTACAGACCTGGGACGCCAAGGGGCCGCCGGTCTTGTGGCAAAAAGATATTGGTGAGGGGTACAGCTCGCCCGTAGTTGCTGGCGAGCGCCTCGTTCTCTTTCACCGCCTTGGCGACGAAGAAATTGTGGAGTGCCTGAACGCTGCCAGCGGCAAGGAGATATGGAAGCATCGCGAGGCCACGAATTATAGCGATCCCTTGGGCAAAGGCGATGGGCCACGCTCGACGCCGCTGATTGCCGGCGAGCATGTTTACACGCTCAGCCCCGGTGGTCGCTTGCTGTGTCTGAAATTAGCCAACGGGACGAAAATCTGGCAGCGAGAGTTGTTGCAAGATTACAATGTGCCGCCGAGCTATTTTGGAGTAGGGACGTCGCCGATTCTGGAAAGCGGCTGGCTGCTGGTCAACGTTGGCGGCCGCAATGCAGGCATCGTCGCGTTCGACCCGGACAGCGGCAAGGAAGTGTGGAAAGCGACGCCAGACGGCGCCAGTTATGCCTCGCCGGTGGCTGCCGATATCGACGGCGTGCGCCATGTCGTCTTTTTCACACGCCAAGGCATTGTCTCGCTGGACCCGGCCAGCGGCAACGTTCGTTTCTCCAAGCGTTGGCGCTCACGCATGGACGCTTCGGTCAACGCGGCATCGCCAGTGGTTATAGGCGATTGTTTATTCTTCACAGCTTGCTATGAGACCGGGGCAATCTTGGTGCGCGCCAAAAAAGACGCCCTCGACGAGATATGGAGTAACGATCGCAGTTTGTCGTGTCATTTCAGCACGCCGGTGTATCACGAGGGCTATCTGTACGGCTTCGACGGCCGGCAAGAGAGCGGCACCGAGTTTCGCTGCATCGAGGCGAAGACGGGCAAAGTCTGCTGGAGCAAGGAGGGTTTCGGCTGCGGTTCGATGATTTGGGCTGAGGGCCATTTGATTGTCCTTAGCGAGGGCGGCGAGTTGGTGCTGATTGAGTGCACAAGCGCCAAGTATCGGGAGAAAGCGCGGGCGGCGGTGCTGATGGGACCATGCCGGGCACATATGGCGCTGGCGAATGGGCGCTTGTATGCGCGAGATAACAGAAAGTTGGTATGCTGGAACCTCAAGAAGTAGAGAAGATTTGGAACCTCTGAATTGTTGAGAACAGAAAAGCAGATAGGGATAACCTCCTGAGGGTGCCTCATTTTTTCACAGCGGGACGATCCAGCAGCTGCCCGCGCATCTGATAGAGATGAATCAAGGCGCGATCCATGATCCGCTCGCCGGCGCCCATTTCGGCGTTGGAGATCGGCGGCACCGTGCCGTAACCGCCCTCGCTGGCCGCTTCGATCGTTGGGAAATACTGCTGATAGTCGTTGCAATAGCCCAGGAAAAACAGGTGATCGAGCCGCGCCCGGCGTTTCAGGCTGAGAGCGTGGCCGCAAAAAAATTCACCGGAGACGCCGACGAAGCCGATGCGTCCATCGAGCAAGGCAACTGTTAGATGTGGACGCACCCCTTCCCGATATTCGCGCTCGTAAAAGGCGATTAATTCGGGAAAGAATGCTTGATTCAGCGTCGCACGCACCAGAGGATTCGAGAGGTTCAGGCGCGGTTTGAAGGTAAAGTCCTCTTCGCGCATCTGGAGCACCGGAGGGTTAACACCTCCTGCTCGCCTCGCCGTACAGCGGATATCTTTCACCAGCGCCAACACCTCGTGCCCTAATGCTTGTCCAAATTGATCTGCTCCGCCTCCGCCGGGGACGTTGGCTGAAAGATCGCCAGCCGCGCCCTGCAAGAACAGACAGGGCACATGCGTTTCTTTTTCGACGAGTTCGGCGAGGACGCCGGGGTAATCGGCAGAGAACTTGCGTTCGGCAATGTCGCGTAGCGTCGGATGGGCAGCGAAATTGACGGCGTGAGCGATCGGATTGCCGTCCTGGTCTTCGACGCGCAACACCAGCAATTCTCGATCCACCGGCGCATCGTCGCGCCTCGAATGACGATTGCGGTTGAGTTTCATCTGCTTCGAGGAGATGCCGAAGCGCGCCGGTTTCGCTGCCTTGGCTGCATGCAAAATCACATCAGCGAGTTTCTGCTCGAGTTGGCGAACATAGGAGTTTTTCTCGGAAGGCCAATTGTCCAGCTCCAGGACGGGACCGTGATGGGTGTGCGAGGCAACGAGGAAAAGGTGTTCGATGCCGACGCTCTTGAGGTGTTGGCGGATGACGGCCAGTGAAGCGCGCGTCGGCGCTCGGCCGAGATCGAGGCTGACCAGAGCGAGGCGTTTATCTGCGGCAGCCAAAACGAGAGCACGAGCGCGAAGGGGGTCGCGGACGCCGAGACT
>JAJPHU010000164.1 GCA_021325115.1 Planctomycetota bacterium | reverse complement strand
GACAGCCCTTTCGTTGCTTACGCTTCTGGCTCGTGCCGGTCTACTATCCACAAGATTTGGGAGTGTGTTTATGAATAAGCGCTTTCACTGGTTGATAGGAGTTGGCGGCTGGTTCGCTGCCCTGCTCCTCGGAGGTATTCTGGTCAAACCCCTGTCGGCGGCCGATTACGAGTGGCAGGTGCCGCGCCAACACTGGAAGACACCTTTCAAGGACGAACAGCCCATCTATTTCGTCAATCGCAGCCAGGCCGCCGAGGAGTGGGACAAACTGCCGCGCTTCTGGAACGAGACAATCGAGAAGGCTGTCGATCCCCAAACCGGCGAAACGGTAACACGCAAAGCAGTCAAGATCAAGGTGCCGCTCGGTCTGACTTCCAATCCGCCGGTGCCGGCCGAGAATCCTATGACCGTTGCCAAGTGGCGGCTGGGCAAGCAGCTTTATTTCAGCGGCCTTCTCTCCTCTGATGGCACCATCTCCTGTGCGTCGTGTCACGATCCCAAGCGCGGCTACACCGATCAAGCGCCGGTCTCGACTGGCATCCGCGGGCTCAAGGGCGGCGTCAGCGCCCCGACAGTTTTCAACGCGGCGTACAATGTCTTGCACTTCTGGGATGGCCGCGCTTCCTCGCTGGAAGATCAAGCTCAAGGTCCGCCCATGAACCCGGTAGAGATGTTCGACGGCGAAGGCAATGCTTGGGAGCGCGTCGTCTTGCGGGTGCGCAAGGAACCGAAGTACGTCCAGCAGTTCCGCGCCGTTTTCGGCACCGATCCGACACGCGACGGCATCGCCAAAGCCATCGCCACCTACGAGCGCACGGTGCTGTCGGGCAATTCGATCCACGATCGCGCCGAGCTGGCCATGCGCATCCGTGTTGAGGACGAAGGCAGCGGCAAATATGAGATCACGGCCAAGGATTACGAGACCGTTTTGACGGCGGCCTTCGACGCCAAGGACGAACCGGCCCTGACGGCCCTGGGTCTGAATGGAGAAAAAGATCGTCAAAAAGTAGCTGAAATGGCCAAGAGCCTCAACAACGGCCGGGCACTATTCTTCGGCAAGGCACGCTGTAACAGCTGCCACGTCGGCGACAATTTCACCGACAATCAGTTCCACAATCTCGGTGTCGGCGTCAAGGACGGTCAATTGCCCCCTAACGCCCTGGGCCGCTTCGCCGCCTTGCCGACCGGCCACAAAAATACCGACCTGATCGGCGCCTTCAAGACGCCAACTCTGCGCCATTTGCTCGGCACCGCGCCGTACATGCACGACGGCAGCGAGCGAACGCTGGAGGAAGTCGTGGACTTCTACGACCGCGGCGGCAACGCCAATGAGTTCCTCGATGCCAAGATGCGCGATTACGACGCCGAGAAGGCTTACTTGATGAGCAGCCGACAGAACCAGGCGCCGTATCAGGGGCCGGAAATCAAGCTGTTCGGCAGAGATCAAAAACCGATTGTGCCGCTGAAGCTCCATCTGACGCCGCAGGAAAAACGCGACCTGGTGTTGTTCCTGCGCGCTTTGCAAGGCGATCCAGTCGACCCCATCGTTGCCGATCGCTACAAGATGCCGGAGTAAGCTAACGAGCCGGAAGCGTAAAAGCGGAAGATGGTTCTGTCGCAGAGAACACAGAGGGGATAAAAAGAAATGCAAAGCAAGATGAAAAAGATGAGATTACTATTTATGTTCTCTTGCTCTTTTTATCTTCTCTGGGTTCTCTGCGACCCTGTAGTTCGTTCTTCCCCCGCAGCAGGGCCACATTGGCTGAGCGACTGGGACGAGGCTCGCAAGATAGCGTACGCCAGCAACAAGCCGTTGTTCGTGGTCTTCCGCTGCCAGCATTGACTGGACTGCAATCGCTTCGACGGGCAGGTTGCTCGTCTGGACCCGGCCATCGCTGACGTGGCCAGACAGTTCATCCTCGTTCGTATCACGCGCATGCGCGGCGTCGATCTTGATCTGTTCGACTTCGATTACGATTTGACCTGGATGGGTTTTTTCTTGAATGCAGACGGTACGGTCTATGGCCGCTATGGCGGACGTGACGCCGATTCTGCTGACAGTCGTGTGTCACTGGCCGGATTGCGTTATGCCTTGGAAGCGGCCTTGACGCGGCACCGAGCAAGATCTTATCAGCTCGCCTCGCCCGCAAGAGCATCCCTTGCCGGTGCTTTGGGCGGACAAGAGTCGAAACCACCGCGCACGGTGGAACAGTATCCCGCCGCCCAGCGATTGCCGGAGCGCGCCTGCATCCACTGCCATCAGGTTTATGATCTGCGCCGCCAGAGTCTGCAAGCCGCAGGCAAGTGGCGGCTCGACGAATTGTGGGTCTATCCGCTGCCCGAAAACATCGGCCTGACGCTTGACGTGGACCGCGGCGACCGGGTGGCCCGCGTTGCCGTCGATTCACCGGCTGCCCGTGCCGGAATCCAGGCCGGCGATCGTTTGCTGACTATCGACGATCGGCCTATCGCCTCGTTTGCCGATGTGCAGTATGCTCTGCACCGCGCTCCTGCACGTGGCAAACTGACCATCACTTGGCAGCATGACAAAGAGACACACCGACGTGAGCTGCCTTTGGCCGAAGGTTGGCGCAGGACGGACATCTCCTGGCGTTGGTCGCTGCGCGGCGTCGATCCGCCGCCGTGGGTCCATGGCGACGACCTGTCCGCCGACGAAAAGAAAGCTCTCGGCTTGAGCGCCAGGCGCTTGGCATTTCGGCAGGGGCCGTTCGTATCCGAGCCAGCACAGCGGGCCGGCATCCGCCAGAACGACATCATCCTTGGCGTCGATGGTAAGCTGCTGGAGATGAGCGAACGGCAGTTCGGTGCGTATATTCGATTGAATTATCGGGTCGGCGACCGTGTCGTCTACAACATCCTGCGGCGCGGCCAGCGTCTGGATCTTCCGTTGATACTCGCGGCCCGCTAAGCGGGCGCGGCGGACGGGTGGGAAATCGCTTCTAACCGGGATCATCGCCGAGCTGTTCCAACCAGACGCGGATGTCATTCTCGTACTCGCTGGCCAGGTCGCCTTTGACGAGCTGGCGGTGAAAGTCGGCGGCGCCTTGGCGATCCAGGTCGGCGGCCTGGGCGCTGGGGAAACGCCGGGCCGGATCAGCGGCGACCAGACGCCGGCACAAATTCAGCAACAGCTCGTTGCAGCTGACCTCCGGCGGCAACATGGCCGGCAGACGCTGATCGAGATTGGCCTTGGCCGCGATCAATTCCCGGTACGTCGTCAGCCCCTCGAAGGCCGGCCGACCCGACAGCATCTCGATAAGGACATAGCCGAGACTGGCCAGGTCCGCTTGCGGTGAATTCTCGCCGCCTTCCAGCACTTCTGGTGCGGCGTAAACCGGCGACCACAGACGCCGCGCCGCCGCCGCATTGAGATCGATGGCTGAACCGATGTCGATGACCTTGGTATCGCCGGTGCGCTTGAGCATGATGTTGGAGGGCTTCAGGTCGCCATGCACGATGCCTTCGCGGTGCAGCGCCGACAAGCCGGCCAGACACTCGCGCAGCACCTGAATGGCCACGCCCGGCTTCATGCGCGGTTGTACCGGCCCTTGCGTGAGGATAACGTTGTTGACGTATTTCCAATGGCGGGCGCTGACGCGCTCCCGCGTCCGATCAAGCATCTGCTGCGTTAACACTTCGCGCAAGTTGTAGCCATCGATCCACTCCATCTCCATGACACGCAGGCCGTCCCACTCGATGAAATCGTGAAGATCGATCAAATTGTCGTGCTGAATCAGGGCGACGCGAACGGCCACCTGGGCGATACGCGCCATGTCGTCTCGGTAGGCTTCGGCATCACGATATGATTCGGGCGAGAAAAGTTTCAACGCCACGGGCAGGCGGAACTGATCGGCGCCTTGAGATTCACAGAGAAACACGACGCCTTGGCCGCCGCTGCCCAATTGCCGCAGCTTGCGATAGTGCCGCGTCCAGTTAAGATTGGGGGCGTTGACGATGCTTTGATAGCGGGCCAGCAAGTCGCCCTCCCAGCGCACAGCCGGCCCATCCCCCGTCGGGAATTCGGGGTGAAACGACACCGTTGACGTCATCGGCTCTCTTCCTCTTTCCGTTCGGAACACCTCAGCCGAAAGAGAACATTCTAGCAACAATCCGCCCTAATGGATCGGCTGAAATTTTCCCACCGAGAGTTTGTGCTGCGACATAGCCAATCCTGCCTTGTACTTACGCGGTTTAACCCGGGCGTCTTTTCCCTTCCGTTGGAGCATATAACCCTGTACTCTGCAAAACGCGTCCTGGACCCTCAGTCGCTTACCAACGTTTTCAAGCAAGGCGCGCTTGACGTTTTCGCGCAGATTGGCGTACACTACAACACCTTCTTCAACCCAAGAGGTATGTCATGAGCCAGGAACATGGCGAGGATAGCGGAACCATCACTCCCTATGCCACGGCGCGGGGGCGCGATTGGCCGAGCGTGCGGCAGTTCAATGTTTTCGTGGAAAACCGCGTGGGCAATCTGCTCTCGGTAGTTCGTCACTTCGAGACTACAGATATCCGTATAGTGTCTATTACTGTTGTCGATTCCGCTGATTGCGCCATCATCCGCATGGTGCTGAGCAACCCTGAGCGCGCCGTAGAGATTCTCGAGCGAGCCCGGCTGCCTTTCACCGAGAGTGATCTGTTGGTGGTGCAGTTGCCCGAAGGCGTTCGTCCGCTTTTGGACATTTGCAAGGCGCTTCTGGGCGCGGAAATCAGCATCCACTACGCTTATCCGCTGTTGATTGGACCGCGCGGCTGTGCCGCCCTCGCTCTGCACGTGGAGGACCATGAAACTGCGGCAGCGGTGCTGGCACGCCTGGGCTTTACGCTCTTCACGGAAAATGATCTGCATATCGATGAAGATTTGACGTGACTTTTACCAGCCCGCCACGCCAGCAAAGACATGTCCTTGCTGGCCTGGTAAGGTTTCGTACTTACCCCGCTCGGCGGCGCGTCAATGTGGCCAACTCCAATTTGATGAGCTGCTGTACGACGGCGGCCGCACGCGGCCGGTCTTCGGCGCGATGGGCCAACAAGCGCGACAGCAATGCGGCCAGACCCGCAGGCATATGGGCGACGCTGCGGCGGATATCGGCAGGTGGATCGCAGCGATGGCGGCGAAACGTCTGCCGCAGCGAACCCGGCGGATAGGGCAGACGGCCCGTCAACATCTCGAATAACATCGCCCCCAGGCTGAACAGGTCGCTCTGGAAGTCCTCGGCCGGCAACAGATCACACTGCTCCGGGGCCAGATAGTTGGCCGTGCCCAGGACGTAGCCGGCCCGCAAGAAGGCGGCGTTCTCGCCCGGCCGATGAGCAAACCCCAAATCGATCAGCACCGCCGTGCCGTCATCGATGAGACGAACATTGTCGGGCTTGATGTCGCCGTGGAGAAAGCCGGTTGCGTGCAAGGCGGCGAGTGCTTCGCAGATTTGCCGGGTAATCCACACAGCTTCGCTGACCGGCAGACGAAAGTCCCGCCGCAGCCGGCGGCGCAGCGATTCACCGGGCAGCAGATCCATCACCAAAAAATAGGGGGGTGCAGTGACATGGGCATGAGTGACGCGGACGAGATGGGGATGATGTACGCCGAGTCCGGCCCGGGCTTCACGCTGCAACAGTTTGATGCCGGTCTCCGTATCGTCCCAGTCGTCACGCAGCACCTTGACGGCGCAGGGAGCATCGTTATCGAGGGCACGAGCCGAGTAAACGGAGGTCATCGGCCCGCCGCCCAGACGTTGCAACAACTCATAACCTGGAATCCGTGGGATCGATTGCATCGCTTCTGATTATCGGTTGCTCCTGCCCCCGCGATGCAGAGAATCTCCGTAGAATGCCCCTATCGCTCCAGGTTTCTCGGAGCCGTGCATGCTCGGACATACTATGGCAAAGGAACTCACCTATGTCTACGAACAATACCACAGTCCAGAATGCTCGTCCCAGCAGCAGCGCGGAAGGCGTCGCCTGGAAACTGGCCGACCTTTACGCTGGCGTGGACGACCCGGCCATCGGCCGTGATCTCGCTATGGCGCAGAAGCGCGCGCAAGCGTTCGAGTCCGCCTACCGCGGCAAAATTGACGTGCCCGGCGGTCCCTCGGCCGATATCTTGCTCGCCGCGGTACGCGAATTGGAAGGGCTGTCCGAGCAGATGGATAAACCGATCATCTATGCCAGCCTGGTTCATGCTGCCAAAACGGACGACCCCAAACACGGCGCCCTGTTGGCCCGCACACGCGAGCAACGCACCGCCATCAACAAGCATCTCATCTTTTTCGATCTCGAATGGGTCAAGGTGGCTGACGAGGTCGCCCAGTGTTTGTTGGCCGCGCCGGCGCTGGCGCGCTATCGCCATTATCTGGAACAGAAACGTGCCTGGCGGCCTCACTACCTGAGCGAACCAGAGGAGAAAATCCTCGAAGAAAAAGCGATCACCGGCCGCGTCGCCTTTGTGCGTCTGTTCGATGAAACCGTGGCCTCGCTGCGCTTTCCCTTCGTGTACGCCGGCCAGAGCGAAATGCTGTCGCTCCAGCAGATCAATGCACGCCTGTACGATGCCGACCGCCGTGCGCGTCAGGCCGCCGCCGAAGGATTGACACGCGGCTTACGCGACAATGCCCGGCTCTTGACGTATCTGATGAACACGCTCGTCCTCGATCATCGCTCCGATTGCAACCTGCGCCACTTCGATGATCCTATGGGGCCACGCCATCTCGCCAATGAGATCCGTCCCTCTGTCGTCGAGGCTCTGATGACAGCAGTGGAGCGCTATCACGGCAGCGTGCAGCGCTATTATCGCCTCAAGGGCCGCTTGCTCGGCCTCGATGTTCTCTATGATTACGATCGTTATGCTCCGCTATTTGCCGACATGCCAGCTTGTGATTGGCCGACGGCACGGAGCATCGTTCAGGAGAGCTACGAGGCCTTCAGCCCGCGCGCCGGCGCCATCATCCGCGAGTTTTTCGACAAAAACTGGATCGACGCCGAGCTGCGCGATGGCAAGCGTGGCGGCGCCTTCAGCAGCAGCACCGTGCCCAGCGTTCATCCATATATCCTCATGAATTTCACCGACAAACTGCGCGACGTGATGACGCTGGCCCACGAACTGGGCCACGGCCTGCATCAATACCTGTCGCGCGACGTCGGCTACTTGCAGTGCGATACGCCGTTGACCACAGCGGAGATGGCCAGTGTCTTCGGCGAAATGCTGACATTTCAACGCTTGCAACAGCGCTACCCGGAACCGCGCGTCCGCCTGGGCATGTTGTGCAGCAAGATCGAAGACAGCTTCGCCACCGTGTTTCGGCAAGTGGTGCTGACTCGCTTCGAGCAAGCGCTGCATCGGGCGCGGCACGAACAAGGTGAGCTAACGACGGAGCAAATCAACGAATTGTGGCTGGCCGCCAATCGACCGATGCACGGCGACGTGGTGCGGCTGACCGACGGCTACGGCTGGTGGTGGTCGTACATCGGTCATTTTGTGCATGTGCCGTTCTACTGTTATGCTTATGCATTCGGCGAGCTGTTGGTATTGGCGCTGGTGCAAAAGTATAAGCAGGAAGGTCCAACATTTGTACCGCGTTATCTGGAACTGCTATCCGCCGGCGGCTCCGATGCACCGCACGTGTTGCTCGGCAAGCTCGGCGTCGATGTTAATGATCCGGCTTTCTGGGAATTGGGATTGCATTTACTTGATGACATGGTTTCCGAGGCTGAGGAACTGGCGCGGAGCCTGTGATATAAGCCGCTGATTAGGCCGAAGGTTTGGTTTCACACCGCCGGGAGTCGAGGCGTAACAGACTGCCATCGCATTTCCAGCGGCGTTCCTTCGAGTAGATCACGGCAACACCAGCACGGAAAGACGCGATGGCATCTCCGGCGAATGATACACGCGCTGGGTTGCCTTGCAGAAATCCGATTCCTTGGCCTGATAAATGTCCACAAACGTCTGCGGATTGCGGTCCACGAGGGGAAACCAACTCGATTGTACTTGTACCATGATGCGATGTCCGGTACGGAAAGTGTGATAACAATCCTGCATCGTGAACGATACCTTCGTTGGCTTACCGGGGATGAACGGCTCTGGCTTCTCGAAACTGTTGCGGAACTTGCCGCGCATCACATCGCCGCGCACCAATTGCTGATAGCCGCCCATGCGCACGTCCTTCGGATTGGGGTTCGGATCGGGGTAATCATCGGGATACACGTCGATGAGTTTGACGATCCAATCGGAATCCGTGCCCGTTGTCGAAACGTACAGATCGACCTGGATGGGGCCGGCGATGGTCACGTCTGCGTCGAGCACTTCGGTTTGGTAGACAAGCACATCAGACCGGCGTCCGGCAAAACGCTGATCGGCAATCATGTATTCGGGACTCATGCCGATGGTGATTTTATCGAGGTAGGGAACGGGCTTTTTCGGATCGCAGATGTACTCCTCGTAACCCTCAGCCTCGTTCTCCTCCGGTTTGTTCCAGGACAATTTCTCCTGAGCGTGTAGATAAAGCGAACGGTGTTTCGCTGTCTTGGGCGGCCAGGCGTCGTGCTTGCGCCACTGGTTTGTGCCCGTCTCGAACACCCAAGCTTTGGGATGCTTGAATTCGCCGGTGTCCTTGAGGTGAAACTCGAAGAACGGAAACTCGATCTGCTCGCGGTAAAACTCGGCTGTTTTGCTATTGAAATGCACGTCGCCGAGCGATTCACCGCTGCCTCCACTCCAGCCGCCGTGCTGCCACGGTCCCATGACAAGAACGTTCGTACCTTCTTGGCTTGTCGCCTCGATATTTTTGAACGTTTCCAGGGCGCCAAATAGATTTTCGGCATCGAACCAGCCACCGACTGTCATGACGGCGGGGCGGATGTTCTTTAAGTGCTGCCGCAGGTTCCGCGCCTTCCAGAAATCGTCGTAGGTGCCATGCTTCATCGCCTCGTTCCAGAAGGCCACCTCGCCTTTGAAATAGCGCTTGTCGGCATTGGTAAGCGGCCCCAATTGTAGGAAAAACTGATAGCCATCCGGCGTTTCGTGATCGAATTTGTAATCGAACTTCTTGATTGGCCCGGTGCGTGGCCGGCCGAACGTCGCCAGGAAGTTGAACATATGGGGCAGAAATAAGGCGCCGTTGTGGTGCCAATCGTCACCGATGAACCAATCCATCACGGGCGCCTGTGGTGACGAGGCTTTGAGCGCTGGATGCGCGTCGATCATACCGGCAGCGGTGTAAAAGCCCGGATAAGAGATGCCCCATTGGCCGACACGCCCATTATGATTGGGTATATGTTTGATCAGGAATTCAATGGTGTCCCAGGTGTCGCTGCTTTCGTCGATGTCGGTGTCTTTCTTGGCGGGGTTGTGCGGCCGCATGTTGACGAACTCGCCCTCCGACATCCAGCGGCCGCGCACATCCTGGTAAGCAAAAATATACGCTGATTTGCCGAACAGAGGCGAAGGACCGAGATCGGGCTTGTACCGGTCGACACCGTAAGGTTTCACACTATACGGCGTACGCATCAGCAAAATGGGATAACGCCTGGAATCGTCTTTAGGGACGTAGACAGCGGTGAATAACTTTTTGCCATCACGCATCGGGATGCGATACTCGTACTTTGTGTAGTGCGCCTTAACGTATTCCAGCCCCTGGGCAATGGCATTGTTGGCCGGAGCGGCGAATAAGATCAAGCAGAAAATCGGCACCCGGAATCGTGGTGTCATCTCAAAACCCTCAGATGCGAAAAGCGCTTGCACAATAAGCCCAAAGTGCCAGCAAGAGGCCGACCTGTCGCGGACGCTCCGAACGTATCATTTAACGTCCGCTGCGCAGGCGGTCGGCAAGAAAATCATCGAGTTCATCGATTTCGCGGATTTTTCGGATGGTCGTTTCAACATCGTACTCGACGCGGCGAAAACGGATGGTGGTGCCATCCAGGAGAACGTAGGCGGCACGCCAGTCGGCATCGCGCGGCTGGCCGACTGAGCCGACGTTGCACAGCGTCTTGCGGCCGTCGAGCTGGTATTCCCAATCAATTTCATCGGGACTGTAAAATTCCAGGGCTTCGGTGAAGATGCCGGGAATGTGCGTGTGGCCCTGGAACATGTAGCGCGGCACCTGGGCAAAGATGGAGCGCATCTTCGGTTCAGAGTAAATGTCTTCGGGAAAGATGTATTCGTTGAGTGGATTGCGCGGCGAACCGTGAACGAACAGGAAATCACCCTCGCGATGTTTGAGCGGCCGTTCAGCGAGGAACTCCCAGCGCGCATCGGCAGCGGCACGATTGGGAATGGGCCGGTCCAGCTGGGCGCGCGTCCACATGGTCGCACGCTCGGCTACTGGATTGAAATTCATCGGATCGAAGAGGACAGCTTGATCGTGATTGCCCAAAAGCACCACGGGGTACCGCATGATCTGATCGAGACATTCGCGCGGATTGGGACCGTAGCCGATCACGTCGCCGAGACAGTAGATGGCTTCGACCGAATGCCGGGCGATGTCGGCCAGCACGGCTTGCAAGGCTTCCAGGTTGCTGTGAATATCGCTAATAAGGGCTTTCATGCGCGGCCTCTGGACAGGACACGAGACGGACTCGTGACATTGATTGTATTGTTATCCTACTCATCTGTTCTGTGGTTCTCAAGGAGCACGGACAGATTGCTTGGGCCTCATTTATGATCTATGCTCTGGCAGGAGGCCATGCATGAACGAACAGATTCCTAACGGTGCGGAGCGACGCCATTCGCGGCGTCGACGTCCCAAGCCGACCACCGAAGTCGTCTGCCGTCCAGAAACGCGGATCGTCGGCCCGGACGTGGCCGTATCTGTGCTAGACATCTCGGTGGACGGCATTCGTTTGAAAGTCAAGGCGCCTTTGGAAAAAGGGCAGCGGATCGAGGTGGATTTGGAAGGCATTGGCTATTGTCGTCCTCTCAAGTTGAGTGCCGAGGTCATCTGGTCGTTGGCAACTGCAGACGGCCACTGGTGCATTGGCGCGAAGTTTTGAGCCATCGTTTACCGCCCGCCGCATCGGCAGAGACGCCCTTGCCGGCACAGTGGGCGGGTAACTTCTTCCTCTATATAAGATTCCGATATTGCTGGTCCTTTCTCCCTCCCCCTTAAGGGGAGGGAGAAAGGCAGCGATGAGACAGGAACAGCAGAACCTGTATCAGAAGAAGAACTGCAACTGAATTTGCGGCCCGAAGAAGATCGCGCTGCCGTCGTTGTTGACGCGGCCATGCGGATAAGCATTCTCAGCCGCGAAGACCGATCGTAAATTACCGCTTTGCAGAGCGTTGGCCAGCCCCTGCACACCCAGCGCTTGCCGCGCTTGGTAGCCCTGCAAATTAAAGTCCACCTGATCGACGGCGACAGCCAGGCCGGTGATCCAGAATGCTGTGTATCCCAGCCGCAGACGCAATCGTTCCAGCAAATTGATATCCGCGAAGGCGCCTAATTGATAAACCTGCGCGAACGACCAGGCGTGACGCATGGTGTTGAAGGCAGTCAGGCCGTCGCTGCGTGTCAGGTTGACGTTGCTGGTCAGGTAGTTGGCACCCCAGCCTCCCTTGCCCAACAAGGACAAGGTCAGCCACTTGAAAATGGGCAGGTTCCATTCCAGACCGATTTGCCCCACCTGGATATTGTTGTGGGTAATCACCATGTAGCTAATGGCGTTGGTCCCCGGTGAGGGCATGCCCAGAGCGTTGGTGTTATCGAACAGAGCGGTGCCGGAACTGGTGAGGTTAAGCATCTCATTCTCACGCATGTAGCGGGCACCGACCAAGAACTCCAGGCCGCCATAGCCCGCGCTCCAACGGCGATAGTTGGCCTCGGCATTGAACAGGCTGGAGCCAAAGTTCATGGCTGCCGAATCGGCATAGCGAAACATGCCGGCGCCGATGAAGGCCAGGGGCGGATTATAAAACATTGTGTCCAGGGAGAACGGCATGTTGACAGATCGGGAAACATCGTCCTCCCAGATGTAAAAACTGGAGAACTCGATGGCCTGGTTGTGCCACAAGTAGCCAGCGGTGCCGATAATGCCCAGCGACAAAGGCGGTGTGACGCTATTGAAATTCAGGGCGCCGACGATGCCAGGCGGCGGCGGTTCAAACGGATTAGGAATAATCGGCGCCCCGTTTTGCAGACCCACAGCATGGGCGTTGACGACGGCGATGTCGCCAGCGCCGAGGTGATTGCGCTGCAAAGCAATGGGGCCGATGTCGGCGTAAAAGCCGTTTTCCTTCACGAATTCTTCGCACTGGAAGGCGCTGGTATGGTTGTAAGGCAGACTAAGGCAATCCGGTGGCCCCATCGGCGCAGCTTGTGGGCTGATGGGGCCGGGGATCAAGTTTGGCTCCGGTGGAGGCGGCGTAGGATCCTTGGGAATTGGTCGAGGCATCCGCGCCGCGCCGACAGGGCTTGGATATGTTCCATCCTGAGCCTGGGCCGGCACATTCAGGCACCAACAGGCCGCTACCAGCAGCGCCAAGCCCTTCCAGCCTCTACACATGTTCGCGTCCCCCCCAGGACCGCCGAGACACCGCGATTGGATGCCGGCGTTGATCGATGCAAACGCGGTCAGCCATCGCCCGATAGGCTCTGTCATCTGTTAAAACATCGGCTGTTCTAACCCTCCTTCTTGAATCTTTCCGTACAAGCGATACAAACGGCGAACTGGAACAAAATACCGAAGTTGCCGAAATTGCGCCGCTTGGCGAGCAGGGTGTGTCAACGCCCCGCTCGCCAATCATTTCACCAGCCGCGCATCGGCCCAGTTCACCACGTCGCGCACATCGCCCTCGCGGCCAAAATCGACCTCCAACGTCAATTCGTGTACTCCCTCCACTTTCAGGCTGACCGGCACGGCACCGTCCTGGCTCGTTACGGTGCGGTCCAGGAGTGGCTTGCCATCAGCCAGCACACGAAGATGCACAGCCCCGCCCCGTCCGTCTTTGTCATCCAGGCCGGCCAATGCCTCGAAGCGTCGAAAATCTCCGGACAGACGATAGGTGAGCCGGCTATGGCTGTGCATACCGATGCCCTTGTCGTAGGTCGAACCGGCCAGGAGCAGATCATGGCCGGCGACGTTGCCATCCACAGCGAACGGCCAGGCTGCGTCGAGAAAAGGTTCAAAGGTATATTTGCTCTCTTTAAGGTCGGAAAGGTAGACGGAATTGTCCTGGCGCACCTCCAGAGCGGCAATGTCGCTCAAGGGAACACGCAGGTGTGCACCGAAAACCGTGGTCCCGGTGAGCATGGCCTCATCGGCGGAGGCCGCAGTCAAGGAGAATCGGCCGCCGCGGCCGGGCCGATTGCCGCAGAGGACCAGACGGGCATACACTCCCCGGGGCCGCAGCGGGTCGGCCAATTCTGTGTTGAAAGCGATGTAGGCCAGCTGCGGCGTCTTTACCGTCACGCGCCGCTTGTCCACTTCGACCACGGCATTATCAGCATTCAGATTGGTCAGGACTCCAGCGATGGTGTCGCCGTTGCGCAAGCAGAGGGTATCGCGCGTCCTCGTGCCGGCAAGGAGACGACGGCGTAGCTTCTCTGCATCGAGATCCTTATCGGGCGCGGCGTACCAGAGGACGGAGACGGCAGACAAGGGCAAGGAAGCCTCTTTGCCTTCTTCCAGGTTGGCATGGCGGAAGTGAAACTTTTCCTCGATTAGCCGCAAGTCGCGAAAGGGGACCCGGTCGCCGTTGGCGAGAATGAGGTGGTTATCCAGCGGCAGAGGCGGTAGCAGCGCATTGACGCGGCGTACGCTGAGGATCTCCGTGCCAGCGATCTGTGTCCCATCCCCTTCGCCCAGGCGCATTGACCAGTCGGATTTCAGTTGGCGCCAACTCCCCGTCACGAGTTTGCCGCGCGCTGTTCGCACCACGAAAACCGGCCTTTTCGCTGTTTCCTCCGCAGGTGCCGGGACAGCGAACCGCAGAGCCAGCAAAAGCAGCAGCCCCCACTGCTGCCAGGAAATTGACATTGCCCCCTTGACAGTCGAAAAAAAATCCATATTGTTCATAAAATGGAAATAATGGATGGTCGATTAGCAACGCTTCACAGAAGTGTCGGACTCTCCGGACGCTCCTGCGAAGCGTCGTTGGTTGATACTGTTCGTCCCCATTTGGCGACTACTACGGAGGTAGGGCCAACCCGCAACGCTCATGCTACGGAATGACGGTGATCGCTGCAAGAGTTGGAAAAGGTCTCTCCCGCCAGCGAGGGTGGGTCCACTCGAACCACTTTGTTTTGTGCTTTCTGTCCGTGCTGGTTTGCGGAGGGAAGGCCGTCTACAACTTCCGATTGCTCAGGTGTGCTCGGAAGTCCAGCATTAGTGCCCAAGTGTCAAGCGAGGAAGAGAGAACGCTTCTCCCCTTGACGATTGCCGCCGCTTCGCTAACGTAGTTATTCCTAAAAGATTTTGGACTCGTGCGGCAAAGTAGACTTTTGGCATCCTTTTTGCTCCCATGTGGGAGCGTTCAGACTATGCCCTCGTATCGGGCGAAAAAGCCCCCCCGTTGCACGGATGCAAGACATCGTGGAGAAAAGACGTGAAAATTGCTTTGTTTTCGTGGGAGACTTTGCACAGCATCGCCGTAGGCGGCGTCGGCGTTCACGTCACGGAGTTGGCGGCGGCTCTGGAACGCCGCGGCCATGAAATTCACGTCTTCACACGCCGCGGCCATCAGCAGGCGCGCTACGATCGCATCGACGGCGTGCATTATCACCGCTGTGACTTTACCCTGAGTCCCAATTTTGTGGACGAAATCAACAACATGTGTCGCTCCTTCGTCCACGAGTTCTTCGCCGTGGAAGATCACATCGGCCGCTTCGACATCATCCACGCCCACGATTGGTTGGCCTCCAACGCCCTGGTCTGGATCAAGGAGGGCCGCGGGCGAAGGGGCGTCTTGACCATGCACTCTACCGAGTACGGTCGAAACGGCAATCGTTTCTTCGGCGGACAATCACCGCGCATTCAAGACCACGAACGGCATGGCACCTATTGCGCCGATCGCGTCATTACGGTGTCCAATCAGCTCAAAAACGAGATCAGCTGGCTCTATCAGTGCCCCGACCACAAAACCGCTGTCATTTACAACGGCGTCAACGCCCGCTGCTTCGATTACCCCGTCGATGCCGGCGAAGTCAAACGCCGCTATGCCATCGGTCCACTTGACCCGACTGTTCTCTTTGTCGGCCGCATGGTTGTGCAGAAGGGGCCAGACATTCTCGTTCGGGCCATGCCGCACGTGCTCCGCTTTTATTCCAACGCCAAATTTGTCTTTGCCGGTGATGGCCACATGCGCAACGAAGTGTGCGGTTTAGCTCATCATCTGGGCGTGGCTCATGCCCTCCGCATCCTGGGTGACCGCCGTGGCCGCGAGCTGTACGATCTGTTCAAGGCTTGCGACATCGTAGCTGTGCCTAGCCGCAATGAACCATTCGGCATCGTTATCTTGGAAGGCTGGTCAGCCCACAAGCCGGTCGTCAGTACCAAGCGCGGCGGCCCCGCCGAGTTTGTTTGGCACGGCGTCAACGGTTTGCAAGTAGATGACACGCCCGACTCGGTCGCCTGGGGGTTGGGCACGCTGTTGGCCGATCATGGCCGTTGTCGTTGGATGGGCAGCAATGGACGAGCGGCCGTCGATGCCGCCTTCAGCTGGGACCGCATCGCTGAACAGACGGAGGCCGTTTACGCTAGCGTCGCTTGATAAACGAGTTTTCAACCGGAGCAAGGGAGCATAACCCCCTGAGATCCGCTCCGGAGGCTTCTATCTCCCCCCCCCGCTCAGGTTGAAAACAGGGAAAGAATGGATGCCGGAACGCTTATGGACACCCCTGATATTGGATTGCTCGCTTACGCTTCGCCCGGCACCCGGTCCTGGGAGGAAGAGATTGGATCGCCGCAGAGGGAGCTGCGCATGACCGCACCAGCCTTTCTCCCCCTGGACGCCGAGACTCTTCGCCGCTGTGCCTGGGAGATCGGTGAACAGAAACCTGCGGATGCCTACGTGCCGGCAGAAAACCACGTCGGTCTGGCCGCCGTCGCTCCCAATCAAGGCTTCGCCCATTGGCGCATCCGCTCCGAATGGGTGGACGAGACGGCGCGACAGCGCGGCGGCGCCTGGCACCATTGCCGACTGGTTCTGCGCCTTTATGATGTCTCTTATATCCATTTTAATGGCTTCAACGCCCATCGTATTCAGGACGAGCCGCTCAGTAGCTTGAGCGGCCAGCGTTTCTTTCATTTGCCGCGGGCCGGTACCACACAACTGGCCGAGGTCGGCTTCCTTCTTCGCAGCGGTGAATTCATCCCTGCCGCCCGTTCGCAAGCTGTGCCGTTCGCCCGCAATTTCTGGTCTTCCAACCGAGATCAGACCGCCTTGTACGTGGATGAGCGCGGGCACATTGAACCGGCCGGCACAATCTGGGAGCAAGAGCATTTCCTGCGCGAACGCCGCCGCCCGAAGCTGCGGCGTCCCCTACGCATCGCCGCTTTCGCATTGGCCAATGGTGACGGTCTGCCGCCGTTCCTCCACGAATTGGCTCTCCAGCAAGGCGCTCTGGGACATGAGGTCCACATCTTTCTTCCCGCTTGCGGAACTCCGCAACTGCAAAAGGAGAGCAACGGCATCCACTATCACCCCCTGCCGATCGTCCCTAACGGCTCGCCACTGGAGACAGCCCAGGCGTTCGCTCATGCCGTTGAAGCACGCCTAAAAGACGCGCCTTCTTTCGACCTGCTTCATCATCACGAGTGGATGACCGGCCTGGCGGCGGCGCGGCTGCACCGGCCACGCATTCTGTCGCTGACCTCCCTGGAAGCGACGCGGCGTAACGGCGCGTCGCCTACGCCGCTGTCACGTGCCATCGAAGAAGCCGAACGCTCCATCGCCCGCTCTGTCCCCTGTGTGTTGACACCGGAGTGGCTGCACAAACGGGCCATCGCCGAGTTGGGCATGGACGGCGTACGCGTCCGCTCCTTCCCGATGGAGGGTCGGATGCCTAATGAGTGGGAAATTCCCCTTGATTACGGACAAGTTAAGTGTGAAATTGGCGTTGGGCCACTCGATCGCCTGGTCCTCTACGTCGGGCCGTTGGAGCATTCCGCTGGCGTTGATCTGTTGGTAGAAGCGCTGCCGACTGTGTTGCGCCGTATCGGAAACTTACGTTTGGCTTTCGTTGGCTCCGGCAGCATGTACGGTCACCTGGAACAGCGCGCCCATCAACTCGGCGTTGCCTATGCAGTGCGCTTGCTGGGGCATCGGGAAGGGCCGCAGGTCAAACGCCTGCTCCGTGCTGCCGAGGCGCTGGTTTTGCCCTCGCGCTGCCGGGTGCCTTTCGATGATGCCGTGGTCGATCTGGCCCGCAAGGCTGGCCGGCCAGTCATCACCACGCATGGCGGTCCGGCGCACCTGGTCCGCCACGAAGAGAATGGCCTGCTCACCTACGATAACCCAGGCTCGATGGTCTGGGCGCTGGATCGCCTTCTGGGCGATCCGGCTCATGCGGAACGGATGGGGCGCAACGGCAAACGCAATGATGGCTCAATCCAAAGCTGGAGCGATGTCACGCGCTGCTATCTCGACCTGTGCGCCCAGTGTTTTCCGGAATTGACGATAACGGATACGTAATCAGGATTTACCCACCCGCCGCGTCCTCCGGAGTATCCCTTACGAACGCGGCGGGCGGGTAAGTCTTGGCCGAGGATAGGAGACCCACCGATGAGCACCCCTGCTCTGAGCCGAAATGAACAGCCGGCTCCCTCACCCAGCGACAGCCCCCTCAACGAACAGAAGCAGGCCGCAGAGAACGGCTCTTTGCTTGCCAACGGCACCTCGCAGACCGATAATGGCCATTCGGCAGAAAATGGCCATGTTGCGGAGAATGGACGGACCAAACTTAATGGGACGCAGGTGAAACGACACCAACGCCGAATGACGAGGATCACACCCTCGTCGTGGATCACTACTCCCTCCGTGAAAAGAGCGGACGAACTTCGTCCGGTCCTCGCCATCTTCTGCTGGGAACATCCCGATACACCGGTCGGCCAATCGGCCCTGCTGACTGCTGCTGCCCTGGCCCGCCGCCGCACCACCGTTCATCTATTCGGGCGTGTTACCGTCCCGTTAAACGTTCCCGGCCTGCACATTCACGCCGTCGGCGACAGCGACAGTGACGATCTTTTGACGCGGGTGCAAGAATTCACCAGCCGGGCGGCC
Source organism: Planctomycetota bacterium (assembly GCA_021325115.1). Lineage (GTDB taxonomy): Bacteria > Planctomycetota > Planctomycetia > Gemmatales > Gemmataceae > JAJPHU01. The sequence continues at coordinate 11,220 of JAJPHU010000164.1, read as the reverse complement.
AATGCTTTTCTCCACCAGTTCCCGGGCGGTAGTCCGCACGTCACGCTGATGGGTTACGAGTGGTCCGGCGCTGGCCCGCTCAGCCTCCTGCGCGGCCTCAAAAACAACCGCACGATTTTTTCCCTCCGTTCCCTGGAGCGGCAGCGCAGTGACATGACTTCGGAAATCAGCAAACACATCAACGAGTTGGAATGCACGATACTGCGTGAGGCGCAGGTGATTCTGGCGCAAGAACCGGCTGCTGCCGAGGTGGCGCGTTTCTGGGTGCCGGAGTGCGCTGCCCGCCTCACAGCTGCACGCCAGCCGTTCCCGGTCGCTCAATTCAACAGCAAAATCGACCCCGGACAGGTCAAGGCCCGCTATCAGGTTGGCCCCATCGATCCGACCATTCTTTTTGTCGGCGACTTCAACGATCGCTATGGTCCCGATTTACTTGTCAAGGCCATGCCGGCGATCCTGCGCAACCATCCGCAGGCCCGTTTGATCCTTGTCGGCGATGGACCGTTGTACTGGACCATGCGCGTCTATTCCCGCTATCTACTTTTGGATCACGCTATTCGTTTCCCCGGCAGCATCGTCGGTCAGCCGATGCACGAGTTGGTCGAGGCTGCCGACATCATTGCTTTGCCCAGCCGCGATACGACGCCGTGGTGGCCAATCCAGGCCGCCTGGGCTGCCAGCCGCCCCGTGGTGGCCACGCACAAGGCTGCCCCGAATCTGCTGGAACATGAACGCGATAGCGTGCTGGTCTATCCCGTCGAGCAGAGCTTGGTCTGGGGCATCGAGCGCGTCCTCTATGACGCCGATCTCCGCGCCACACTCGGCCAGAACGGCCGCGATAAACTCGAAGAACGCTTCGGCTGGAACAACGTGGCTGAGCAAATCGAAGAACTGATGGGCATACCGGCCCGAAGGTAAAGAAAGAGCTAACCACAGAGCCACAGAGGACACAGAGGTCTGTGTTCTCTGTACTTCTGTGGTTAGTTTTTGTTTAAGAGGGGCATTATGCCAAAGGGTTATTTACTGCTGGTTTTGCACGCGCATCTTCCTTATATCCGCCATCCGGAGTACGATCGTTTTCTCGAAGAACGCTGGTTCTTCGAGGCCGTCACCGAAACGTACATTCCGCTCATCAAGTTCTTTGACCGTCTGCAAGCTGAAGGGGTCCCCTTTCAACTGACGCTGTCGGTTTCGCCGACCTTGGCGAACATGATGGAAGATCTGCTGCTGCGCCAGCGCTGTCTGCGTCATCTCGACCTCTCGCTGTCGTTGGCGGAGAAAGAATGCCAGCGCACCAAGAACTGGCCCGATGTGCATGTTCTGGCGCAGATGTACCGACGGCTATTTGAAGAAGCACGCACCGTCTTCGTGGAACGCTGCGGCACGCGCCTGGTGACGGCTTTTCAGCAGTATGCCGAAGCGGGCAATCTGGAATTGATCACCTGCGCCGGTACCCACGGCTATCTGCCGTTGTTAAGCTCGGAGCCGGCCTCCGTGAAGGCGCAGGTCTTTACTGCCGTGGATGAGCATGCCCGCATCTTCGGCAACAAGCCCAAGGGCATGTGGATCCCCGAATGCGCCTTTTATCCGGGTCTGGATGAAGTGTTGGCCCAGGCCGGTATCCGCTATTTCCTGGTGGACGGCCACGGCATCGAGCACGCCGAGCCAGCGCCGGCTTTCGGCGTTCATGCTCCGGTCTATTGTCCATCCGGCGTCGCTGCGTTTGGTCGGCATCCGATGACCTCGAAATTGGTCTGGAGCACCAGCGTCGGCTATCCCGCTGATTACAATTACCGCGAATATTACCGCGACATCGGCTACGACCTGGACCAGGAGTATCTGGCGCCCTATCAGTACGCGCCAGGTGTTCGCCAGAACACCGGTATCAAGTATCATCGCATCACCGGCAAAACGAGTCTAAATCATAAACAGCTTTATAATCCTGACTGGGGGGCCGAGACGGTGGTGCGTCATGCGAAAGACTTTGCCCAGCGCTGCCGCGATCAAGCCCGCCGCGCCGGCAGCGCCATGCCGTTTCCCGCCGTCATCGTTTCACCCTATGACGCGGAACTGTTCGGCCACTGGTGGTTTGAAGGGCCGCAGTGGATCTACCACGTCTTGCGTGAATTATCCAGCGGCGGTGATCTGGAGCTGACCACGCCGGGGGCTTACCTGGCCGCTCATCCGGTGCAGCAAAAGGCCATGCCGTCGGCCAGTAGTTGGGGCCGCAACGGCTATAGCGAGCACTGGGTCAATCCCAAGACAGAATGGATGTGGCGGCCGTTGCATGAGGCGGCGGCGCGAATGCGGCAGACGGTGCAAGCCCATCCCTTCGCTTCGCTGGGCAGCCTGGAAGACCGCGTCCTCCGCCAAGCCGGACGCGAATTGATGTTGGCCCAGGCGTCCGATTGGCCGTTCATCATCACCAACGGCACCACCGAGCAGTATGCTCGCCGCCGGTTCCACGATCATCTCAACCGCTTCCACGACCTGCTGACGCGCCTCGAGCGCCGCCAAGTCGATCCGATATACTTGCAAGCGCTCGAATACATGGATGCGTTGTTCCCCAAGCTGGATTATCAACTGTTCGCGTAAGCTTTCCCCATAACCCCCGGCTTGCTGAGGGGATGGTACTTCCGGCAAGCCGAGGGCTATATGCCCAAGCATTGATCTGGTATCCGTCAAAAGGGAAGCAAGCCGAGCGAGCGGATGACCCAAACGACGACTACGACGATGGCCAAGACGTTGAAGAGCTGCTTGAACCTGCCGTCCATAGGAACGTAGGTATTGACCAGCCACATTAAAAAGCCTATGACCACCAGCGCAATGAGAATGGAAAGCATGTTCCTTCTCCGAATCCCTGGTTCGAGATGTCCTTGACCGGGCGGCTTACGGGGCTTGTCTAAGCCGCCTGGATGCCCCAACCCTTGGGGCGGAGAAAAATACAGCGAATGCCATGCCAGAGCGATCCCCACTTAGTGAACGTTAAGCCCGCATCTACCTTCGCTTACACTTCCGGCTCGTCGGCTTCGGCAAGATCTGCATTGTCCTCTGTCTCGTCTTTATGATAAAGGAGCATGGGCCACAAAGCAGTGAAGCCGATCTGTTCAGGGGAAACCAACCAAGAGGCACAAGGTTTGCAAGGGAGGGAGACAGGAGGCACTTTGGTGCGGCCCCTCATCACGCCGAGCAGCGACGGAAAGAACGGCGGAGTGATGATGAATAAGTCTCCTTCTTGCTTCTGCTCAGAGATAATCTGACCTGCAATTTCCGATAAAAAGAATGAGCCACAGAGCCATAAAGGACACAGAGAAGAAAATGGAGAAAGATAAAAAAACGAAGAAAAATTATTTTCCCTGATTTCTTTCTGTGTTTGGCTCTGTGTTTGTGTGGCTCTATGGTTCGTTCTTCTTCGCTCATCCTACACGGGTTCTGTCATGCTGGGTCAGGTAGCTGTATCGCCGTGGTTGGAGCAGGAGCAGAGGCAAATTTTGCCGGCGGCGCTGTTGGCGCCGCCTGGGCTGGCTTTCAAGACCAGCCGCGGTTTTTGCCGTCCTTTCGGTTCCACTCCCCGCGCTGATGGCGTCAACTTCGCCGTCTTTTCACGGCATGCTCAGGAACTCAGCCTTGTGTTGTTCCGCGAAGGGCAGGAAGAACCGGTTGCCGAGATCCCGCTTGATCCCATCTTAAATAAAACCGGCGATGTTTGGCATATTTTCGTCCATGATCTGACTCCCGACTATCTCTACGGCTACCGCGTCCGCGGGCCCAATGCCCCCAAGTCCGGCCATCGCTTCAATTCCTCGGTCGTCTTGCTCGATCCCTATGCCCGCGCCCTCAGCGGCAACGCGCGTTGGGGTCAGCCCGATGTGCCGTTGGGCCAGCCAGGCGGCCGGCTGACCCGTCGTAGCCGCATCGTCGTTGATGATTTCGATTGGCAAGACGACAAGCCGCCGGCCACGCCCCTGGCGCGAACAGTGATTTATGAATTGCATGTCCGCGGCTTCACACGCCATCCTTCATCCGGCGTCGCCCACCCCGGCACCTACCTGGGATTGATCGAAAAAATCCCCTATTTGCAATCATTGGGTGTAACAGCCGTGCAGCTTATGCCGGTGCTAGAGTTCGATGAGTTGGAGCATCCGCGCCATAATCCGCTGACCGGGGAGATGTTGTTTAACTATTGGGGCTATTCGCCGCTGTCCTTCTTCGCTCCCAAGGCGGCCTACGCGGCGCGGTCTGGCCAACAGGTGCGCGAATTCAAGGAGATGGTCAAAGCCTTTCATAAGGCCGGACTCGAAGTCTTTCTCGACGTGGTTTATAACCACACTGGCGAAGGCAACGAGAATGGACCGACCTATCATTTTCGTGGTCTGGATAATTCTATCTATTACATGTTGGATAAAGAAGGGCGCTACTATAATTTTTCCGGCTGCGGCAACACCTTCAACTGTAATCATCCCCTGGTCCGCGATCTTATACTCGACAGCCTGGTCGAATGGGTCACGCAGATGCATGTCGATGGCTTCCGTTTCGATCTGGCCGCCATCCTGGGCCGCGGTGCCAATGGCAAGGTGCTGGACGATCCACCCTTGATTCAGCACATTGCCGAGCATCCGCTTCTGTCCGGGGTGAAGTTGATTGCGGAAGCCTGGGATGCGGCCGGCCTGTCGCAGCTGGGCAAGTTTCCTGCCTGGGGGCGCTGGGCCGAGTTGAACGGCGTCTACCGCGATGATGTGCGCCGCTTCATCCGCGGTGATGCCGGCGCCACCGCCAACGTCGCCAAACGCATCTGCGGTAGCCTCGACCTCTATGGCAATTCCGCCCGCCATCCTTACCACTCGGTCAATTTCATCACCTGCCACGACGGTTTCACGCTCAATGATCTGGTCAGTTACAACGGCAAGCACAATGAAGCTAACGGCGAAAACAACCGCGATGGCTGGGATGCCAATTTCTGCTGCAATTTCGGCCACGAAGGCCCGACCGATGACAGTTTCATCAACGCCATGCGTCAACGACAGATGCGCAACTACTTCACGATGCTGCTGATCTCCCAAGGCGTGCCGTTCATCTTGCACGGCGATGAGTTCGCTCGCACGCAGCGTGGCAACAACAATGCCTACTGCCAGGATAACGAGATTTCCTGGGTCGACTGGAGTCTGACGCGGAAAAACGCTGGTCTGGTACGCTTTGTGCGCCTGATGATCGCCCTGCGTAAGCGCTATTTCGCCTTGAGCCGCGAGCAGTTCGTCGATCGCGTCCGCTGGCACGGTGTTCACGTTGGCAATCCAGACTGGACGGGCCAATCGCGGACATTGGCCTTCCAACTGCACGGCTGGCACGGTCATCCCGATCTGTACGTGATGTTCAACGCCCATTGGGAAAGCCAGCGCTTCAACCTGCCGCCGCACGATGGGCAATGGCGTTGGCGGCGACTGGTGGATACGAACCTGCCGTCGCCGGACGATATTGTCGAGGAGACGCAAGCCGTGCCGCTGCGTCCGGCGGATCATTACATCGTGTCACCGCGCTCGGCGGTGATATTGATTGGCGCAACACCGATCCGAAATTCCGATCGTCCTTGAGAACAAAGCAAGCAGGTGTTTGCAAAAGCTTCTCCCATCCTCTATTCCTGGAGTGTAACCATCGCAACATGCGTGCGTCTCCACGGGCGCGGCCAACTGGAACACGCTCTATCGCGATGGCCACGTCGCGCTGCTGCCCGTGACGGACAACATCACTTATGGAGTCTAGCGGTTCTTGGCCGAGTCCATCCGGCCGGAGCCGGTTGCGGTGGGCGGATAGACGTTCTAGCTGTGGGGGAGCCTGGCACGGATCGCGGGAATGGCGGGACAGCGGTGCTGAAACGCAGGTAGGAAGGACCGCTTGCGCCACTTCCCATCTGCCTCGAAACTCGTTACTCTTCACAACAGACCCACCAACCCGAAACCTCAGCACAACGGCATCGATCATGCGCTGGCTGCAAACCGAATATCTCCTCAAAGGTGTTTACCTCGGCCTCATTCTGTACGCCGCCTTGCAACAGGCCGCGATGCCGCAATTCGGCTGGCAAGCCCTGGCGTACGTTAATCTCTTGGCCCTGGGCGGACTTGTTCTCGCTCTCATGGTGGCGGGATTGGCCAAGGTACGCGAAGGCTATCGAGTCCGGGGCCGGCTGCTGATTTTCACATTGTTTTTGCTGCTGGAAAGCCCGACGCTGGTTTATGCTGGCATCCTCGGCGGCACGTTCGCCGGCATCGCCTGGGTACGCCAGCAAGTTGGCGAACAACCGCAGCTTCAGGAGTTGTTTCTGCCGGTACTGGGCGGCGGCGCTCTTGCCGGACTCGCCTTCGGTTCGCTACGACAGGTGCGCCATCGTCTGACACGCATCAGTCTGATCCTGGCGCTGGCGGCCGGACTGGCCAGCGGATTACTCTACTGGCTCGGTCAGTTCGGCAACCTCACCCCGAAGCATCAACTCGGCGATCCGACGGTCTTCGCCGTGCAGATCCTGCTCAGCATTCCCTTTCTCTATCTGTTGACCTTCGCCGGCCATGAGGAAGAAACGGAAATCGAGATCGGCCTCATGTGCGCCAATCTCGGTCTCGGGTTGGGCATCTTGACATATGATCATATGCAATATCGGTCGATAGCGTTTTTATTGCCGCTACTGTTGTATTTCGGCTATACGATGAAAGTGCTGCCGGGCTTGCGCGTGCTCAAGCACGCCTTTCGCGGTCTCAGTTACGCGCGAGTCGGCCGTTATCGCCGGGCCTTGCAAGCGTTCCGCCGGGCTTTGCAGCTCGATCCCAACAATCGCCTGGCCCGCGAGGGCTTTTGGGACGTTCACCGTTTGCTCGATCTCGATCAATTGGCCAACGATCCGCCAACCTTGGCCCTGGTCGATCTCGATCTGTGCTTGCAGCGGGCCGGCTCACTGTTGTTGCAACCGGGACCATCCGCCGCCCAGCTTGATGAGGTACATCGCCTGCTCGATCTGGTGCTGCGTTTGCAGCCGAGTATGAAGCCGCCCGTTGATTACTGGCGTGCCGTCGCCTATACCCACGCCCGCCGTTACGACGAGGCGGCCAAGGAGCTGGAGCATGTCCTCGATCCTTCGCACTATGGTCCTGGCAATCCGCAACGGCAAAGCGTCCTTCTCGCAGCCTGGCAGCTGGCACTCTTGTTGCACGAGGAACTGCGCCGCCGGGTCGGCCAGCCGCAACTGGTCTTGCCAGGCCGCCGCATGGAGGCGATCGCCGCCGTCGAACGCCATTTGGCCGACCATCCCGACGATCAAACAATTTGGGGTCTTAAAAGAATTCTTTATCAAGACGTGACGGAAGAGGAATACAACGCCTTCGTGAAAGGTGAGACCGGGGGGGAGACAGCTCCCGCTCGCTATTTCGACCACGAATACGCACAACAACTCGGCTTGGCGCTCATCGATGACAATGCCCGTTGGCGGCGCGGCGGTGAATATCTGCGCTTGGCGGCGCGCGGTCTGCCATTCTTGGGGCCGACCCTCTTCGTCCAGGTCGCCCAGGCCCACCAGCGTGCCGGCCACCTTGAGGAAGCGCGGCACCATTACGAATTGGCCAAACGCGCTGGCTTGGCCGTCGGCCCTAACAATCTCGCCGAGGCCGAGCGCCAAGCCTACTTCGCTACTGTCAAGCTGCTGGGCGAGGATGCCCTGGCCCGCGGCGACATCGACGCTGCCATCGAGAATTATCACCTCTATGCCGAGTCCGAACGCGCCGGCCTGGAGACGCTGCGAACGTTGGCCAGCCTTTATGAGAAAAAAGGAGATGCTTTGTCCGCAATGCGCGTCACTGATCAGGCGCTGGTTTACAATCCCAAGGACAAAGATCTGCTCGAGCGCAAGGACCGCTATTACTATTCGGTGATGCCAGAGCAGATCCGGGAGCGCATCGAGTCGGTGCGTCCGTGGTTCGATTTCCATTACTGTGTGCGCAAGGCCCGTTCGATCCTCGATGGCCGGATGTACACCGATGTCGAATGGCTGGACGTGGCGCATCATCTGATTCAGCTGGCGTTGGTGATGATGCCGGAGTGCCGGATGGTGAAAGTGTTGCTGGCCAAGGTGCTGCTGCGCTACGGCGAGCGCGACCGCGCTATTGCCACGCTCGAAGAGGTGCGCAATCCCAAGCCGGAGAAGTTCGCCAGCAGCGAAGACGAGGATGCCTGGTACCAAAGCTGCCAACTGCTCAGCGATTTGTATCTCGAAGTAGGCCGGCCTGATTTGGCCGTGCCGTGCCTGATCGATTTCCGCCACAGCGCCAAAAGCGGAGCGCGGACGCTGTATAAACTGGGCCAGGCATACGAACAACTCGGCGACCGTGTCCGTGCCGTGAAATGCTACAAGCAGGTGACGGCCTACGAGGGCAACCCGCTGGCGCCCGATGCCGAGGATGCGTTGCAGCGCTTGCAACAGGAAGCGTGAGGAAGTATGCGTTGCCTGGTTCGGCAACTTGCCGTCACGAGCTACGGGAGCTTGTTAGCGGACAGCCTCAAGCAGATTCAGTGGTTTCCGGTGATCCCTAATCAGGGATGTTCCAACCGGCGCTTCCTCACTGCTGAGGAACTAGCTGCGGTCCAAAGAGAAGAGGCGAAAGGACTTTGAGGACAGTTAGCGCAAACTCTGGCGGAAGCTTGCGCACTGCCAGCGTCAACGTCAATCGTTATGTTTCTGCCGCAGCCGAGCGCTCAAACGCAGCATTAATTGAATGCGCTCAAATTCGTTGAGCCAATCTTGCAGTGTCGCTGCCAACTCCTCGGCCCCCGGCGGGACGATGCCCGTAGGACACGACGGTCCCAATTGCCGGGCAGCCAAAGCACGATAGCGGTGAAGTGTGCGATCGCCAAAGACCGAACATAATTCGTGGTCCTCGGCGAGAAACAGCGCCACCGGCACACGATCGCCGCCATTGATGCGCACTTTTTCCGTCAAATCACGGTGCTGATCGCGATCGAGCAGGCGCAGGTCGATCCGTGCTGGATTGGCCTCGGCGATGCGTTGCAAGAGCGGGCATTGCTGGATACAGTCCCCACACCAGACGCCGCTGACAATCAACACTTTCATGTCGCGCACAAAGCTGGCGACGAGTTGTTTCTGCGGTTCCGTTAATTGCGCCGCTGCGTAGACCTGTTGCCAACGCTGTTGCTGTTCGCCGTTGCCGGTGCGGACGTAACGATCATAGGGCAATGCGGCGGCGAACTTCTCGGCCAGAAACGATGCCTGCATGATTCCCTCGCTCTCTGGAAAACGCCGGGCGAAGATCGTACAGTGACAGCAATATCACCGTATGAAGCCTGCCAGGTACGGAGAAGGGGGTATGATCGAAGATTTATCTCGGCGCCATGATTTGGTGAGTGATCTATTTGTATTGCCGCGCTCGGCGAGCGAATGGCAGCGCTATCGCCTCAGCGACGAGCAGGTGCGTTTTTTCCACGAAAACGGCTACCTTTCCGGCATTCGCATCCTCAACGACGAACAGGTCGAACGCCTGTGCAGCGAGTTGCAAGAGCTGTTCGATCCGAAGCATCCTGGCAACGATCTCTTCCATGAGTTTCACTCGAACGAATCACCCGATCCATCGCGCGTGCTGTTTCACGCGCTGGGAGCTTGGCGCATCAAGCCGGGCTTTCACGATCTCTTGTGGCATCCCGCTTTCACAGTGCCGGCCAGCCAGCTGCTCGGCGGGGCGGTGCGTTTCTGGCACGATCAACTGTTCTGCAAGCCGGCCCATCACGGCGGTGTTGTCGCCTGGCACCAGGATTATTCTTACTGGACCCGGACGCAGCCGATGGCGCATCTAACCTGCTGGATCGGCCTGGACGATGCCACGCGCGACAACGGCTGTTTGCACTACGTTCCCGGCAGCCATCGCTGGGAGCTGCTGCCCATCACCGGCCTGGCCGGCGACATGGACGCTATCCAGAGCGTGCTGACGCCGGAGCAAAAGGCGAAGTTTCAGCCGATCGCCATCGAGCTGAAAAAAGGCGAGGCAGCGTTTCATCATCCGTTGATGGTCCACGGCTCTTACGAGAATCGGACGGATCGTCAACGCCGGGCCACGGTCCTCAACGTCTTCCGCGACGGCATCGTCTCCAACACGAATGCGCCGCTGCTGCGAGGTGTGCCGGTCATCGGCAAGGGACAGAAAGTCGAGGGGCAGTTTTTTCCGCTGCTTTTCGATCCTGCTACAGTTCACTCTGCTTCGTAGAGGCGTTGTTAACCCGGACGGTGCCCCAGTAAATCGCGGGCTTGCTGCTCGACTTGTTTTTTTACCGTGCCGGCCAGGAGCGACAGCATCCAGGGCAGGGCAATCTCCAAATTCACGGTTTGCTCCGCGACGTGAGCGGTGCCGGAGATAGACTGGCCGGCAGCCCCGACGACGAAATGCAGCGTGTCACCGTCCCAATGTTGTTCGACGCCTTTCAACAGACTGCCGGACTGGCTTTGGAGATGCGACGCCAGTTCGTCAATCCGCCGCCTGGCTTCCTCGCGGCCGAGTTGATGGGGAACGCTAATGGTGACTTTTGGCATAGAGATATTCCGAGAAATGATTAGTCCACGATGATCCGTACCACTTCGATACGCACCCAGAGTGGGTCATGTTCGTGACGGCGGCCCTGACCGAGGTGATTATCCAGATACCGGCCGCGCTCGTCGTTGAAACCGATCCACAATGTTTCGTTGTCGCGATTGAGCTTGATTTCCAATGGTTTGCCGGCAGAGCGGCATTTGTGAATTCCCGAAGTCTCGGCTTTGAAAAGCAGGGCGAAGGCCAGCGCTGCATCCGGCGCCAAAGCTAGCCGGGAGGCTTCATCAATCGTCGCGCCGTCGGGACCGTTGACGTTCTGACCGGGCTGTTCGCCATTGCCGCGATCGATCAGGCCACCGGCCCAGATGCGTACCACGTCGCCCTTGCGCAGTCCGCCCTTGACAGGAAGCGCCAACGAGGTCCATTTTTCACTGCGTACGGCGGTTTCGAGAAAATCCTGTGGTAAATAGTGCGTCAACACTCGGCTCTCGACCTCTGCGGCCGAGGCGCCGACCACCCCAACCAGAATCAAAAGGAATGCGGTACTTCGCATCATTTTCTCCCGGGCGAACTAACCTCAGAGAACATAGAGAAGAAAAGAAGAAAGCTACCAGGCTACAGAAATATTTAATGTATCTCTGTTGTCCTT
>JAJPHU010000269.1 GCA_021325115.1 Planctomycetota bacterium | reverse complement strand
GTTAAGCATCCAGGGCCCATGGTAGTCCTTCGCGGGCGAGAGTAGGTTATCGCCGGGAATTCATCAACGGCCCTCCCCAACCAGGGAGGGCCGTTGCCATTTGGAGAGTCTCGATCCTGTCCGGGAGGAATGATCTGTATTCGCCCAATGCGGAGTCTTTTTCTACCTATCTGAACCTGCGCTGCGGCGCTGACAATTCGGTGCTGAAAAACATCGGTCCACGACGCCGAGTGGTAAAGCAAGGAGAGGTGAGTTAAAATACAATCTCCTTCAATGGAGATGCATAGTGATGCTTTGCAATTCGCCTGCATTTGCTACCTCGATCGACGAGGTATTGCGTATACGGGCCGAGACTACTCCGGACGATCTCTCTGCTTGTTTTCTCATCGACGGCGAGGAGGAAGGGCCACGCCTGAGCTATGCTAACCTGGACAAAAAAGCGCGAGCGTTGGCGGCCTTGTTGCGCGATAGGGGGGGGCCGGGCGATCGCGTTTTGTTGTTGTTCGAGGCCGGACTGGAGTTCGTTCCTGCTTTTTTCGGCTGCCTTTATGCCGGCCTGGTTCCCGTGCCGCTACCGCCGCCGCGTCCGGAACCGCTGGCACAGAGTTGGCAAGGGTTGGCCAATGTGACAGCCGATTGTCAGCCACAGATCGCGCTGACAACCAGCGACCTCGTCGCCAGCCTGTCCCAGGGCTTCGGCCGGATGCCGTGCGGAGACGCCTTGCACTGGATCGCCGTAGATCAGATCGACCTCAGCCATGCCCGGCGTTGGCGGCAAGGGCGGGTCGAGACTAATACCTTGGCCCTTTTGCAATACACATCAGGGACTACGGCCGCGCCGAGAGGCGTGATGGTAACGCATGGCAACCTGATGCACAATGAGCGCATGTTGGAAACAGCAGTGGAGCATTGCGGTCCTGGCCTGGGCGTCCTCTGGCTGCCGCTGCACCACGACATGGGCCTGATTGGGGGCTTGTTGCAGGCCGTCTATCATGGTGCGGTGTGCGTAATGCTGTCGCCGCTCAGTCTACTCCAAGAGCCGTTCCGCTGGCTCTCTGCCATCTCCCGTTACCGCGCCGACACCAGCGGCGGCCCCAACTTCGTCTATGACCTGTGTGCTCGCCGCATCACGCCGGAGCAAAAAGCCGCTCTCGACCTCAGCAACTGGAGCATCGCCGTCATTGGCTCTGAGCCGATCAGCGCACGGGTCATGGAGCGCTTCAGCGATGCTTTTGCTTCGTGCGGTTTCCGACCGGAGACTTTTTATCCCTGTTACGGCCTGGCCGAGGCGACCGTGTTTGTGACCGGCGGCGCCAAAGCGTCCCGCCCCATCGTCCGCACCGTCCGCACAAGTTCTCTGGAACAAGGGCAGGTTGAGGAAGTTTCCGCCGATAGCCCGGATGCACGCGTGCTGGTCGGCTGTGGCTGGCCCTGGCTGGGACTACGCGTCGAAATTGTCGATCCTAATTCTCTGCAAATTTGTCCACCACGCACCGTTGGGGAAATCTGGGTTGCCGGTCCTTCGGTCGCTGCCGGTTACTGGAATCGACCGGAGGAAAGCGCCCGCACTTTTGCAGCACGTCTGTCCGGCAGTGGCGAAGGTCCGTTCCTGCGTACTGGCGACCTCGGCTTTGTGTGGGACGGCGAGCTTTTTGTGACAGGCCGGCTTAAGGATATCCTTGTAATTCGCGGTCGCAACCATTATCCGCAAGACATTGAGGCGACTGTCCAGCAGGTACACCTCGGCCTGCGTAGCGATTGCGGCGCCGCCTTCGAGACCGGCCCGGATGGCGAACCACGCCTGATCGTGGCTCAAGAATTGGACCGGCGCTACCGAGATGCCGATCTGACCAGACTGGCCGGCGACATTCGCCAAGCCGTGGCCGAACGCCATCAGCTCCAAGTCCACGAGGTCTGTTTCTTGCAGCCCGGTGCTCTCCCCCGGACCGCCAGCGGCAAGATCCAGCGTCATGCCTGCCGAATTGCCTATGAAAAAGGAACCTTGCGCTGCTGGAGAAAAACGTGAATCGTTCCGCACAGGAGATCCAAGATTGGCTCGTCCACCGCATCAGCAGCCTGACCGGGCTAGCGCCGGAAGCGATCGACGTGGACGAGCCGTACTACCGTCACGGTCTGGATTCCGTCTCGATGGTGCTGATCTTCACCGATCTGGAGACGTGGTTGGGCCGCCGTTTTCACGAGAACCCCCTGCTCGAGCATCCGACCATCGCCTCCCTGGCCCATTTTCTGGCAGACAAACCTGAGTCGCGACCGTAAGGGAACAGTTTTTCCACGGATTTCCATCGATTCTCCCTTAGGGCCAGAGTGCCTTGCAAGTAGGTATAGCGGCTATAGGTCTTCCTCCCTCTCTCTTTGTGGGGGAGGGTTGGGATGGGGGGACACCCCTCCCTGGCTCCCTTGCCTTGACACCTCCTACCTCAGCCCTCCCCCACGAGGAGAGAGGAGGTTTGGTCCGCTAGCCCTTAGGGTCGCGGCTCGGAGGAGTAACCGTAGCGCTGGATAACGGCCCCCCAGCGCTGCGTGATGGTATGATGCTCGTCCGGTGTCAGAAAGTAGCGATTGGTTTCATGGTTCTTGATTTGGGACAGATACGCCTGGATACTGGCTTGCACTGGCGCGAAATCGCCGAGGTCGAGCTGGCGATAGAGTGCTGCCAGCTGGCCGATCGGATCGCGTATCAGGTCTTCGTAGCGTAATTCGTGGAGACGTCCGGGAGGAATTAGCCCTTTGTCCTCCTCAAAGCGCTCGTAGAGATGCGTGAAGGTACTGAGGACATATTCCGGCAAAGTTTGCCACGAAGGCCGCTGGAGAGCGTGAATACTGTACAGCAGGCGCCACAGCTGGAGCGTGGAAGGATAGATAACGTAGGGATTCCGGATGAGGTGAACGAAGCGTGCATCAGGGAAAAGTTCCAGAAGAAGGGGAATGCGGCCGATGTGCGGCGGCGATTTGAGGACCAGGCGGCGTCCTCCGCTCCGGAGCGTCCATTGCCGCACCAAGCGGAGAAAAGCCGACTTCCAGCGTCTCTGTATGGCCGACGGCAGACGACGAAGGTCGAGCAGATCGGCGTCGGGGGCCGGATGATTGGGGAAGGCGATGCGTCGATAAGGAGACGGTTGCCCGAGCAGACACAGGGCGAATTCATCCTCTTGCGGCCGGTCCCAGCCGGCAGCCATCTTATCCATGGGCCGGCGTACGGGCATCAACCCGCCCAAAAGCCGCGGCAGCCAGGAACGGCTCAGCAGGAAGTGATGAGGAGCAAAGCATTCGTAAGTGGTCGGCGCGGCATGACGGGGATCATGGCTGAGCAATTCGTGCAACAGAGTCGTGCCCGAACGCCAGTGGCCGAGGATGAAGAGAGGACCGTGCTCGATCGGCGTACGGGCCACACGGCGGCCAAAGATTGCCTCTTGCGCCCAACGCAGCAGTGTATGTCCGGGGCTTATCGCCGAGATGATCAAGGCGACAGGCCAGCGCGAATAATGGACAGCGAAGCGATGGGCCATTAGCAGACGCATCCAGGCGAAGGCGTCGCAGCCCAGCCACAGCATCGGGGTGGGTTTCGTTCGCCGGGGCCGAGAAACGGTGCGTTTCATAAAATGGCGAAAAGTCATGATCGATTCTCAACAACATCCGTACTGCGATCGTGAGAGAGCGGTTGGAGAGCGGCTACCGCTTCCTTACGGGCGCGGCTCGGATAGCCTCTGCTCTTTCGTACTGGTCCTGATCGAACTCGCTTTGATCCTGCTGGCCGTCTATCTGTTCAAGATCGAACCGAACCTGCCGTTTCTCACTGTGCTGTGCCTGGCAGCCGGAGGGTTCCTGGTTCACGCCTGGCTGCCGCCGCAGTTTCGTCTCGCTTTCTTCTGCCTGCTATCCCTGGTTTCCGCCGTGCTGCTGTTCGGCTGGCTGACAGCTGGCTGGCTCCTTGGCCTGGGAGGCGGCCTGATCGCACTGGCCCGTCTGCCGGTGCCCTGGAAGTATCGCGTGTTGTTGATTGCCGCCTCCGGCAGCATCCTGGCCTTATGGCGGATTGAGTCCACCGAGCCGTTCTGGCCGGTGCTCGCCTCCATGTTTATGTTCCGGCTCATCATCTACCTATACGACTGCCGCCACGAACGGCTCCAACCGCCGCTAGCACACACCCTGGCATACTTTTTCGCGCTGCCTAACCTCTGCTTCATGCTCTTCCCGGTCATCGACTTCAAGACGTTCCGCCAGACGTACTACGACGAGAAACCTTATACTATCTACCAATCGGGCGTCTGCTGGATTGTGCGCGGCTTGACCCATCTGCTCGCCTATCGCTTCGTCAAATACTATTTGCTGCCGGCACCGCACCAGCTGGCCGATCTGCCGTATCTTCTTCTCTTTTTGGGAGCGAATTATGCGCTGTACTTGCGCATTTCAGGATGGTTCCACATTATTACCGGCATATTGCACCTCTTCGGCTTCAACCTGCCGCGAACGCATCAGAACTATTTCCTGGCATCAAGCGTCAGCGACGTGTGGCGGCGGATCAATATCTATTGGAAAGACTTCATGGCCAAGGTGTTTTTCTATCCTGCCTTCTTCGCGCTGCACGGTTGGGGAAGGGCGACGGCGCTGGTTACTGCCAGCTTGGGAGTGTTCGTCGTCACCTGGCTGTTGCATTCTTACCAGGTGTTTTGGCTGCGCGGCGAGCTACCGCTCGCGCCGAAAGGTGCGATCCTGTGGTTATCGGCCGGCGTGGCAGCGTCCGTGAGCTTACTTTTCGACTTGAGGCGCGCCGCTCAGGCTTCCCGCTCTGCTCCCGCCGATTCCGGCCGGGAATGGCTGAGACGCGAGGCGCTCACCGCCGCGATTCTTCCTCTGAAAGTGGGCGGTACGTTCTTGCTGGTAAGTTTCTTCTGGGCTTGCTGGACCATGCCGAAGTTCATCTCTTCCCTGCGCGCCCTCACTGTCCCCAATGTTAGCTCTCGATCGATTCTGACGATCGGTACCTGTGTGGGGAGCATCTTGACAGTCGGCGTATTTATCCAATTTCTGCGGGCCTGGCTTCACCGCCGCAAGGTGCTGCCGTGGACGCTCTCGTTCTCTGGCTCCGTCGCTCTTCAGACCACAGGGCTGCTGGCGCTGATCGCTGCCGGGATGCCTCCGGTTGGTGAAGCCTTCGGCCCACAAGT
The DNA here is from genome assembly GCA_021325115.1 of Planctomycetota bacterium. Taxonomy (GTDB): domain Bacteria; phylum Planctomycetota; class Planctomycetia; order Gemmatales; family Gemmataceae; genus JAJPHU01. The sequence goes on along the minus strand of JAJPHU010000269.1, from coordinate 2,712 downwards.
AGCCGAGTTGCTAGCCACCCTGCGTCTGGAGTCTACCACACCGGTCGAAGCAGCGGTAGCCGTCCAGGGTTATTACGAGGAAATTGCCGATACTTCCGTTCAAGCATCACCGCTGATAGGGCTACCGGGACTTCCGGAGAGGAAGCGTCCTCCGCCCGTATACACAGACATCACCCGGCCCGTTGATGACTTCCTGGAGCGCGAGCTGATCCCCGGTTGGAGCGGCGAGATTGGCGGCCATCGTTTCACTGTCAACAGCCTGGGTATGCGCGATCGCCCAGGTATCACGCAGGAGAAGCTCCCTGGCGTATGTCGGTTGGCGTTCGTCGGCTCCAGTGTGTTGATGGGCTATGGCGTCGGCGACGAGGAAACCTTCACTCGATTGCTCGAGGCACGCCTGAATGCCGCCCTTTCCTTAATTCCCTCCCAAGATAGGGGAGAACCAAGGGGGCAACGGCGCATCGAGGTGTTGAACTTCGGCACGGGCAAGTCGCACGCTATCCACCGCCTCACCTTGATTGCACGCAAGGTACTCGCTTTCCATCCGGATGCCATCTATTACGTCGCCCATCAGGACGAGTACCTGGGAACGGTACGACATCTGGCAATGCTCATCGACCGTCGTAACAAGCTGCCCGCTTATCTGCACACAATCGTGCAACAGGCCGGGATCGGCTCGGATACACCGCCAGGCGAGGTGGAAATCCGTCTCCAGCGCTTCGCTCCCCAGATCCTCCGAGGGGTTTATGCCGACATCGTCCAGCAATGTCGTCCGCGAGGGATTTTGCCGGTCTGGGTCTATGTTCCCATGCCGGGGGTCCGGGACGCGGCGTTTGAAGCATCGCCGCTGATGCGGCTGGCGGAAGAATCCGGCTTTATCGCGCTGAATCTGGCCAAGTGGGATGCCGGTCACGCCCCCGAGGCAGTCAAGGCCGACAAACATCACGCCAACGCGCTGGGCCACCAGCTGATCGCAGAACGGTTAGGAGCATTGCTACGGGAACGGTCTGATGCCCTGCCGGCGTGCGCACGCCCGTAACGAGCGTGTTTCTCTTGCCCTTTTTACAGGTGGACGTTTATTTTCTTGACCTTGGTTGTTGGGCGATCAAGGCGCTGTTTCTTGAAATTCTCCACCCCCGCCTTGGTGACCTTGGTACCGGCGAGGTAGAGGTCAAAGCAGAAGTTAAGATTCGTCAGCTTTTGCAATCCCGCATCCGTCACCGCCGTGTTCCTCAAGTCCAGCTTCGCGAGGAAGAAGGCTACGCCGTTGAGCTGGTCCATCTGGTCGTCGGTGAGCGACGACTTGCTCAGATCCAACTCTGCAACTCGCTTCAACTCTTTCAGATTCTGGAACGTGCTGTCGGTAAGCTGGGCACCGCTCAAATCGACCACGTAGCCGTTTCCATAACGCGGATAATTTTTCTGGGTGATCTTCGCCCCCTGAGCGCGGAGAGTGTTGAGACACTCTTCCTTCTTGATCTCCTCGCGCTGGTAATCGGTAAGTCCATCCCCCTTACATCCGGAAAGGACAGCCAGAAACAAAAGGGCCAACAGGACAAAGGACCGCGGTCCAGGATGATCGATCTTGCAGGCGCATGTGTTCGTCATGTTGCTTCCTCTTTTTTCTCTTTTATTGTCCGTCCGTAGCGCAAGCAAGGGTTAGTCTGTCTATCCCTTGCTTGTACTATAGACTGGCGGAGTTTTGTGCCCTCGCCCTTGATCTCACCACGATCCGGGCACAAGCCCATCTTGCATGGCGCCGAGCATATTGTACGTTTGGTAGGCGCCTCCGTTCAAAGTGTCACCCCAGGCGACACTGCTGGCAATGAAATGTACCGAGCCATCGGCCATCACAAAGTTGGCCCCGCCGATATGCATGCTGCCGAAGGAATTTTGGGGGAGGGGGAGTGTCGAGTTGTAGCCGCTCTGCATCTGGACATCCGTCCAACCCAATACGGCCTGGTCCGAGGCATAGTTGTCCCCATCATTGTCATTCTCGCCGAAGACGAGGCCGGCGTAACTGTTGTACAAGCCGGCGTTCTTGCTGGCCCGTTCGCCGACAAGGAAAGTATTGCTCGTTCCATCGGTGATGTCTGTGATGCGCGTGGTGCTGTTGCTGCCCAGAGGTCCAGCATGGCCGTTATCGCCGGAGTTAGCCAGGTAGTTCGACAGAGTCGTGCAATAGCCCGACGCGCCCGACGGGCTTGGCTGAGGACCGACAGATTTGAACGGGCGGTTACCATTCAAGTACCCATTCAGCACCCCAGAGCCGGAATCGGACGGGCAGAGGAATATCTTGAGCTGTGTTTGTAGAAGCGCTGGATTGTTTGTCATCACCGTCCCCAGGGCAACCTGGGGCGGATTGATCAGATTGTAGAGGTTCTGCTGTTCAACAAAAGACAGAATAAAGGTCCCCCAGGCATAGCCTGGTTGGTAGGGGCCGGCAATGCCGGGGATACCTTTCCCGGTAAGGTAGCCAGGAGGGAAAGTTCCGAAGGCGCCAGCGTAGTTCTGCAGAGCCAGGCCGAGCTGCTTGAGATTGTTGGTGCACTGGCTGCGAGCGGCGGCCTCGCGGACCTTCTGGACCGCCGGCAAGAGCAAGCCGATCAGAATGGCGATAATGGCGATCACCACCAACAGCTCAATCAGTGTGAAGCCGCGATGGTCCCTCCCTACGGAAATGGTGCGCTTGACGAACACGGCTGCTGTCTC
>JAJPHU010000202.1 GCA_021325115.1 Planctomycetota bacterium | reverse complement strand
GAACTCAACACCTGGTTCGCCTTCGCGGACTTCGCCAATGACGAAGGTGTGTATGCGGTCTTCTTCGAGTTGGCGGATGATGCTGTCGGCGTAGTAGCGGCTGGCAATGACAACGAAGCCGATACCCATGTTGAAAACGCGGAACATCTCGGCCTCGTCGATGTTGCCCAGGCGCCCAAGCCAGCGGAATACCGGCGGGATCGGCCAACTACCTTTACGGAGGAAGACACGGCGGCCAGGCGGCAGCACGCGCGGCACGTTGCCTTCCAGCCCTTCGCCAGTGATGTGGGCCAGGCCGCGCACCACGCGACGCTTGACCGGATAGTGCCGCAAGATGTTCTTGATCGCTCGCACGTAGATGCGTGTCGGCTCCAGCAATTCCTCACCGACGGTGCGGCCCAGTTCTGGCACGAAATCGCTGACCTTCAGCCCGGCGTGATCGAAAACTACCTTGCGTACCAGACTGTAGCCGTTGGAGTGCAGTCCGGTACTGGCCAGGCCGAGCACCACGTCGCCGGGCTGAATGGCCCGGCCATTGATGATGTGATCGCGCTCGACAACGCCGACGCAGAAACCGGCCATGTCGTAATCGCCCGGTTGATAGAAGTCCGGCAGAATAGCCGTTTCGCCACCGACCAAGGCACAGTCTGCCTCCATGCAGCCATCGCTGATCCCCTTGATCAGATCACGCGCCAGGGCCGGATCATCCTTGGGCATCGCCAGGTAATCGAGAAAAAATAACGGCTCGCCGCCGGTGCAGAGGCAATCGTTGACCGACATGGCGACCAGGTCGATGCCGACTGTGTCGTGCTTGCCCATCAGCGAAGCGATTTTGAGTTTACTGCCGACGCCATCGGTGCAGGAGACGAGGACCGGATGGCGATAATTGCGAGCAAACAGGCGCGTATTGTAATCGAGACTGAATAAGCTGGCGAAGCCGCCTCCTCCTCCTTTTCCTCCACTCCGAGGGGGAAAAGGGGGGGGAAGGACGCGCGGCGTATGCGTGCGGCGCAGATACGGGGCCATACCGGCCAGGGTCTGCTCGTAAACATCGAGATCGAGACCCGCGGATTTGTAACTCAAGGGCGGACGCTGTTCATCGGGTTGGTGTTCCATAGGGGCATCATAGGTGAGACATGCTCCTGTGCCAGCGCCATTCCACTACTCGCCATCTTGTTGCACCGCGGCCGTATAGCTGGCTCCCCTAAATGACCATGCGTGATTCAGCTGTAGAGTCTCGCCCAGGAGGAAGATGGCAATGAAAAGGGGAATTCCCTACTGGCAAGACACACTCAGGGCCACACGCCCCAAGGAGGGAATTCCCATACCATCGATTCTTCCCCGCCTCCGCTTCGCCGTCAAGGAAAAACTCTGCAACCACCTGCGCCGCTGTCGCCAAGCCGGCGTCCGCATCCGCTACCGGATCGTGATCAACCTGCTCAACGGCTGCTCCGCAGCAAGATCGTCCAGGCAGCGTTGCGTTGGTGGGGGGGCCGCCTCCGTCTGCACTTTCTGCCACCTTCCTGTCCCAACGACCAAAAGATTGAGCGGGTGTGGCAGGATTGGTATGCTAACGTCACGCGCAACCTATTTGCCACACCATGACGGCGTTAATGCGTGAGGTTCAATACTACCTCCGCAAGCGAAACCGAAAAGTTTGCAGGAACCGCAACAGCCGCTCATCCAAGAGCGCTGCTGCGTAATCCTTCACGGTCGTTTAAAAGTGGGCAGTGGGCGGATCCGCCCATACCTGGACGCGATGAAACAACGGTTAAGGACGGCGCAGAGCGTCATCGAACTATGGAGAAGACGCAAGTTCTAAGGATGAAAAGACTTGCTTCAAGGACAGCTCATTCAATGGAGGTAGAGAGCGATACGGCACGTCCTTTGCCATGCCGGAAGTCGTGGCCAGAGGGTTGTGCCGTATGCTTGTGCTGGTTCCCGAGGCCCAAGGACTCTTTAACGGAAGGTGTTCCATGGCAGCATTTTGTCATTCTGATCGACTGCGGTTGATGATACCCGGCCTACTGGTGGCTGGAATCGCGCTGCTGCTGGCTGATGATTCCGTGCCTGCGGGCGAAGGATGGGAGACGCAGCCATATGCCGTGCCCACCAAGATACTGCCGTGGATGCAGCCCGGCTACCGTGGCTACTACGAGCCGACTCGACCCGCTCAGCCGCCGCCGCCGACCGTCACCGCCCCGCCGCAGAAATACACGATCACCATCACTCTGCTGCCACACAAGCCGCAAGGTATCGATCCCAACATCGGGGTTCTGATGGCTCACTTGCCCGAAGATGCCCTGATCTGGTTCAACGACCATCCGACCAAAGCCAGAGGAATGGTACGCTACTTCGAGTCGCCGCCGCTGACGCCGGGCAAGGAGTACTACTACATGGTTCGCATCGTCTGGCACGAGAACGGCCACTGGGTCAGCAAGACCGAGAAAGTGCCGATCGGGTCCGGCGAGATGCGCTGCATCTACCTAACTCCAGCCGATGAGAATAGCACGATCGCCGCCAATCTGGCGAAGCTCAGCCCGGAGGATCGCAAGCTCGCCGAGTCCCAGAAGTTCTGCGTCGAGGAAGACAACCCGCTGGGAGCGATGGGCGTGCCGGTCAAGATCATGCTCAAGGGCCAGCCAGTCTTCGTGTGCTGCGAGGGCTGCGTGGAGAAGGCGCTGGAAGACCCGGATAAAACGCTGGCCAAGGTCAAGGAACTCAAGGCCAAGAACGCGAAGAAGTCTCCAACAAAGTAACACCTCAAGATCCCCGTTCGTAAAACGAACGGGCTGTGAACCCCCTCGTGCAAGATCCTGAGGAGAATGCATCATGAGCGAAAAAGCCGAATGGCAGAAAGCTACGGCCCACCTGGAATACCTGGGTCGGACCTACTATTTCTGCGTCGAG
>JAJPHU010000204.1 GCA_021325115.1 Planctomycetota bacterium | reverse complement strand
TCAATTTCTTCCGGACTGGCTGCCCCCGTGCAGACAACGACCGGCAGGTTGGGACAAAGTTGCCGCATGCGTACGCAGAGGTCGGCACCGCTGACATCCGGCAAGCCAACATCCAGAAGGACGACATCGATCGGCTCTTCCGGCGTCCGCAGGATTCCAATGGCATCGTGGCCCGTGGCCGCCGTCAATACCAGATAGCCCTCACGCACGAACACACGGATCATGGCGTCGCGGATCATTTCATCATCTTCAACCACGAGCAGCGTGGGTTGATGATTCCGTTGAGAGTTTGCTACCATGATGTGGCCTCAGAGGAGGATCAGGAAAGCGCTCACTCGGTTGGAGTGGGGGAGAGCATAACCATTAATTTAGTTTAACATAATCAGATCTTCATCGGAAAGCAAGAGATACGGATAGATACATGACGGCTGTACTGCTGGATGGCAAACAGTTGGCACAGACGATGCAAGCGGAGATTGCCGCCGAAGTAGCCCAACTGCTGCGTGTGCGTGGCCTTCGTCCCGGCTTGGCGGCGGTATTGGTCGGTGACAATCCCGCCAGCCAGATCTATGTCCGCAATAAACGCCGCGCTTGCGACAAGGTCGGTATCGCCAGTTTCTTGCACGAGCTGCCGGCCAACACTTCGGAATCGGAGCTGCTTACTCTGATCGCGCGTCTCAACGTCGATTCGACTGTTCACGGTATTCTGGTGCAGTTGCCGCTGCCGCCGCACATCAACGAAGCCACCATTGTCGATGCTGTCGCGCCCCGCAAAGATGTGGACGGTTTCAGCCCGCACAGCCTGGGTCTGTTGGCGGCAGGCCGACCGCATTTTTTGGCTTGCACACCGCACGGCATCTTGCAGTTATTGGTTCGTAACAATATCCCGGTCGCCGGGGCGCATGTGGTGGTGATCGGTCGCAGCAATATCGTCGGCAAACCACTGGCGTTGATCCTGATGCAAAAAGGCGTGGATGCCACGGTGACGGTTTGCCACAGTCGCAGTAAAAACCTCGCCGATTTGACGCGCTCAGCCGACATTGTGGTGGCGGCTCTCGGCCAGGCGCGTTTCCTTCGCGCCGACATGGTACGGCCTGGCGCTGTGATCGTAGACGTGGGCATGAATCGCCTGCCGGACGGTACATTATCTGGCGATGTAGATTTCGAGGCAGTGCGCCAGACGGCCTCAGCCATCACCCCCGTGCCCGGCGGCGTCGGGCCGATGACCATTACCATGTTGCTGTACAATACCCTGCAAGCAGCGAAGGCCAACTAAAGGAACCGCCAAACTGCAGGGCAAGCTGCCCGCTTGCCTGAGAATGAGCAAGCGGGCAGCTTCCTCTACAGTTTTGTCCGCCAGTCTTGTAGGTCACTTCGGCCAATTCAGGTGCTTTTGCAAAAAACGAAACGTGCCCTGGCCATGAATCTCATGGCCGCCAGCGAAGAACTCAATCTCGGTTCGCTCCGGCATCTGCAAACGGCTGTACAAGCGTCGTACCTTGGCGTACTCGTAAGCGACCCACTCATCGACGCCGACCGGATCGTCATGGCCACGCTCGACCATGAACGGACGCGGCGCGATTAGCGCCGCCATTTCGGCATAGTTGAAGGTGTGGCCGAGGTTGAACTCCGGCATCTCATATTCGCCGCTGAACATATAACTGCCCGGATAATCGATGGATACATTCTTGCGTATCCATTCGTTGAAATCGCCAGAGCAGATCGACAGGCAATAGCGCGACAACAGGGCCGGCACGCGCATGGCCGTCTTGCCGCCGTAGGACAGGCCGTAGAACGCCATGCGCTCGGGATCGACGTGGGGCAGCGTCGCCAGCCAATCGAGGGTGCGTTCGTGCTGGCGAACAATAAAGGAGAACAGCGATAGACCAAGGGGATTGGCCTTGCGCTGCAGGACGCGAAATTTGTCATGACCGATGTAGGGATTCTGCGGTGCGTAGACGATAAAGCCGCGATCGGCCAGCTGAGCGCCGAAAGAATTGTAGTATTTGGTCCGTTGCCTGGGATTGCACACATCGGTAGGCCGGCCTTCCAGTCCGTGTTGGCAGACGACGACCGGCCGTTTCTCGCCAGCTTTCAGGTCTTTGGGCAGCAGCAGAATGCCGTAAGCGAACACATCGGGATAGAGATCGAGCGTGACCTCGTAGCCCTTCCATTTCGGCTCATCATAGATTTGTCGTGTTTGTGGATTCATCGGCAAGGTCGGCGCCGGCAGCTTACCGAGGACTTCTTCCCAGAGCTGCTTGCGAAAAGGTTCGCAGGTTTTCTGATAATTTTCCAGCGACGAGGTGTCGAGCTTGGCCCAGAAATGTTGTTGGCGATAGCGTTCGGAATCGCGCATCAGCTTTTGCGTGAAGGCGACGAGTTGATCGAACTGGCGTTTTTGGCGTGGGGCGGGATCGAGGGCAAAGCGAGAGTCGTGGCGAGGGAACTGCCGGGACGGCTTCGCTTCCGTTTCCTGTCCAACCAAGGCAGACAGGAAAATAGAAAGCGTGGTTTGATCGCCAGGCCAATCGCTTTCACTGCTGACGAGTAGAGGTTTCTTTATGTGTGCTATTCGCGCTGCCTTTTGAATGTTTTCTCGGTCCTCCTCCAGTTCCTTGTAGAGAGTTAGCTTGTTATCCTTGCGTCTTCCTGTCGTCAACTGGCCAGGTGCAGCACCGCTGCGGCCGGCGTGAGGAGCGGGAGGTCCGGCGATTACCGGTCTTTTGTTGCAATCCAAGGTGAGACTCCGGGGCATAACAAGCAGGGCCAATTGGGCTGTACCGAACTCACGGGCAATGCCAGAAAGGTTGCGATAGATCGGTTCCTGCCAGGAAGAGACACGCGGACCGTCATAACCGCTGACCACGGCGGCCTGGATGCGAGAATCAAGGGCGGCGGTGTAGAGGGCCAGGAGACCTCCCTCCCCGTAGCCAAACACACCGATCGGCCGAGGTTCCTTCTTTGGACAGAACCAGTCTACCGCGGACAGCACCTTCTGCACTTCATAGCCGATGATGTGGCGGCCCATCTCGTAAGCCATGCGATAAATGAACTCGCGGTGCGGTTGATTGGTCATGCGGTCCAACTTCGGATTGCCGGACCAAGTATCCTTGCGATCGATGAGCACCGGCACAAGTACACGACAGCCGTTCTCAGCAAGTCGCCGGGCGTATTGCGATTCCTTGGGTACTCCCGGCGTCAAGCCCACTAACATCTCTGGCGTCCAGTCCGCATCCGGCAACGCCACCACTTGGGCCACAGCAATCTTCCCCTTCGGTTCCAGCAACAATCCTTCCCCGTCCACGCTCGGCAGTACCGGCCAGCGCACCGTGTATACCTTGTACAAATCTGTTTCCGCAACAAGCGGCGATGGGGTGTCTGCACCGATGTACTTCATGACTACCGGCGAAACACGCTCATCCACAACACCGAGGAGCTTTTTCAACCGCTCCCGGTTGGGCTGCACCGATTTCGTGTATGCTTCCGCTGAAGAGAAGTCTGGCCTCCAATACTGCTTGCGTTTTTCGACCGATGCGGCCAATTCGCGCATCAAATATTTGTCGATACCTTCGACCATCTGCGCGGCGATGTCGCCGTCGCGGGTGAGTGGTTTTGTCTCTGGCAACGGTTCGGCCCAGAGTGAATCTAAGGATAAAATGGATAAAATTATTGAAAATATTCTATGTCGACAGCACATGAAATTACTCCACGCTGATACGAGCCGGAAGCATCAGCGACGGCAAACAACTATCGCTTACACTTCCAACTCGTTAGGACTGGCGGACTTTTCCCTCCCCTTGTGGGGGAGGGTTGGGGTGGGGGGACACAACTTCTTGGCTCCCTTGCCTTGACACTTCCTACCCCAGCCCTCCCCCTGAGGGGGAGGAGGTTTGGTCCGCTAGCCCTTAGGGTTTTGTGTAGTAGCACCACACGCCTAGCAAACGAAACAGGAAGGCCGACCAGAACAGAGCACTGCACAAACAGCCCGTCAGCAGCAACCAGCCAGCGAACATATGCTCATGCAAGAGGCTCAGGGTGAACAAGCCGAACAACACGTGAGCCAGCGCCAGGGTAGGAGCAATCAGGATCGGCACGATGGCGCGATATTTCAGGTGCTGCACAAGCTGAACCACGCATCGCGGATTGGCGTCGCGAAGACGATTGCGTAGGTTGGCGCAGATGACGACCAAAAACCAGTAGCCCGCCGCGACGATGCCCAACTCTGTCATGATTGCCCAGTCGATCGCGGTCAGGTCGCCACCGTAAAGCCAAAAATAAACGACCAGGCCGACCGGCACGATCGGGCCGGCGAAAAAGCAAAACAACCAACGCATACCGCTTTTCAGCGGATCTGCAGCACTCCAGGATGGCAGATAGGAAGCCGCCCCTTTCCCCTCGAGAGCAGAAGTCAGCGCGCATTCTACCGTGGAATAAGCGTAAGCAGCGATCATCACCACGAATACCAGGCTAGAAACCCACGGAAACCAGTTAGACAGCGTTGTCGGAGAAAAGGAGGGAAAATTCTGGATGGTCAGGACGATGCCTCCCATCCCTACAGACAAGATCAAAGCGAAGCACACCAGCACATTGCGACTGAGAAGGGGATAAGCCAAGCACTGATACCAGTGCTGCTCCAGTTGGCGGCGGCGGCGTACTTTTGGCGTGGGAGATGGCTCGTCGTCCGGCGAGCGAGGTCCCGTCAACGTCCCGAGCGTAGATTTTTCTCGGAGCGCTAGCGCGGCTCCGCTCGCTGTTTCTACGCTGGGCTTGTTGCGGTTGAGGCGGATTCGTTCCTGCGGCGTCAAGGGTGCTGCCGGGGTGCCGGGATGAGTTGGCCGCAACGACGGTATGCCGACCGGAGCACCGCAGCGCGGACACATCGACCGCCGCGCCGCCATCTCATCGCGGGCACGCAGATGCTTGCCACAACTGCAGATGAATTTGATGGACATGGCTCGTCCTCCGCGAAAGCGCTTCACGAGCCGGAAGCATCAACAGCGGCCAATCCCGTCGCTAATGCTTCCGGCTCGCAAGGAATCACGGAGCGCGGAACGTCTGCAGGAAAACGATGACCTGGCCCTGCTCCGTCTTGCTCAGGGACGCGAAATTCCGGGCCGCACGCGTGCCTTGGCCACCGTGCAGCTCGATGGCTTTTTCCAGTGTGGGAGCGCGGCCGTCATGCAGGTATGGCGCCGAGTCAGCCACGCCCCACAGCGGCGGTGTCCGCCATTCGCCAGGGGAGGGCGGATCATTCGGATCGGACGGCGGCTTGTTCGGATTGGGCAGTGGCGGAATATCATTGTAGGAACCGCCGCCTTCCAACGGCTGCCCCATGTCGTGCAGCAGCAGATCGCTGTACAGCCCCTCGACATTGCCGACGTTCGGCGTGTGGCAATCGGCGCAGCCGATGCTTTTGAATAGCTCTCTACCAGCGAGTGCATCGCTGCAGAGAGAACTTTTCTCCAGCTTCTCAACCGGCCGCGGCAGTGAGGCGACGAAGGCCGTGATCTGATCGCATTGTTCCAGCGTCAAATCGTAGCTGACCGGTTGATAGTAAGGTTTGCTGAGAGGACGCGGCTGAGTCTGTCCGGGATTGCCCAAGCCTAATTCGTTAGCGCAGGCGGCCTGTACGAAGTCGGCCAGACTGGCGCTCTGGGCCTTCCAACCGAAATGACCAACGCGGCCATCAGCCAGGCGCAACGCTCGCCCCACCGGCAGATCTTCGCTTTTCTTGGGAGCGAATCCCCAGCGCAGGCGTTGCGCCTTCTCGTTGGCAATGATGACGCGATCGGGGATGCTGTCGATCAAGTTGGCGCCGAACAGCGCCGGTGTGTTCCGTTGCGAGATTTGAACAACGGGGCGAACGACGGCGCAGTGGTTGCTGCTGACTGTGCGGCCTGGCAGAGTGATGACCGTATCCAGCCGCGGCTGACTCACCGCAGGCAAGTCCGAATGCAGATGATTCAGCGTCTCGCGCGGGAAATTGTTGACCGCGAAGGCATGAACGACGCCCTCGCGTGGATTGCGACGAATGGCTGCTTCCGCATCGGATTGATAGACGAAGGTGGTGACGTTGTGCGTCAGGTCGCCGCCGCCGCCGGGGCCGCCCTGATTATGGCAAGCGACACAAGAAGCAGCGTTGTAAACCGGGCCAAGGCCATCGCCGGACGCCAACGGATCGTTGGCTTTCCATTCATGCACAAACAGCGTTTGGCCCGCTTGCACCATTTGCGGCTCCGGCGCTTGCCGCTTGAAACCCGGCCAGGTCATCAAGCGAATGCCGGCCGGTGCCAGTGCTACGAGCGCAATCAACAGATACCAACTCCAGTGCGGCCCTTTCATGGCTGGACCCTCCACGGACGTGATGGCGTACCTCCGCAGTGCTGCACCTTCGATTATCCCCATGTGTGCGCCGGAACGCAAGTAGTTTTTGGAAGAATTTTCTCGTCTTCTAATAAAGAATTTTCTCGTCTTCTAATAAGAGTGGGAAGTCCCTTCTCTAGAAGTCCCGACTGTGAACGAAACGAGCCGGAAGCGTCTGCGACAGCACGATTGGCGAGATGCCGGCCCTTCCGTCGTTGAACGCTTCCGGCTCGTTCGAGCGTTTCCTTCTCACCAGGGACCTGGCACAAGCCCATCTTGCATGGCGCCGAGCATATTGTACGTTTGGTACGGTGCGCCCGCTCCCAGGGTGTCGCCCCAGGCGATGCTGCTGGCAATAAAGTGTACCGAGCCATCGGCCATCACAAAGTTGGCCCCGCCGATGTGCGCACTGCCGAAGGCATTTCGGGGAGAAGTGAGTGTTGCCGTGTAGCCGGTTTGCATCTGGTAATCCGTCCAACCCAACACGGCCTGGTCCGAGGCATTGTTATCACTGTCATTGTCATCTTCCCCAAAGACGAGGCCAGCGTAGCTGTTGTACAAGCCAGCGTTCTTGCTGGCCCGTTCGCCCACGAGGATGGTATTGCTCGTCCCATCGGTGATGGTGGTGATAGTCGTACTGCTGTTTCCGCCGAAAGGGCCCGCATTAGTATCGCCGGCATTAGCCACGTAGTTTGACAGGGTGGTGCAGTAGCCCGGCGCGCCCGGCGGGCTTGGCTGAGGGCCAAAGTTCTTGAACGGGCGGTTGCCATTCAAGTACCCATTCAGTACCCCCGAACCGGGATCGGAGGGGCAAAGAAATATCTTAAGCTGCGTTTGCAGAAGTGCCGGGTTACTCGTCATCACTGTCTGGAAGGCAACTTTGGGCGGATTGATCAGGTTGTAGAGGTTCTGCTGCTCCACGAAGGGCAGGGTGAAAGTCGCCCAGCCGTAACCCGGTTGGTAGGGCGCGACAGTAATCCCGGGAGGAGGGGGAGGGATTATGACTTGGCCCCCGAACGTTATCCCATTAGTGATATAGCCAGGGGGGAAGGCCCCAAAGGTGGATTGGTAATTGTGTAGCCCCAAGCCGAGTTGCTTGAGATTGTTGGTGCATTGGCTGCGGTTGGCGGCCTCGCGCACTTTCTGGACAGCCGGCAAGAGCAGACCAATCAGAATGGCGATAATGGCGATCACCACCAACAGCTCAATCAGTGTGAAGCCGCGATGGTCCCTCCCTACGGAAATGGTGCGCTTGACGAACACGGCTGCTGTCTC
>JAJPHU010000049.1 GCA_021325115.1 Planctomycetota bacterium | reverse complement strand
GTCTTGACTAACTGAAGAGTTAGGATAACCTAATTTTGCCCGTTCGTCGTGCCCGCATGGGTAGCCTGTGCGGGCCCGGCAGGCGGGTAGGCGAAAAGGATGGAGTTGCGGCCCCATGTATTCCGGCTCGATGGCCCCTTCTCTGGAAGAAATTCACCGTTCGGTGCCAATCCCCACGCGCTGGTGGCAACGTTTTCTGGCGTTTTCCGGCCCGGCGTTCATGGTTAGCGTCGGTTACATGGACCCCGGCAATTGGGGCACCGACCTGCAAGCTGGCTCGTCGTTCGGCTATCGGCTCTTGTGGGTGCTGTTGATGTCGAACCTGATGGCGTTGCTCTTACAGGGTCTCGCCAGCCGACTCGGCATCGTTGCCGGCCGCGACCTCGCCCAAGCGTGCCGCGAGAGTTATCCGCGCCCTGCCGTATTCGGACTGTGGCTATTGAGCGAAATCGCCATCGCCGCCACCGATCTGGCCGAGGTCATCGGCACCATTATCGCTCTCCAATTGCTCTTCAATATTCCTTATCTGCTTGGCTTGGCCATCGCCGCACTGGATACGTTTTTGTTGCTGGCCTTGCAACGCCGCGGCGTACGGCTCCTGGAGTTGCTGACGCTTGCCCTGGTAGGAGTGATTGCCGTTAGTTTTGTCATCGAGATCGTGCTGGCCCGGCCGGATTGGGGCGGCGTGCTGCGCGGCTTGATGCCCGGACTTGATCCGGTCCGAACGACCGAGAGTCTGTACGTGGCCATTGCTATGCTCGGCGCCACCGTCATGCCGCATAATCTCTATTTGCACTCGGCTTTGGTGCAAACACGCGCCTTTCCCAAGACGCCCGACGGCAAACACCTGGCCTGCAAGTACAACCTGATCGATTCGGCGCTGGCCCTCAATGGCGCGTTTTTCATCAACGCTGCTATCCTCGTCTTGGCTGTGGCAACGTTTTTCGCGCACGGCAAGGAGGTGGACAAGCTGACCGATGCTTATCGTCTGCTGGGCGAAGTGTGGGGCACGACGTTGGCCAGCGTATTGTTCGCCGTAGCGCTGTTGGCATCAGGCCAAAGCTCGACGCTGACCGGCACGTTGGCCGGGCAAGTCGTCATGGAGGGGTTTGTGCGGCTGCGTCTGCGGCCGTGGATGCGCCGCTTGCTGACGCGTCTGGCGGCCCTTGTGCCGGCTTTGTTGGTGTTATCGCTGGCATCAGCTACTCCGGCGGAACGAGCCGGAAGCGTAAGCGACGGTCGAGCAACTATTGATGAGCGGCTGTTGCAGCTGTTGGTGCTCAGTCAAGCTGTCCTCAGTTTCCAGCTGCCGTTCGCCATCATCCCGTTGGTGCAGTTCACCAGCGATCGCCGCCGCATGGGTGCTTTCGCCAACCCGATCTGGCTAAAGGGATTGGCTTGGCTGTGTGCCGCGATCGTGGTGAGTCTGAACGTCGTGCTGATCGGGATGCAAACGGCCGAATGGGCCCAGGATGTGCAGGAGGCCGGCTGGAGCAGCTTATGGATCTACGGCACGGTTGGTCCGCTAGCGGCGGCCCTGACGGGGTTTTTGTTATGGGTAATGCTTTATCCTCATTTCCGTTATCGAGAAGCCGGTCCGGCGCCGCTGCCGGCTCCCGAATTGGCGACGGTGCGCTATCAGCGTATTGGCGTGGCCGTGGAACTCGCCGGCGGCGATGGCGCAGTCCTGACGCAAGCGGCGACCGTGGCGCGTCTGCATCAGGCGCCGCTGCTGCTCATCCACGTTGTTGAGGGACCGGGCGCGGACTATTATGGATCAGCCACCGACGATCAGGAAAGCCGGACAGACCGACAGCGGATCAGCGAACTGGTCAAGCATTTACATGCGGAAGGTCTACGCGCCGAGGGTGAATTGGGTTACGGTGAGCCAGCGGCCGAGTTGGTCCGCATTGCCCGTGAGCGCAAACTGGATTTTCTGGTGCTGGGCACGCACGGCCACCGCTTCTTCGCCGATCTGGCGCTAGGCCAAACGGTCTCGCCCGTGTTGCACCGCCTGCAAATCCCCATTCTGGTGGTGCCGACGGCGCCCGCATGAGCATAACGGGGTGAGCGGAGCGTGTGAACACCCCGCCGCCGAGCAATGATCGCCGTTACATTACCTTAAACCAGCAGACGTAGGCCACAGCCGAGTAGAGAATCAAGCCGATGGTGAAGATACTGCCCATGAGCAACACCACCGCCCGGGCCGCGCCCTTATCGCTTTTGCGGTATTGCTCCCACTCCTCCGGCGTGAAGTGCAGCGGCGGCTTGCCTGGACCGCCGGGAATGCTGACGTCTTGCGAAGAATGGCCGTGTTCGTGTGCTTCGTTCATGTCTTGAACCTCGTGCTGTCTGAGCGGGGGCATTAGTTCCTTGAGATTCGCTCAAAAGCTAACGTCCCCGCTGAGATGGTATACGCCAAAGCTCCCCACAAGGTCAAGTAGGCGTGTCGGCCAATCGATTCCTTGAATTTTTTCTGTCTGGGCCAAGATTTTCCTCAAGATGGCCGTCGCTATAACCGATACATTTCAACAACCGACTTGGGAGAACGGGTTTCCGGCGGGAGGGGGAGGTACGCCGATGGGCATGGGACCGATTATCTGGACCTGTCTGGCGCTGACTCTCCATCAAGGGCCGGCAGTCGAAGAATATTTTATGCCCAGCCGCGGCCTCAAGCTCCCCCTCAGATTAACGGACCCGAAGCGAGCCAGCGAAATCCAGGCATTCATCCTGCTGGTCTCCCGGGACAAAGGGAAAACATGGGAGCAAGTGGACCGTAAGCCGCCTACCGAGCACGAATTCATTTACCACGCCCCGGAAGATGGCTCCTATCGGTTCATCGTCCAGCAAGAAGACCGCGCCGGGCGGCCGACGCCAGCCAATCCCGAACGGGTCAAACCGCATATGGCCGTGATTGTGGACACGGCGCCGCCGCAGGTCAAGGTGACAGCGGAACGGCTGGCCAGCGGCCAAATCCGCGCTCACTGGACGGCTGCGGATGCCTATCCCGATCTGCGTTCCTTGCGCTTGGATTATCACACCAGCGCCCTGCCGGAAGGCCAATGGACGCCGTTGCCCGCTCCTTTGGTCCTCGAAGGCGACAAAGAGTTTGATCCCGGCAAGGACGGCAAGGCTGGCGAAGTCCGTGTCCGCGTGCAGCTGAAGGATCAGGCCGGTAATGTCGGCGAAGATGTGTTCGTGCTGCATGCTGCGGCCGCGCCAGCTACTGGACAGGGGGAAGGCGGGCCGTTCAGCGTCATCTCGACAGCGCCAAGCAATCCGTCCAATCAGCCGAATCGGCTGACCAGTCAGCAGGTGCAGCCGCGCCCCATGATTGAAGCGGCCCCAAGCAGCAGGGCTGTGCCCACGCCGCCGGCGCCGCCGCCGGTCGTGGAGTCGAACGGACCTGCTCCCAGCCCTCCAGCCCAATTTACCGGACTGCCCATGGCCGCCAACTCGGCAGGGCAGACACCTCGCCTGTCTCCAATCGGGATCGGCGAGACGCCTGTGCTGCCCTCTACACCGCCTGCCGGCAATCGCGTGGAAGCGCCGGGCCAATCTCCTGCGGTCAAGATTGTCAAAGCGCGCGAGGTCCGCATCGATTTCACGGTCGGCAAGGTCGGGCCTTCTGGCTTGGGCAACGCCGACATCTATGTCACCCTCGACAAAGGCCAGACCTGGAAAAAGATGCCGGGCGAGGTACCCGTCACGCTGCCACCGGGAGCCGACCTCCGCGGGCCGGAAGTGTCCGGTTCGGTGGGTGTGCAGCTGCCAGGCGAGGGGATCGTCTACGGTTTCATTGTGGCTGTCAAAAGCAAGGCTGGTCTGGCGCCGCCTCCCCCCAAGCCGGGCGAGCCGCCGCAAGCGCTGGTGGAATTGGATACTACTGCTCCTACGGGCCAGCTCTATCGGCCGCAGCCGGACCCCACGCAACCCAATACACTCCTGCTGGCCTGGAAAGCGGAAGACCGCAATTTGGGCGACAAGCCGATCACGCTGGAATGGGCCGAGCAGAAAGACGGCCCCTGGAACCTCATCGGTGAACCGCAGCTGCCCAACACGGGCCAATATCCGTGGCGCTTGCCCGAACACTTGCCGCCGCGTGTTTATCTGCGTCTGACCATGCGTGATGTGGCCGGCAACGAATCGCGTGCCCAGACCGACAAGCCCGAACTCATCGATCTCAGCGTGCCGCAAACGAAAATCATCGGCATCGCTCCCGCCGCGCGCTAGCGCCAGGCTTCTTGTTCCAACGCTCTGCGAGTGCTGGCGAACGACCAGTGTCAGCTGGCCGTTCCATACCCCTTTTTATGTTTGGCGTTGCTCTGTTCATAAACTAGAATCAAAGCGTAGGGTCTCACGTCCACCCTTCGGGAGCACGCATGGAGAAGGTAACCGAAACCTGGATCACGGCCTCCGATCGCCCCATTGTTTCCACACGCCGCGATGCGTGCATCGTCCACATTTACCCCACCGGGCCGGGCATGGGAACACGCTATCCGCTGGGAGATGCGCCCGTGGTCCTGGGCCGCAGCAACGACTGCGACATTCGCATTAACGACCATTCCGTATCGCGCCGCCATGCCCGCATCCAGCCGGGCGCCGACGGCTATTATGCCGTCGATTTGCAGAGCACCAACGGCACCTTCGTCAACGACGTGCCCGCTTCCATCTGCAAGCTCAACGACGGCGATTATCTGCGCATCGGCAACTGCATTTATCGCTTCCTCGCTGGCGGCAACATCGAGACCGAGTATCACGAAGAGATCTATCGTCTCACCATCATCGACGCTCTGACCGACACGCACAACAAGCGTTATTTGCTGGAGTTTCTCGACCGCGAGTTGTCGCGCTCGGCGCGCTATGCCCGCCCCTTGGCCCTCATCATGTTCGACCTGGACAATTTCAAGGCCATCAATGACGAGCTAGGCCATCTCGGCGGCGATTTCACGCTCCGCGAGATGGCTGCCTGCGTTAAAGGCTGTGTGCGCAAGGAAGAGTTGTTGGCGCGTTACGGCGGTGAGGAGTTCGTCATCGTCTTGCCGGAAACGACTCTGGAAGGCGCCGCCATTGTTGCCGAACGTTTACGCGCGCTGGTCGAGAAACATCCGTTTCAGTACGAGGGCAAGTCCTATCAACTCACGGTCAGCGTCGGTGTCGCTGCTACCGACGGTAGCCGTCCGCTCTCGCCCTCGGACCTCATCAGCGAAGCCGATCAAAAGCTCTTCGAGGCCAAGCATCTGGGCCGCAACCGCATCGTCGCTTAACAATCGAAAAAGCTGGATTTTCTGCCTGGCTCCTTGACGATGCATCTTTGCTCTCTAGTATTACGTTTTTGAGAATCGTATGATCACAACTCGTGGACCTGCGTGCCAGAAAGGACTGTCATGGGTAGTCGCTCTCGTCGCTTGGCGTTCACCTTGATCGAACTGCTCGTTGTCCTGGGTATCCTCGCCGTGTTGATTGGCCTGCTCCTCCCTGCTGTGCAGCGAGTACGGGAAGCGGCCAACCGGATCAAGTGCCAGAACAATCTTAAACAGATCGGCCTGGCAACTCTGCAATATTATGACGTCAATCAGGGCCAATTCTTCCTGCACCATCCTTTCGATGCAGACGTACTCGCCTATGCCGGCCTTGGCGATTCCTTCGCCGAGATCTATTGGGAAGACAAGCTGATGCCTTTTATGAACGACTCCAGGGAAGACGACAGTCTCTCCAAGCAAGGCATCCTCGTCAACAGCGATGTTATGTATCGCTGTCCCAGCGACTTATCGATCCGCCAACCTGCCCCGGATGGCGACGGCGTGTGGAATCGCACCAGTTACCTGCTGAACTCGCAGTTGAGCCACAAGACCCGCCGCTACGGGCGCTGGACCTTGCTGCGGTTCATCAACGAGCCAGGAACGTCCAACTTTATCGCCTATGTGGAGCGCAATGCCGATGGACTTGCCGCCGCAGGCGCCGATCCCAAGCAGGATGACTTCGACATCTGGCTAGGGACGGTGAATTTCCAGCCGTGGATCGCTTATAAACGCCATATTGGAGTTGCTAACTATCTCTACCTGGATGGTCATGTATCTACGCTTAGCTGGGATGCGGCTGTCCCCGATTTGTTCCCCGACCACATCGTTCTCACCCAGGACAGCACCTACCCGTACTGAGTCAACGAACGGTCGGCGTCAGCGGACTGGTCTGAGCCAGATCAACCCGCTGACACCATTCATGCGCCGATAAAAACAAATGCAGCGGCGGCTAGCGCGCCTCTAATAAGATAGAGAGCTATCTTGTGGGGGATCTTGCCGATGAGCCGACACCGCTTGATTTCCTTTCTCGCCCATCTGCGTCGCACTCTGGGCCGCTCCGAGTTTGCAGAGTTGCCGGACGCCGCATTGCTGGAGCGCTTTGTCCAGCTGCGTGAGGAAGCGGCGTTCGAACTGCTCGTGTGGCGGCACGCGAACATGGTTTTCGGCATGTGCCGTCGTTTGCTGCGCGATGAGCACGACGCCGAGGACGCTTTTCAAGCGACATTTCTAACGCTAGCACGCAAGGCGGCGTCCATCGGCCGCCGCGAAGCCGTGGCGAATTGGCTGCATCAGGTAGCGTATCGCTGTTCTCTACGACTGCGGCACATGCGCCAACGTCAGCGACAAGGGATTATCTGCAGCATTGACCCGGCGAGCCTGGCCATGCCGGATGCGAGCCTGACCGCAGTCGAGGACTCGGATCTGCGCGCCATCATCGATGAAGAAGTGGCACGTTTGCCGGCCAAGTATCGAGCCGCAGTTGTGTTGTGTTATCTCGAAGGCAAATCGTATCAGCAAGCGGCGCAGGAACTCGGCTGTCCGCCGGGCACACTCTCGACACGACTGCACGCGGCCCGCGAAAAGCTGCGCCGCCGGTTGACAGCGCGCGGCATCGCCCCGGCGGCACCTCTGGTGCTGCTGGAGAGAGCGCATGAAATCCATGCCGCGACGCGTCTGGCCGCCATCGTCGTACAGGCCGCCGAGCGGATCCACATGGGGCGAAGCGTCGCAGACGTCGTTTCATCTCGAACCTTAGAAATATGCACAGGAGTGATACAAACCATGTCCGCAAGCAAAGTGAAAATCATCGTCATCCTGTTGCTGCTGGGCTGTCTGTCCGGCCTGACAGGCTGGGCAGCGTGGCGAGTCCTGCCACGATCGCAACAAGAACAACAGGCCGTAAACACTGACAAACCGGTGTCAGCAAAAAAAGAGGCGACGACCGCGACCTGGCAAGAGTGTGCGCGGCTTCTGGGCAGCCTCGGTCCGGACGCTTATTACACCTACTTTTCCCCGGATGAGTCCTCTCTAGCCGCAGTCGGACCAGGGACCATCCTCCGCGTCTGGAACACGTCGAATTGGGAGGTTCGCTGGCAATACGACTGCCGCCGATCGTATGGCGAACATTTCGGCAGCCTTAGACCCTTCTCACCGGATGGCCGGCTCATTGGCCTGACTGGCAGCGTCTCCGACACAGACAAACCCGGCCAGCGCAAGCAAGAAATCATCCTTCTGGATGCGGCCACCGGACGCGAAGTGGCTCACCTGCCAGGCTACTGGATCACTTACGCTCCCGATCGAGTGACAGCTGCTGTCTGGCATGACGACCGCGTCACGCTCTGGGACTTGAAGACGTTCTGCGAAAAACGTACTCTGACGGCGGTGGGGACGCTTTGCAAATACGTTATGACTTTCTCGAAGGACGCTACCCTCCTGTGTGCACCGACACAGGCGGGCCGCTGCCATCTGTGGGAGACGGCGACTGATAAGGAACGGGCACGGCCAGAAGGTTTTATGCCCCAGTTCTCCCCTGACGGGAAAACCTTGGTTACCGTTCTTCCCGGAGGCGTTGTGAAACTGTGGGACACGACAGATGGTCGAGAGCGTACAACTATTCGCCATGGCGGATGGATCAGCTGTGAGACCAGCTTTTCTGCTAATGGCAAATATCTACTTGTGCGATCTGGCGGCTTAGGTCTGAAAGCCAACGGCGACCTTTTCTTCAGTAAAGGAAAATTTCGGCACGAATTGCACATCCATCCGGTCAATGTCTGCTTGTACGATCCCTACACGGGCGCGAAATGCATCCGGCTGCCTGGCGATACCTATTACGATGTTTCGACTGCCTATTTCGCGCTGGGAGGGCAAATTGTGATCTACGAGCGACTGGAGCGAGATGAGACCGATCGGCATGAAGTAGTTCTGTGGGATGTGGAGGCAGGAAAGGAACGAACGGTGCTACGAGCGACAGAGGGGATGCGTTGCCAATGCGTTCTGGCACAAGGGAACTTGCTGCTGACCGCCGACGACTGGGGTAAGAACCCGCAGTTATGGGACGTGGCGACCAGCCGCCGGCTCTTTGATTTGCCCGCGGACAGCGGTCTGGATCTGTCTCCCAAGGGCCAATGGTTATTAGTGGTGACGCCGAAGCTGTTGATGCCGCCGGCCGTGGGCGATATCCGCGTCTTTCATCGCAGCGACACACCCTTACCGCCGCCAGTCGTACGCGGGGAATCCGTGAAAGCTCCCTCTCCACCGCCTCCGCCATCTCCACTCCCTCCCCCCGAAAGTGAAGCCGCTCGCGCTTTTAAGGCCGTCCGCCAGGACGCCCAGAAATACGAGCAGGAGATTTTGCCGAAGTTCAAAGACTCCAGGCCCGGACCTGAACGCTCTCGGCTGGAGCGCGAGCGAATCGCGGCTTACTTGCGTTTCGGCGCCGAAGCCCTGAAAGTGGCCCGGAATTTTCCCAACGACCCAGCCGCCCTGGAGGCATTGGAATTTGTCTTACGATCCGTCGGCGGCGTTGAGGGACAAGAGAGCGATACACTCTGTGACGAAGCGCTCACCCGGATTCTCCGCGATCATGCCCGCTCGGCAGAGTTGTCGAACCTGGTATTCTGGATGAGTCACACCCACCATGACTCCGCCGAGAGGACGCTGGCGGAGATCGCCGCAAGCAATCCGCATCGTGTCATTCGCGGCCGGGCGGCCTGGCGCTTAGCCGACGCTTTGACCGAGAAAGCCGACGCCGCCCGCCTGATCCACGCTCTGCCGGAGCTGCTCGACGATCCAGAACTGGCCGGCCGAAAAAACCATCTGAAACATCTGCAAAAAATCGATGCCGATGCGGTTGCTCGTTCAGCGGAAGAGTGGTACGTCAAAGTGCGTAACGGTTACGCCGACGTGCCAATCTACGACGGCAGCAAAAAAACACTGGGCGAGAGTGCAGAAAACGGCCTGTTCGCACTCCGCAATCTCGCCATCGGCAAAATTGCACCAGATATCGAAGGCGAGGACCTGGACGGCAAGCGTTTCCATCTGAACGATTATCACGGCAAGGTCGTGGTGTTGATTTTTTCCGGCCACTGGTGCGGCCCCTGCCGGCAGATGAATCGGCAGAAACAGCAATTGGTCGAGCGCTACGCGAGCAAACCGTTTGCACTCGTGGAAGTCAACAGTGATGAGGACCGCGAGGCCGTCCGCCGTATCATGCGCAAGGAAAAGCTGACCTGGCGCTGCTGGTTCGACGGCGGCCGCGAGGGACCAATCGCCCGCCGCTGGGGCGTCTATCGTTGGCCGACTATTTTCGTTCTCGATGCCAAGGGCGTCATTCGCTACAAGGAGCTGCGTGGCCCCATGCTCGATCGCATTGTCGATCGTTTGATGAAGGAAAACGGCGAGGGCAAGTGACGATCCGAGCGTGCAGCGTAAGCGAAGGCTGCCTTCGCTTACGCTGCACGCTCGGATGGGCTTTGTCGGGTTGCTAGAATAGAGCGCGTCGATTTGACCTTGGGTTCGCGGCAACCAAGCAAGCGCGCATGGGCATTGAAGACGCCTTTCTCCACGATATTTTGGCACATCCCGACGATGATGCGCCGCGCTTGATCTACGCCGACTGGCTCGACGAACACAACGATCCGCGCGGGGAGTTCATCCGCATTCAGTGCACTCTCGCCCAACTCAGCGACGAAGATCCGCGCCGCTGGCCGCTGGAACAGCAGGAACAAGAACTGCTGCGCGAACATGGGACGAAATGGCTGCCGAAAGAGATTGGTCACATCTCGTGTATCTTCCACCGTGGTTTCGTGGAAGAAATTACTTTGTCACCAGAGGCTTTTCTCGATGAGGCCGACCGCCTCTTCGAGCAAGCGCCGATCCGGCGGCTTCATTTACGTCCTCGCGGCTGGGAGAGAGCGGAGCGGCCCGATGCGTCCTTATCTGAAATCGCCTCCTCACGCCATCTCGTGCGAATCCACAGGCTGAGTTTGATCGATCTCACGCTGAGCCGAAGCGAGCTTCGTGATTTTCTTGTATCTCCTGTTCTTAGACAACTGACGGATTTACAATTATCCCAACTGACCGTGGGAAACGCTGAACGTCCGGAGTCCCGTCCGGACGAGCTGCCCGCAGAGATTGTTCACGATCTGACCGAATTGCCTTACCGGGCCGATTTGAAGGCGCTTTATTTGACAGACACGGCCCTGACTCTCGACGGCCTGCGCCTTCTCGCCAACTCGTCTTCGTTCGGGAGCCTGCGCGAGTTGAATCTGAATGGCAATCGCCTGACGCATGAGACAGCGAGAATACTGACTGGAGGGCATTTGTTGCCGCAACTGGAGACGCTGCATCTGGACTCCAACCGCCTCGGCGATGCAGGCGCCTGGGCTATGTGTGAGTGGCCTGCATTACCGCGCTTGACACGCCTCAGTCTGGGGCACAATCAGATTTTTGCCGCTGGGATACAAGCTCTCGCCGAAGCACCAGCGCTGCGAGGGTTGATCTCCCTCAATCTGGCCCGGAACATTGCCTGTGATGAGGGAACCGCTGCCTTGGCTGCTTCCGGCTGGACGCGCTTGCAAGCGCTCAACCTGTGGTTTAATGGCATCGGCGATGCAGGTGTGCGTGCGCTCGCTCGTTCCGAGATGCTTTCCCGGCTTACACGGCTCAATCTCACGGCCAATTGCATCACCAGCGCGGGGGCGCGAGCTTTGATCGAGTCGCCGCATTTGCCGCGTCTGGTACGGCTCGATTTGCAGCGCAATGAGATTGGAGCGACGGAGCAACGACGCTTACGCGATCGTTTCGGGCCGTTTGTATCTTGTTGAAACAAGAGGGTCGACGATGAGTCCGCACCTTTTCGATGCGATTGTGATTGGCGTGGGCGGTATGGGATCGGCAGCAGCGTGCGAATTGGCACGGCGTGGCCGGCGTGTCCTGGCCCTGGAGCAATTCGCACTGGGCCACGATCGCGGCAGCTCGCACGGCCATACGCGCATCATTCGCAAAGCCTATTATGAACATCCCGATTATGTTCCTTTGGTCTGTCGCGCCTTCGAGCGCTGGTACGACCTGGAGCAGCGGCAGGGCATTCATCTCCTGACGGAATGCCCGTGTCTGTCGATTGGTCGTGCCGATAGCCCGATGATTGCCGGCGTCCGCATTTCGGCTGCGCAGTATCATCTGCCGGTGGAGGAGCTATCCGGGCCGGAGTTGCGCCGGCATTTCCCGGTCTTTCGTTTCGGCGACGACTACATGGGCGTGCTGGAGCGCTCGGCAGGATTTTTGTATGTCGAGGATTGCGTGCAGGCTCATGTCTGCGAAGCAGTGCGGTTGGGAGCGACGATTCAGGACATGGAGCCGGTTGTCTCCTGGGAGGCAAACGAGCGTGAAGTGACAGTGCAGACGACGGCAGATCGCTACACAGCAGCGCGTCTAATCATTACCGCCGGCCCGTGGGCAGGACAATTGTTGGCGCAACGGGGAACGTTCTTGCGCGTCATGCGTCAAGTGGTGCAATGGTTCGGCACGCGCGATGATCGGCTGTTTCGCCGTGATGTTTTTCCGCTCTACATCGCCGACACACCACAGGGCCATTTCTATGGCTTTCCGGTGCTCAACGCTAACGGTGCCAAGGTGGCCCAACATTACGGAGCGCCGGAGTTGATTTATCCTTCGGAGATCGAGCGCACCATCCAGCCGCAAGACGAAGCGACGGCCCGCGCCTTCTTGCGCGAACATTTGCCGATGATTGATGGACCACGCCGCCGTGCTTCGGTGTGCCTTTATACCCTGACACCCGATCGTCACTTCGTCATCGACCTGCACCCCGATCATGCGAACGTGGCATTGGCAGCGGGGTTCTCCGGTCACGGCTTCAAATTCTCCTCCGTCGTCGGTGAAATCCTCGCCGATCTTGCCGACCACGGCTGCACCGAGTTACCCATCGGCAGGTTTGGCATCAAGCGCTTTGTCTAGTCTAGTAAAGACCACATGTCCAAAAATGCAGAGCGTTGCGGTTCCGGGAATGGAATGCGAAAGAGGCGTAGGAATGCTTAGAGCTACCGGGACAAAACCTCCTCCCCCACAAGGTGGGAGGGAAAAGATTAAGCCAAGGAGTGGTGTCCTCCACCCGAACCCTCCCCTACAAGGGGGGAGGGAAAAGTCCCCTAGTCCTTAACAAGCGAACGCCATTTAACATCGGAGGTACAAACGTAACGCCAGCGAATCCGGCAAATTTCCCCCTTGAAATCCGGGAAAGCGATTTTATAATTTATGGTAACGGGGAAAATTTTTCTCCTGCCCAAGCGGGTGTAGCTCAGTGGTAGAGCGCCACGTTGCCAACGTGGCTGTCGTGGGTTCAAGTCCCATCACCCGCTCTCTAAAGCCTTGAACAACAAGGACTTAAGACACAAAATACGGGCGCAAATCCCGTGTCAATTCGAATGTAAAAACCGAGTATAAAAACGGTACGGTTTTGCGTACACATATCGGCGTTGGCTTGCGGCAGAGCATGGACTGCTGTATACTATCGGAGTACCGGGCGGACTACGGACTTGCAAGCAGGAGTTCCAACACAGCTCGACGGCAGTAGCCAACCTGGCGGTGTTCCCTGGCTAGCCCCGCCGTAGCTGGCCCTGTCCACGGAACACCGCACCGTGACCATCGAAGACCATGTATCACGCTTTCGCGCTGAAGGTGGCACGGCATCTCGTCTACACTGCCTGTCAGGCCACTAACCTTGTTGCCTCGGCGGAAGTGCTGCTGCCCGATGCCGAACCTTTCCCTCTCTTGCTGGTTCGCGACAATGGGGCAGCCGTCGCTGAGGCGATTCGGAAGCTGCCGCCCTCAAAAACACGCTTAGCGCTCACCTTGAACACGAGTGTCGCCATGTCCAGCACGTTCGAGAAACGATGGCCTCCACGGTTCCCGCCGTCAAGGTGTCAAAAACGTGGCCTGAACAGAAAACGGCTTGACAATGAGGTTCACGCTTACCTCGCCGCGCGCTACTGAGGTTGGGTTTGCAGTTCATCGGCAGCGAAATGTCTGTTTATCCCTTCAGAAGTCAGCACTTCAGGTGTGAAGAAACTTCCGTTCCTCAAGGCTGTTTCAGTAGTGGTCCTTGACCTCACGGGCGTTTCCGGTTCTGTTCTGGTTCGCTCGTTCCAGAGCAGCGCGGGCGGAGGCGTTGTTGGGATCTTCCTGGAGGGCAAGGAGCAGCCAATTGCGGCCCGCTTCTTCGTAACCCAAGTCGAGTAGAAGGACACCTAGCTCGGCTTGCAAGACAGCATCGTGAGGCCGGACCACCAATTCCTGATGAGTGATCTTGTGGAGGCGTTGCCAACGAAGTTCTACCTGATTGGCCAGATCGAGCTGATGCTCAGCTTCAGCAGTCTTGTTTTGCCTCTGGAGAGCGAGAGAGAGAAGCCAGTGAGACTGGTAGTCCTGTGGGGCGACGCGAAGGGCACAGCGAAGCCAACCTTCAGCCTCGGCAGGCCGTTCTTCTTGTAGCAAAATCTGGCCCAGGCTGCGCAGAGCCAAGAGATGATCGGGATGGGTTGCCACCACGGCCCGAAGCATTTGCACGGCCTGTTGTCCTTGCCCCAGATGGCCCCAACAGCGTGCCAGGTTCGCACAAACTTCCGGGTCTGCGGGATACCGTCGCTGCAACGCTTCCCAGTAAGGTACTGCTTCGTTCCAACGTGCACTTTCTATCAGGCACCATGCCAGGCCGCGCTGCGCTTCTTCCTGCTCTGGCTCCAACTCCAGCACACGGCGATAATCCAGTAAGGCCTGCTGCCAGCTATTGGTCTGGCTCCACAGGCGGCCACGCAACAGCAAGGGCCGCACTGCGTTCGGACATCGCTTCAACCATAAGTCAAGCAGAGATCGGGCCTTGGAAAGGCGATAGAGACGCTGGTAGCCTTGAGCCAGGGCCTCGCAAGCCAGCACGGCCTCTTCCGACTCTATCTGCGTCAACGGCAGAAGATACGATTCCGTTTGCTTCAGGTCGCCCAAAGTGGCGCGGAGCAAGGCCCATTCCATCACAACTTCTGCAGAAGGCTGCTGCTGTTCTCGTTGGGCTTGCAACAGATGCTGTTTTGCTTCTTCGTAGTTCTCCAGTTGGCGAGCTGCCCGAGCAGCCAGCACGTGCGCCGTGACATGGTGCGGCCAAAAACGCAGACAAACGGCCAAGTGGCAGCGTGCCCTGTCGGGATGAAAATGTTCCAGTTCAGCTCTCCCTTGAATAAGATGATGCCAGGCCCAAAACTGTGGCCCACTTGCAACAGCCCCAAGCACAAGCAAGAGGACAAGCAGAAGAGCGCGACGCCGTGTGTGCTTCGCCACAAGCCAGAGGTTCCAATGGAAGCGGAACATACGACACCCCCCTCAGAGGGCCTCTCCGTTTAGTGATCGCCGGATTTCGCGGGCGATATCAGTGTGGTAGCGGCAAAGCGGCGATGTTGTTCGGCTAGTTCGGAATATCCTATCTGTTGATAATACTTGGCCAGCGCCTGGTGGGCCGCCGTGCATCGCATGTCCAATTGCACTGCGCTGTTCAACCACTGCAAGCCCGGTTCGATCAAGCCATTCCGCAGGAAAAGGACGCTCACCTCACAATGCAAAGCCGCATTGTGAGGTGTCTGGGACATATCTCGTCTGACAATCTCACCAAGTCGTTTCAGATCCGCTTCCAGCCGATAAAGCCTCTGTTCTTGCTCTTGAGCTTCTACTTCTTTGCCCAGGCGACGTAGACACTGAACCAGGTTATAACCGGCCAGTTGATCACTGGGATTACGCGTAACCGCTTCGCGCAGCCAATGCTCAGCGGCCGCGTACTCCGCGCAGTCCAGAGCGATTTTGCCACGCTCTGCCAAGGCTGGAGCAAAGTTGGGCTGGCGTGTCAAGACATCCTCCAGCAAGCGCACAGCCTCCTCCGACTTACCCAGGAAAGCACGGCAAGCGGCCAAGCGTACCAATACCAGAAGATTATCAGGCTGGCATTGCCGCAGATGTTCTAGGTGCGGCACTGCCTCGGTGAAGGCCCGCTGTTCCAGTAAGGCAGCCGTTAGCTTAAGATGCGCCTCCTCGTGCTGCGGATCGATCTGGAGGACTTGTCGATAGCACGCGGTCGCTTCCGCAGCCATCCCTTCGCAATCGTCAATCTCGCCCTCCACAAAAAAAGTCTGCGGATTATCGGGTTGAGCCTGACGCCAGCGTTGGAGCAAGCGACGTGCTTCCAGGAGACGATAGACGTGCAGGTAGCCGTGAACCATGGCCTCGAAGATGAACGGTGCATCGGGATAGTCTTGCTCGATCCAATACTTGCAGAAACCAGCACATCGATCCACATCCCCTCTTTCGACACGGAGCAAGATACGTTCGCGTTCGGCGGCCTCATCGCAGCCGCGTTGGCTCTCATATTTGTTCAAAGCGATTTCGGCCTCGACAAAGTTACCAATGCGACGTGCGATCCGTGCAGCCAGGAACAGAGCCTCAGCATCGGACGGCCAAATTTTCAGGCAGAGTTGCAAGTGTCGGATCGCCTCGCGATGGTGATACTGTTTTAAGGCCAGACGTGCGGCGCGGAGGTGGTACGATGCCACGAGGCAAGGGCACACCAAGCCCATGGCAACGCCAAGCAGTCCCAGCAATAGGAGGGTAGCCAGGAGGCAGCGCAGCGAACGCAATAGTACAGTCCAGGACTTGTTCATCATTCGATGGCTCATTGGGTTTATCAGGCCCTTTTTAGCCCAAGCCGCGCTCCTTTGGGGCAGCCCCGATGGCCAGCAATCATTTCAAAACAATATCATATTGCT
>JAJPHU010000060.1 GCA_021325115.1 Planctomycetota bacterium | reverse complement strand
TTTCCCTTGCTGCCGCAGCTGTGGTTCGATCGCGCGGGCGTCTGCCGGGCCTGCGAGGACCAAGACGGCGAAATGGACGCTTTGCAACACGCCTTGCAGATCCGTCCTGGGTGGAGCATGGCGTTGCGTCGGTTGGCCGAGGTACACGATGGTGCTGGCCGACATGAAGAAGCCTTAGCCCTCCTTCAACGGGCCATAGATTATGAGCCGTTGGACGCCGTCAACCGGGGCTACCTGGCCGAGGCTCTGTGGCGGCAGGGGCAACGTGACGCAGCGCTGGAACAGCTGCAAAACGCTCTACTGCTCGATCCTGGCTACGAATGGGCCTGGGAGAACCTGTGCCAGTGGACCCATGCGCTCCAGAAACCCGAACAAGCGGTGCAGTTCGCCCGCCAACTTACCCAGCGCCGCCCCGACGACGTGCGTTCCTGGATGATGTTGGTCCGCACGCTGGGCAACTCGGCGGAAACGGAGGAGCAGCTCTCTGCTCTCGATCGTGCCCTGGCCCTTAATCCGGGCTGCATCGAGGCTTATGACCTCAAGGCATGGTGTCTGGCGCGGGCCAAGCGTTATGAGGAAGCGGCGCAAACGTGTGCTGCACCGCTATGGGACGGCCGTATACCGTTGCTGTTGCGAGGCCGGGCGGCCTGGATCGAGGCGGAGCAGGGCCGACTCAACGAGGCCATGACGCTCATGCGGGCTGTGGTCGCTGAGGATCCCAATTATTACTGGGGCTGGGAGAACCTGACCGAATGGGCACGGCGGAGCGGCGCCGACGCCGACTATCTGCACGCCGCGGAAAATCTGGTGCGTTTGTTGCCACAACATGCTATCGCCTATGGCTATCGCGGCGACGCCCGACGCCGCAACGGCGATCGCGCGGGTGCCAAGGCCGACTTCCGCAAGACAATGGAACTGGATCCTGCGTATCGCTACGGCGGCCTGGAACTATTTGGGGAACAAATGGCAGATAACGAACTGGAGGAAGCCGCAAATACGCTCGCCCAGATGAAAAAGCATGCCGTCGATGAATATGTCCTGGCCGCCGAGGTTCGATTGGCGATGCACCGTGGGCAACGAACCGAGGCGCTCAAGATATTGCGCGATTGGTGCAGCAGCAAACGCCAGGAAGATTGGCTGCTCGAATCGGCGATCGCCGCCATGGTCGAGGCTGGCTGGGCTGACGATATTGAGCGCCTTCTCATCGAGGCATCAGCTGGCTGCGAAGTGGTGCTGTGTTATGCCCGCGCTTTGGCTAAGGCCCGCGACCGCAGCCGGCTGCAAGCTTGCGTGGAATACTATGCGTCCGTCCTGCGCGAAAGCACACAGCACTGGGGGGCTGCCGGTTACTGCCTGGCCACAGTCGAGGACTATCGCCGTACCGTGGCATGGATGAGCGATTGGGCCCAGCGCCCTGACGCCCAGCCGTGGATGCTCATCAATTTGGTGCTCGCCCTGCGCGGTCTAAGCGAGGACGCCCAGGCCAGGCGCGTCAGCCAACGGGCCTTGGAATTGCCGGAGGATTACACCTCGAAATATCATCGTATCTGGTTGGCCCTGGACGAAGCGCTGGCGGGCCATGCCGCCGCCGCACGTAATGAGCTGAAAGACGTTGATGCCGCCTCTCTTGACGGCACGCACAAATACATCAGCGGCTTGGTTGAGATGTTGTTGTTGCTGCAGCAAACGACAGCAGCAGAGCGGCCTGCTGTCTTCCGCCACCTCCGCCGGCAACTGGCGGAGACGGCGCGGACAATGGGGCCGCTTAAAGACGACCGCCTGGCTTTGTTAGCAGCCTATTGCCGTTGCGTACGTCATCTGGCACGTGAACGCGGAGGTATGATGGCTTTCTTCTGGGGCTGGTGGCGCTGCCGGCGGCCGCTGCTGCCTCCCCCCTAACGCTTAAGCGCCCGTAGGGCAAGCTGCCAGCTTGCCCTACGGGCCCGTACACCAGCATGCGCCCAAAGTCCTTTCGAGCCGTGGTGTGTTCATGCTTCAATATGTCACGCTTTCGCGCGCTCGCTTGGTCTCGAAAACCTTACGGCGAATCTCCTCGATGGCTTCCTCCCGCGAATCGAGAGAACGCGCGCTGCCGAAGCGCTTGGCCACAGCGATGGCTTCGTCGCGGCCCATCTGCTCTTCCAGAGAACGCAGCTCGGACTCAATTTCATCAGTGGGAGCGTCTGGTCCTTCTGCCTTGGCCTTGAGAGCAGCGAGGATTTCCATCCAGCGCCCGATTTTGTCACCCATTGGCGGCGCCGCCAGGGCGGTCAGGATTTTCTCACCCCAGCCGTCTTTTGTCGTTCTCGCGGTCCCCTGGGCGCCCAGGAACTCCGCCAGCGCTCGAATATCCGGCCCCTTGAGCTGCTTGACCAGTTCCTTCACCCGTTGCGTCCGGGCTTCGCCTTCAGCGAGATTCCGCAACTCCGCGGCGTATTGTTGAAGAGTTGCCGCATCGAGTTCCACTGCTGTCCTGCGGGGCGCACGAGGCTTCCTTGCGCTCAGCCTCTGTCCAGTCAGCCGCAATACGATTTTTTCGATCCCCTGTTTCTTTCCCCGGAAACTGTCTTCGATTTGCAGTTCCCGGGCTATTTCCCGGACCTGAGAGGTTTTCAAGCGCTTGGTCAGGCGTTTCAGTTCCAGGCGAACATCCTCGGAGATCGGATTTCCCGCTGGGACTTCGCGCTCCAGGAACGTCCGCAGTCTCTGGGCGTATTCTGCAGCATTCGGCTCATCAACGATACGGCCGCTGATGGATGGATTAAGACTGGGCCATTTGCCGTCGCGTTCATAGGCGGCGGCCCGCGTTAAGAACTCGGCGAAGTCGGCGACCTCTTTGTCCTGGAAGGGGTCTAGCCCCTGGCAGGCGCGTTGCAAAGCGGCGATGGTTGGCGCAGGCGCCGCCCCGGCCTCTAGAGGGGCGATCAGGTTGCGAAGAAACTGTTGCAAGACGCTGACTTTCATGTTGTAATCCTCTCCTCGTGGACAGCGAGCGTGCGGGTCTCTCTTGTGCTATAGGGTTTTGTCGTCGTTTCGGCCACTGCCGCGCGCGTGCCTGCGCGGCCCAGGCGTCCTTGCAGTGCCCGATGTGGCGGTGATAGAATGTTCCTATTCCCGCCTCGCTCAATTGTCTCTACCTTAAAAGAAAGAGACGAACTTTCCGGGCCAACGGCGTGTCTTCCCGGAGGAGCGGTGGAGGGCGAGCGGGGGTGCATCAGTGCCCCGAGAAGGGCCGGCGAACGGGGTCCGATGATAGCAGAAACAGGACTTGCAACGCTTCTTCGGCCTTCCTATACTTACTCTTTCCGCATGCCGGGGTTCGCTAGCGTAGCTCAACCAGGCAGAGCATCGCTTTTGTAAAGCGAGGGTTGCGGGTTCGATTCCCGCCGCTAGCTTCCACACCGGTCTGGTGGTGGAGGAGGGACAGATAACGGGCAGATGGCTGAGCGGCCAAAAGCACCAGACTGTAAATCTGGCGGACTCCGTCCTTCGCAGGTTCGAATCCTGCTCTGCCCATATGCGAACATATGCAAAAATGTGGATGAACAACCGTATGGGGAGAACCCTATTTTTCTACTGCGGGTGTAGCTCAATTGGCAGAGTAGCAGACTTCCAATCTGCTTGTTGTGGGTTCGAGTCCCATCACCCGCTTTGTCAGGGAGCGGATAGCCTGATCGCTGCCGTAGCGCAGTGGTAGCGCAGCACATTGGTAATGTGCAGGTCGAGGGTTCGACTCCCTCCGGCAGCTCTCGGTTTTGGAGATGTTATCCCCCGGAATCCCAGAGCGACATCTGGGTCCCCTAGCTTTGAACGATACGGAGGCAGAATGGCAAAGGAAGTATTTGCGCGGACCAAGCCCCATGTCAACGTGGGCACCATCGGCCACATCGACCACGGCAAGACCACGCTGACCGCCGCGCTGGTGATGCGCTCGGCGTTTTTGAACAAGATCACCACTTTTAAGGGCAAAAAAGTCGAAGACCCGGCGGCCGACGTGTATAAGGCTATCGCCAAGGGTGGCACGGAACGCGATAGTCTCAAGACTGTGACCATCGCCGTGGCCCATGTCGAATACGAGACGCCCAATCGCCACTATGCCCACATCGACTGCCCCGGCCACGCCGACTACATCAAAAACATGATCACCGGGGCGGCCCAGATGGACGGCGCCATTCTCGTCGTCGCCGCCAACGACGGTCCCATGCCTCAGACCCGCGAGCACATCCTGTTGGCTCGCCAGGTCGGCGTACCGCGTATTGTTGTGGCGCTCAATAAGGTAGACACCGTTGATGATCCGGAGTTGCTCGAACTGGTCGAGATGGAGGTCCGCGAACTGTTGACCAAGTATGAGTTTCCCGGTGATGAGATCCCGATCGTCCGCTGCAACGCCCTGGCAGCCATGCAGTCGGCCGGCAAAGATGATGCGGCGTGTAAGTGCATCGATGACCTGTTCGCTGCTCTGGACAATTACATTCCGACGCCGCAACGCGCTGAGGACAAGCCGTTCTTGATGTCAATCGAGGACGTGTTCTCGATCAAAGGCCGCGGCACGGTGGCCACCGGCCGTATCGAGCGCGGCAAGGTTAAGGTCGGTGATGAGGTCGAGATCATCGGCCTGATGAAAGCGCCGAAAAAGACGGTGGTGACCGGCGTAGAAATGTTCAACAAGACGCTGGAATACGGTGTGGCGGGCGACAATGTTGGCGTGTTGCTGCGCGGCATTGAGCGCAATGAAGTGGAGCGCGGCCAGGTGTTGGCCAAGCCTGGCTCGATCACACCCCATACCAAGTTCGAGGCCCAGGTATACGTATTAAGCAAGGATGAGGGTGGTCGGCATACGCCGTTCTTCAACGGCTACCGCCCGCAGTTTTACTTCCGCACCACGGATGTGACCGGCACCGTTACCCTGCCGCAAGGCGTCGAAATGTGTATGCCGGGCGACAATGTCGCCATGACCGTGGAACTGCTCCCGGATTCGCCGATTGCTATGGAAGAGAACTTGCGTTTCGCTATCCGCGAAGGCGGCCGCACGGTCGGCTCCGGTGTTGTCACCAAGATTTTGGCATAAATGAATCGGCGAGCGGGGCGTGTGAACGCCTCGCTCGCCGCGATGGAGATGATGATGCGCGAATACGTTTGGCTGGAATGCACGGTCTGCGGCGCACGCAACTACCGTACCCAAAAAGAAACACGCGGGGCCAGTCGCCTGGAATTGAAAAAGTTCTGCCGCAAAGAACGCAAGCACACCCCGCACAAGGAATCGCGGAAGAAATGACATAAGGTGCAAGGGGACAAGGGGACGGAGAGATTCCCAACGGCAATTGTCCATTGAAGAGAAACCGAAGGATTGGCTACCTTGTCACCCTAGGCCTTTATCACCTTGTCAGGAAAGAAGGGGCGTAGCTTAATTGGTAGAGCAGCCGTCTCCAAAGCGGCCGGTTGGGGGTTCGATTCCCTCCGCCCCTGTTTAGCGACGCTTCGGAGGAGCGTCGGCAGGACGCTTCGCTGAAGCGTCGCTAGACGAAGGAAGGACAGGAACAAATCATGGCCGTGGCCGTCAAAAATACGCCGGAAGTCGCGTCTGGGAGCCTGCTCGATCGCATGGCGGTCGCTAGCCTCGCCGGTGCGGCTTACCTGCTGGGCACGCTCGGAATCGTCTTCTACCTTATCCCGTCCCTGGGGCAAAGCCTGGGCTGGGAAGGCAACACCGCCCTGATGCTCCGCATCTTGATTCAGCTGGCGGCGCTGGTCGGATTGCTCGTGTACGGCACCCGCCTGTTGGGACCGAAAACGGTTCCCGGCGTCCGCGCCGGCATCTTCGTCGCCTTCGTCGGCTTTTTCGTGATCCTCTTGCTGACTCGTTGGGCCAGCTTGTGGATCGAATATTGGAGCTACGATCGTGGCTGGTTCAGTCCCACTGTCGGAGCCATCCTCACTGCCGTCATTGGATTGGCCTTGCTGATCTTCGGTGGCCGGCTGTTCTTGCGGCCGAAAAGCGAACGCTTTCTGGTGGAACTGGAGGAGCAAGGCTGGTTCAGTGTGCGGCCATACAAAGCCCTGCAAGGCGTACGCGTTCGCCGCGGCACCATCTTCGGTATCCTGGTGCTGATCGGCGCCGGCATCTGGACCATGCTAGCGCATGGCACCTTGCGTCGATGGCCGCACGATTGGCAACTCGATGTGCCCTTCACGGGCCGCGTCGTTCTGGAAGCGCGGGGAGACGTGTCAGATGAGGAGCTTGCCAAGTACGCACCCGATTGGAAGTCGCATTTGCAAGATCATACTCTCGTTCTCGATCGCTCCACGTTCCAGCAGATCAATATGAGCGTCGATCCAGCCCGGTTCGTGAAGATCAAGGAGCCTGGCTCATCGAGTTTTGCAGTAGGACAGGTCGTAGCGCGTTCCGAGTATGAGGCGGAGGTCAAGAAAATCAAGAGTGAAAACGGAATCGAGCCTCAGTATGAAATGCCGCAGCCGGCCACAGGCACGTTGATCTATCGCAGTTTGACGTTGTTGCCGTCCGTGCAGTTCACAGTGCCACTGCTGATGCTGGCTGCAGGAATCTGGCTGGCCTGGCGCGTCGTCAATGTGCCGGTCTTCGCCGACTTCCTCATCGCCACCGAAGCAGAGATGAATAAAGTGTCGTGGACCACGCAACGGCGGCTGGTTCAGGACACCATCGTCGTGTTGGTGACCGTGGTGTTGATGGCTTTCTATCTGTTCAGCATGGATGTGATGTGGAAGTCTATACTGAGTTGGCCGCCCATCGGTGTTTTGAGAATATCTTCTGAGGAGCAAAAGGGAGCGGCCCAACCGCCCGAAGACAGACCGTGGTGAATTCTGAATGCACTACTTGCCCGCAGCGCCCGCAGGGGCATCCCTTGCAGGCGCTAGGGGCGGACGAATCAAAGAGTTGGCGTCATGACAGAGAACGTTTCTACTCCTGAACCCACTCCCGCGGTGACGCCCCCTCCACCGCCGGAAAGCGCCCAACCAGAACAGACATCGTCCCCAGTCCCTGCGGAAGAGCATCCCGAAGCGGGGGCGCCTGCAGGTCCGCCGCAAACAACGGAGCCTGCTGCCGAACAACCCCACGCGAGCAGCGCTGAAGCGGAAGCGACGCCGCCGCAGCCCAAACCGAGCAACAAACGCTGGTATGTCGTCAAAGTGCAGAGCGGCCGCGAAGAAGCGATCAAGGAAGCCATCGAAAAACGGGTTAAAATCGAAGGACTGGAAGAGTATTACGGTCAGATCGTCATCCCGGTGGAGCGCGTCACGGAGATGCGCAATGGCCGCCGCGTACAGAAAGAACGCAAGCTCTATCCGGGATATTTGATGGTCGAGGTGGAATACAACGATCGAATCCTCTATCTCTTTCGAGAGACCTCCGGGGTCGGCGATTTTGTGGGTGGCTCGGTGCATCGTCCGCCGCCGCCCATGTCCGATCGGGAGATCGAGCGCATGCTGCATGGGCAGATCAAGGGTGCCGAAGCCAAGGCCGAAGAGGGCAAGGTCGTCTACACCAAGCCGCGCTTCGGTCCCGGCGACCGTGTCAAGGTCACGGACGGCACTTTCGCTGGCATGGAGGGCGACGTCAAGGAATTGCACGAGGCCAAGGGCAGCGTATCGGTCGAGTTGACGATCTTCGGCCGGCCCGTGCAGGTGGAGTTTGAATACTGGCAAGTGGAACAAGCGTAAATCCGTTTTTGGTTTTCTGTTTTCGGTTTTCGGAACAAACAAACAGATCCTTCTTTACCGAAAACGAACCACGGGAAATCAAAAATCATTAGAAAGGTTGCAACGTGGCGAAACAGGTAACAGCGCAGATCAAATTGCAGGTGCCGGGAGGACAGGCCACGCCTGCGCCTCCGGTTGGTCCTGCGCTCGGTCAGCATGGTGTGAACATCGGTCAGTTCGTATCACAGTTTAACGAGCGTTCCAAGGAGATGCGCGGTATCACCGTGCCGGTGGTGATAACGGTCTATAACGACCGCAGCTTCGAATTTGCCATCAAGAGTCCGCCCGCGGCGATCTTGCTCAAACAGGCGGCCGGCATCCCCTTGGAGAAGAAAAAAGGCGGTGAAGTCATCAACGCCGAAGAAAAAGCCAAGGGCAGCGGCAAATACAAGGGATTCAAGGTATCGGCGGCACAGGTCCGCGAAATCGCCCAGAAGAAATTGCAAGATCTCAATGCCCGCGATGTCGATCACGCCATGCGCATCATTGAGGGCACGGCCCGTAGTTTGGGACTGGCCATCGAGGGGTGAAAGTCATAGCATTTAACCTTCCGGCGAACGGCCGGTGTCAGCCGGCTGGTGGAGAGTGGACCAGCCGACTGACGCCGGCCGTTCGCTACACCAGGTAGTAGAAAGATCATGGCCAAGAAACAAGCCGACAAACCCGACGAAACCAAGGAAAAGTCGGCCCCGGCGGGCGAACAACCGGCCGGCGCCGAAACAAAGAAACCGCGTGCTGCCAAGGCCAAAGCCCCCAAAGCGGAGGCAGCCCCGGCGGCCACCGTTGAGTCTGCGTCTCCTGGAGCGCCTTCCGCTGCTGCCCCACCTGCCGCGCCAGCACCAACGGCCCCGGCGGCGCCTGCCAAGAAAAAAGGGCGGCAGCCCGGAAAACCACCGCACCGCGGCAAAAAGCTGCTCAATAAGCTCAAGAACGATCGCCAAAAGATCCTCAAGGCCGGCGCTCCCCCGCTCAAGCAGGCTATCGCCCTCTTGAAGCAGATCAAGCGGGCCAAGTTCGACGAGACCGTCGAGGTCCATATGTCGCTCGGCATCGATACGACGCAGAGCGATCAGATGATCCGCGGCAGCGTACCGTTGCCGCACGGTCTAGGCAAGGTTAAGCGCGTCGTCGTTTTCTGCCAGGGCGATAACATTGCCAAGGCCAAGGAGGCCGGCGCCGACTTTGCCGGTGGCGACGAGTTGGTCGAAAAGGTCCAGAAGGAAGGCTGGCTCGACTTCGATGTGGCTCTGGCCACGCAGGACATGATGGGCAAAGTCAGCCGCCTCGGTAAAGTCCTCGGTCCGCGCGGTCTGATGCCCACACCCAAGGCTGGCACTGTCATCACGGCCGGTCAAGACGTGGCCCAGGCGGTGCGCGAGCAGAAGGCCGGTAAGGTTGAATATCGCGCCGACAAGGGCGGCAATGTCCACGCTGGCGTTGGCAAGATCAGCTTCCCTGATGACAAATTGGCCGCCAACATTACGGCCTTTGTCGAACAGATCCGCGCCGCCAAGCCGGCTGGCGTCAAGGGACATTATGTGAAATCGATTACCATCGCCGGCACTATGACTCCGGGCATCCCGGTTACTATGTAATTTCCCGGCGAGCGAGGTGTGTTAATGTCGCGGTAATTTGCCGAGGCGTTAACGCGCCCCGCTCGCCTCTGAGAATTGCGCCATGAGCAAAGTCATCAAACAAATGGAAATGGATGCGTTGCGCAGCACCTTCCAGGAGGTCCGCGACGCCGTGGTGTTGAGCATACAAGGACTAAATGGCCAGCTCGAAACCTCCCTGCGGGCAGCGCTGCGCAAAAAGAACATCCGTATCAAATGGGTCAAAAACAGCTTGACACGACGTGTCTTCGACGAGCTGGGCATTCGGATCGGGGCCGATTCACCGATATGGATTGGCCCGACCGCGTTCGCCTTCGGTGCCAACAGCATCGCCGAGTTGAGCCGGACCCTCGACGATGAGTTGAAAAAATCCAAGAACGCCGCGGCGTACAAGGACAAGGTCAACATCAAAGGCGCCTTCGCGGATGGGGAGGTCATCCGCTTCGAGGAAGCGCTCACGAGACCAACGCGTGAAGAGGCCATCGCTTCGATTATCGGCATGATATTGGGGCCGGGATCGGCACTGGCCGGCTGTTTGACTGGGCCAATCGCGCAGGTGGCCAGCCAGATTCAGACCATCGGCGCGAAAAAAGAGGAAAGCGCTGCCGCTGGAGCGGCAGGATGAAACCAAACGTGGGCTATTACGCAAGACGCTGCTCCGCTTCAAGCAGCACCTGCATCAAGAAAGGATCAGACGACAATGGCTGAAGGAAACGGAACCAGCTTCGCACCCGATATCATGGAGCTGGGCGACAAAATCGCGGCCTTGACCATCACCAAGGCTGTCCAATTGAGAGATTATCTCAAGGAAAAGTATAAAATTGAACCGGCTGCCGGTGGCGTGGTGATGGCTGCCGGCCCCGGCGCACCCGGCGCCGGGCCTGCGGAAGCCAAGCCTGAAGAGAAGACGGAATTCACCGTCGTCCTCGACGGCCTGGCCGATCCGGCCAAGAAGATCAACGTCATCAAGGTGGTCCGCGAGATCACCAACCTCGGCCTCAAGGAAGCCAAGGAACTCGTCGAGGGCGCGCCCAAGCCTGTGAAGGAGAACGTCTCCAAAGACGAGGCCAACACCATCAAGAAGAAACTCGAAGATGGCGGCGCCAAGGTTTCACTGAAGTAAAGGGATGCCGGCGAGCGGGGCGTGGAAACGCCCTGGAGACCATCGAGGTGTTTCCATACCCCGCTCGCCGGAAAAAAAGTCCTTGCACTTTGCGTGCCTTTGTGGTGAAATATCCTAGACTGTCTTTCGTATCTCGGAGTTGAGGCGCGGCGATGTTCGCTCGGCCGTGATTCGGACGCGCCGCCGGGCGTAGGTTGAAACGAAACGAAACAAACGCGGAACGCAGCGTGCAACCAATCGGCCTTCCCCCTCGCCCCCGGGTGAAAAATAGCCAGGCCTGGTGCCTGGCTGCGCTCGCGCGCCGTCCGGGTATTGAACGGAGTAACTTTAGGAACAGACCCGTTGGAGACCCTGTATCGTGCGTTCCCCTGCTCTGCGGGAGAACCAAAGCGTCCACAGGACCGTTCGGCGCTGTCCTACAAGCCTGGAGCGCAAGCGACGGGCATCTTGTAGGAGCGCCTCCACCAGCGATTCTTGCACCCTTGAACGATCATCCAAATACTAGCCGACGGCGCGATGCCGAATCGGCCCGGTGAATTGACGCGACCGTTCCCAACTCGGTTTGGGAACGAGAGTGGCCGCCGTGCCGGACAGGCTCGCGCCGATCCGTACCTGTTTGTCTTTTTTGGGAGGAGCAAACCCACCATGCCCGTCCCCGCTATTCGCACCATTGTACCGGAAGAAATCCGCAACTTCGGCCGCTTCGGCGACACCGCCAAGGTGCCGCCCCTGACCGCCATCCAAACACGCTCCTACGAGCGTTTCCTGCAGCTGGACGTGCCGCCGGAGAAACGCCAGCCGATTGGACTTGAAGGCGTGCTGCGCGAAATCTTCCCCATCAAAAGCTACGACAACACGCTTTCCCTGGAATATCTGCGCTATGAGCTGGGCAAGCCGCGTTACGGCCCCGATGAATGCCGGCA
Source organism: Planctomycetota bacterium (assembly GCA_021325115.1). Taxonomy (GTDB): domain Bacteria; phylum Planctomycetota; class Planctomycetia; order Gemmatales; family Gemmataceae; genus JAJPHU01. The sequence goes on along the minus strand of JAJPHU010000060.1, from coordinate 32,142 downwards.
ACTGCGCCTGACCTATGGCCGGCCCTTCCGCGTCTGGCTGCGCCTGGTCAAAGACCAGCCGGTCGAAGAAGAAGTCTACCTCGGCGACATGCCCATCATGATTGGCGGCGGCGAGTTCATCATCAACGGCGCCGAACGTGTCGTCGTCAGCCAACTGCACCGCTCGCCCGGTGTCGATTTTGTCGTCGAAACCGAAGCCAGCGACAAAAAACTCCACTCCTGCCGCATCATCCCCGAACGCGGCAGCTGGATCGAAATCAACGTCACCAAAAAAGACACCCTCGGCGTCCGCATTGATCAATCCGGCAAGTTCTCGGCCATGACGCTCTTGCGCGCCATGGATCCGGCCTACTCCAGCGATGCCGACATCATCCGCGCCTTCTATCCGACCGAGACAATCAAAGTCAACAGCAAAGATGCCCGCGCCAAAATCAAGGGCGCCATCGCCGTCGGCGACGTTATCGACCCGGAAACAGGCGAAGTCTACCTCGACAGCGGCGAAACGTTCACCGAGGAAAAGCTCGACATCATCTTTGCCAGCCCCGTGACAGAGGTGACCATCCTCACCAAGGTCAAAGATCCGCTCATCCTCGCCTCGCTGAACGAAGATCCGACCAGCACGCACGAGGAAGCGCTGTTGAAAATCTACCAGCGCCTGCGTCCGGGCAATCCGCCGCAGCTGGAAAAAGCCAAAGAGCTGTTCACTGAGAAGTTCCAAGACCCCAACCGCTATCGCCTGGGCCGGGTTGGCCGCTTCCGCATCAACCGCAAGTTTGAGCAGAACATCGATGAAGCAGAAATGACGTTGCAGTCGCTCGATTATCTCAACGCCATTCGCTACATCATGAAGCTGCGCTCCGGCGATGGTCATATCGACGACATCGACCACCTGGGCAATCGCCGCGTTCGCACTATCGACGAGTTGGCCGCCGACGAGCTGCGCAAAGGCTTCCTTAAGCTGCGCCGCACGGTGCAGGAGCGCATGTCCATCCGTGATCAGCAAGATATGACGCCCCGCTCGCTCATCAATCCCAAGTCGATCTCTGCGGCCATCGAATATTTCTTCGGCCGCGGCGAGCTAAGCCAGGTCGTCGATCAGACCAATCCGCTCTCGCAGTTGACACACGAGAGGCGATTGTCAGCGCTGGGTCCGGGCGGCCTCAACCGCAAGCGGGCTGGCTTCGACGTGCGCGATGTTCACATCTCGCACTATGGCCGCATCTGCCCTATCGAAACACCGGAAGGCACCAACATCGGCTTGATTTCTCACTTGAGCATTTATGCCGGTGTAGATGAGTACGGTTTCCTTATCACGCCCTACCGTGTGGTCAAACACCGCAAGCTGACCGATGAAGTGAAACATCTGCGGGCTGATGAGGAATCGCTGGCGTACCTGGCCCCGGCCGACGCCCCGACCGACGGCCAGAAAATCACTCAGGACCGTATCACCGCTCGCTTCGGCGGCGACTTCACCACCATCCCTGCCGATCAGGTGCAGTATATCGACATCAGTCCCAAGCAGATGGTCGGCGTCTCGGCGGGCCTGATTCCGTTCTTGGAACACGATGATGCCAACCGGGCCCTGATGGGTTCCAACATGCAGCGCCAGGCCGTGCCCTTGCTCGTCACCGAACCTCCGTTGGTGGCCACGGGGCTGGAAAAGGACGTGGCCTACAACAGCGGCATGGTGGTCAAGGCCGAGAAGAGCGGCACCGTTACCTACGTCGATGCTCAGCGCATTCGCATTGATGAACGCGAGTATCCGCTCCGCAAGTTCATCGGACTCAATGAGCATACTTGCCTCAATCAAAAGCCGATCGTCCGCATCGGCCAAAAGGTCAAAGAAGGGCAAGTCATTGCTGACGGGGCGGCCACCAGCCATGGCGAGCTGGCCCTGGGACGCAACGTCCTTGCCGCCTTCATGTCGTGGGACGGCTACAATTTCGAGGATGCCATCATCATCAGCGAAAAACTGGTGGAAAACGATACTTATACTTCGATTCACATCGAAGAGTTCGAGATCGAGATCCGCGAGACCAAGCTGGGCAAGGAAGAGTTTACCCGCGACATTCCCAACGTCTCGCCCAAGGCGCTGGCCAATCTCGATGAATACGGCATTGTCCGCATCGGCACTTACGTCCAGCCGGGCGATATCCTGGTCGGCAAGGTATCGCCGAAGTCCAAGAGCGAACTGACGCCGGAAGAGAAGCTCTTGCACGCTATCTTCGGCCGGGCCGGTGAGGACGTCAAAAACGACAGCCTGGAGGTACCGTCCGGTGTTGAAGGCATCGTCATCGATACGCAGCGTTTCAGCCGACGCGCCTCCATGTCGGAGGAGGAAAAGAAAGCCTTTGATAAAGAATTGAAGGAGGTGGAGCACCGCTTCAACAAGCAGATCATCGAACAGTACCGGGCCATGATTAAGGAATTGGCCGAAGTGCTAGACAAGAAGGAGAAAGAGCTTAAGGATAACGTCACCAACAAGACCCTCGGCCAGGACCGGGATGAGAAGGCCCTCGTCGAGCAGGCGCATTCGTTCCGGCTCGACCATCTGGACATCCGCAGCCCGGAGCGCAAGAAGCAGTGCAGCGAGATTTATCATCGCCATAAGGAACGCCTGGATGCTCTGTTCGATGAAAAGGAACGCAAGCTGAACTCGATGAAGCGCGGCGATGAGCTGCCCAGCGGCGTGCAACAGATGGTCAAGGTATACGTGGCCACCAAGCGACAGATTTCGGTTGGCGACAAGATGGCTGGGCGCCACGGCAACAAAGGTGTCATTTCCAAGATCCTGCCCGTCGAGGATATGCCCTACATGGCCGACGGCACGCCGGTGGACATTCTGCTCAATCCATTGGGTGTCCCCAGCCGCATGAACGTCGGTCAGATTCTGGAGACGCACCTGGGCTGGGCAGCCAAGAAGCTGAACTTCAAGGCCATCACGCCAGTCTTTGACGGCGCCACCGAGGAGGAGATCCGCAAATGCCTCAAAGAAGCCGGCTTCTCCGAGACCGGCAAGACGTATCTGTACGATGGTCGAACTGGCGAGCGTTTCGAGCAGCCGGTGACGGTCGGCTACATCTACATGCTCAAGCTGCATCACCTGGTTGATGACAAGGTTCATGCCCGCGCCACTGGCCCTTACTCATTGATTACCCAGCAGCCCTTGGGCGGCAAGGCTCGCTTTGGCGGCCAACGCTTCGGCGAGATGGAAGTGTGGGCCCTGGAGGCTTATGGCGCCGCCTACATCTTGCAGGAATTGTTGACCGTCAAATCGGACGATGTGGAGGGCCGCACCAAGATCTACGAATCGATGGTCAAGGGCGAGAACACACTGGAAGCCGGCACGCCTGCCAGCTTCGACGTGCTCACCAACGAGATCCGCGGCTTGGCGTTGAACATGCAGTTGGAAAAGAAGCGTCTGTAGAGGGAGCCAAAGACAGGGCAACGGACGCGGCCAGGAAATTCAATCATACGATTCACCAAATTGGACTACGAGTTTCTTTATAAGGAGGACGGCCATGAGTAACGGCGAAATGAATTACGATCGTATCAACGACTATGGGGCGGTGCGCATCAGCCTGGCCAGTCCGCATGATATTCGCTCCTGGTCGTTCGGCGAAGTCAAAAAGCCGGAAACGATCAATTATCGGACCTATCGTCCCGAAAAGGATGGTTTGTTCTGCGAGCGCATCTTCGGCCCGGAGAAGGACTGGGAATGCGCCTGCGGCAAGTACCGCGGCATGAAATACAAGGGTATGATCTGCGACCGCTGCGGCGTCAAGGTCACGCACAGCCGCGTTCGCCGCAAACGTATGGGCCACATCGAATTGGCCGCCCCCGTCGTCCACATCTGGTTCTTCAAGGCCATGCCGTCGCGGCTGGGCACGCTCCTGGACATGAAAACGACCAGTCTGGAAAAGATCATTTATTTCCAGGATTACGTCGTCATTGATCCGGGCGATACGCCCTTGAAGAAGTATCAACTCCTGACCGAGGAAGACTACCGCAAGGCCCGCGAAAACTACGGCGACGCCTTCGAGGCAGACATGGGCGCCGAGGCCATCAAGAAGCTGCTCGAAGATCTCGACCTGGTCCAGCTGGCCATCGAGCTGCGCGAAAAACTCGACGAAGAGAACCGAAAGGATAAGCCGTCCAAACAGAAACAGCGCGATCTGGTCAAGCGCTTGAAAGTGGTCGAGTCGCTGCGCGATTCCGGTCTGGGCGGACCGCAAAACAAGCCAGAGTGGATGGTGCTGGAGTGCATCCCGGTTATTCCTCCTGATCTACGGCCACTCGTGCTTCTGGACAGTGGCAACTTTGCCACTAGCGACTTGAACGATCTTTATCGTCGTATTATCAACCGCAACAACCGTCTCAAGAAACTGGTGGACCTCAATGCCCCTGAAGTCATCATCCGCAACGAGAAACGGATGCTCCAGCAGTCGGTCGATGCCTTGTTCGACAACAATCGCTGCAAGCGTCCGGTACTGGGATCGAGCAATCGGCCGCTGAAATCGCTGACCGACATGATTAAGGGCAAGCAGGGCCGCTTCCGCGAGAACCTGCTGGGCAAACGCGTCGATTACTCGGCCCGCTCCGTCATCGTCGTCGGCCCCGAGCTGAAGCTGCACCAGTGCGGTCTGCCTAAAAAGATTGCCCTGGAGCTGTTCCAGCCGTTCATCATCCGCCGTCTCAAGGAACTGGGCCATGCCGACACCATCAAGTCGGCCAAGAAGATGCTCGAACGTAAGGAAGAGCAGGTCTGGGACATCCTCGAAGAGGTCATCAAGAACCATGCCGTGCTGCTCAACCGGGCGCCGACCTTGCACCGCATGGGCATCCAGGCATTCGAGCCGGTGTTGATCGAAGGCAACGCCATCCGCATCCACCCGTTGGTATGCAAAGGCTTTAACGCCGACTTCGATGGCGACCAGATGGCTGTACATCTGCCGCTCTCCATCGAGGCGCAGGTAGAAGCGACTATCCTGATGATGTCTACCAACAACATCTTCAGTCCGGCCAACGGACAGCCGATCATCAGCCCGTCGCAAGACATCGTCATGGGCTGCTACTACCTGACGGCGACGCGCGGTGAGTTGGGTGAATCCGGCGAAGCCGGCGAGGGCAAGACCTTCGCCAGCGTCCAGGAAGTCTTCGCCGCTTATTCCCAGAAAAAGCTCGGCGTTCACGCGCGCATCTACGTCCGCTTGCCCATTGACAAGAAGGTCATCAGCGAGATCAAGGTGGAAAAAGGCCAGACACGCGTTGATGAAGTGCCGCGCAAGTCGAGCGGCCTGGTCTTCACCACGGTTGGCCGAGTCTTGTTCAACGACATTCTCAATCCGAAAATGGCGTTTTACGACCTGTCGCTATCGAGCAAGCACCTGGCGCGCATCATCGCCGACTGCTATCAGCTGCTCGGCCGCCGCGAGACCATCGATCTGCTCGACCGCATGAAGGACCTGGGCTTCCGTGAATCGACGCGCTCTGGCCTGTCATTCGCCACGGACGACTTGAAAACGCCGGCCAACAAGGAAAAAGTGCTGGCCGAAACCGAAAAGAAAGTCGATTACTTCCGCAAGCAGTATGATCGCGGCAACATCACTGAGGTCGAACGCTACAACAACGTCATCGATCTGTGGACTCATGCCCGTGATCAGATCACCGATCAGATGATGGAGGATCTGCGCAACGATCGCCGCAAGGACGAGACCGGCCAGGTACGACCGTACCTGAATCCGATCTACTTGATGGCTAACTCCGGCGCGCGCGGCGGCACCGAGCAGATTCGCCAATTGGCTGGCATGCGCGGCCTGATGGCTAAGCCTAACGGCACCATCATCGAGACGCCCATTAAGGCCAACTTCCGTGAGGGTCTCAGTGTACTGGAATATTTCAGCTCGACGCACGGCGCCCGCAAGGGCTTGGCCGATACCGCGCTGAAGACGGCCGATTCGGGTTACCTGACGCGCAAGCTGGCCGACGTGGCCCAGAACGTCGTCGTCACCATGCATGATTGCGGTACTACCCAGGGCGTCAGCAAGGGCGTGGTTTACAAGGGCGAGCAGATCGAGCGGCCGTTGTCCGAGACGATCCGCGGCCGTGTCAGCCGCAATCCCATCAAGGATCCGGTGTCCGGTCAGATGATCGTCGATGAAAATGAGATGATCTCCTGGGAAGCGGCGCGCAAAATCGAGTCGATGGGCATCGACAAGATCATCGTGCGTTCGCCGATGACTTGCCAGGCGCCTCTGGGTGTGTGCCGGCTGTGCTACGGCATGGACCTGGCCACCGGGGCGCTGGTCGAGGAAGGCATGGCCGTGGGCATCATCGCCGCTCAGTCCATCGGCGAGCCGGGCACGCAGCTGACCATGCGCACCTTCCACATCGGCGGTGTCGTCAAGCGTGAGATGGGCGAGTCGGAAGCCAAAGCCAAGAGGGCTGGCATTATCCGCTATGAGCGCATCACCGATGTCCTCAACGACAAAGGGGAACGCATCGCCCTGTGCCGTAATGGCGAGATCAAGATCGTCGAACCGAAGACCGCCGGCGCCAAGGACGAGAAGGTGCTGGAAAGCTACGCCGTCCCCAATGGGGCTGTGCTCCTGGTCGAGAACGGCCAGACAGTACAAGAGCGGCAAGTGTTGTGCAAGTGGGACCCGCACATCACGCCGATCGTCGCCGAGTTCTCTGGCCGCGTCCGTTTCGATGAAATCGTTGAGGACCAGACACTGAAAAAGGAGCGCGATGAAGTCACTGGCGCCGAGCGCTGGGTGATCCTGGAGCACAAAGGTGACCTGCACCCGCAGGTCATCATCGAGGACGAGCGCGGCCAGATCCTGGCCACGTACTACATGCCGGAGAAAGCGTATCTGGAAGTGCGCGAAGGTATGAAAGTGTCGGCGGGCACGCTATTGGCCAAGACGCCGCGCGAGGTGTCCGGCACACAGGACATCACCGGCGGCTTGCCGCGCGTCACGGAAATCTTCGAGGCACGCACGCCGCGTGATCCGGCCAAGATGGCCGAGGTGGCCGGCATCGTCCGTCTGGGCGAGAAGAAACGCGGCAAACGGCTCATCTACATTCAGCCGGTCGATGAAAACGGCAAGCCGGTCGGCGAAGAGCGCGAGCATCAGGTGCCGCCCGGCAAACACCTGGCCGTCCACACCGGCGACCGTGTCAAGGAGGGCCAACGCCTGGTGTTCGGCCCGCTGGTGCCGCACGAGATCCTCAAGATCTCTGGCATCGAGGAATTGCAGCGCTACCTGGTCACGGAAGTGCAGTCGGTCTATCGCAGTCAGCGCGTGGACATCGACGACAAACATATCGAAATCATCGTGGCTCAAATGCTGCGCAAGGTGAAGGTGGAAACGATGGGCGATACGGGACTCTTGCCTGGCTCGATCATCGATAAGTTCGCCTTCCGCGCTGTCAATGATCGCCTGAAGGAGTGCGTCAAGATCAAGGATCCGGGCGACTCCAAGTTCGTGGCCGGCAAGATCGTCAGCAAGGAAGCGTTCGAGGAAGAACGAGCGCGTTTGGAGGCGGAAGGCAAGGAGCTGCCGACCTACACAACACCGATGCCAGCGACATGCAGTACGCAATTGTTGGGCATTACCAAGGCGGCGGTACAGTCGGACAGCTTCATCTCAGCGGCGTCCTTCCAGGAGACGACCAAGGTGCTGACCGAGGCGGCCTTGGCCGGCAAGGTCGATTATCTGGTCGGCTTGAAGGAGAACGTCATCCTCGGCCACCTGGTCCCAGCCGGCACAGGCTTCCGCACGCATCAGGAGGCCGAAGTGCGCCTGACTGCCCCGGCGTTGCGAACCGCCCTTGGCGAAGAAGCTGCCGAGGAGGCCGCCGATCAGGCGGAAATCGTCGGGGCTACGGAGTAACCCCCCGGCGAGCGGAGTCGTGTTAGTATCCCGAGCACTGCGCTCGCGGTATTAACACGACTCCGCTCGCCGATTCCATCTTGACCATTGCCTTGCCGGCCACTACGGTAATCTTTTTGAGACTCCTTCATCCAAGAAGAGATCGATATGCCGACCATCAACCAGTTAGTTCGCAAGCCGCGTGTGACGCAGTATCGTCGGCCCAAACATCCAGCGTTGCACGGCTGTCCGCAGAAGAAGGGCGTGTGCTTGCAAGTCAAGATCATGACGCCCAAAAAGCCCAACTCGGCGCTACGCAAAGTGGCGCGTGTTCGTCTGTCCAACGGCGTCGAAGTGACAGCGTACATTCCAGGCGAGGGACACAACCTGCAAGAGCACTCCATCGTGCTGGTGCGCGGCGGCCGCGTCCGCGACCTGCCTGGTGTCCGCTACCACATCATTCGCGGCGTTCTCGACGCCCAAGGTGTGGCCGATCGCAAACAGGCCCGCTCCAAGTACGGCGCCAAGCGTGAAGGCAAATGATCTGGCCGGTTAACGGCGCTTATAGGAAGCGTCGTTGCCCGCGGCGTTTCGGCAAGGTGTCGCTAACCAGTCCGTCTCAAAGAGGAGTGGATGGACGTGATGATGGAATTGAAATTGACGCTCGGTTTCGTGTGTTGTGGGTGCGAAGAATGTGTCACGGTCACAGTGCAATGCCGAGGAGAAAAATTAAGGGACCAGGACTTGCCTGACGTCAAGGTGCCGTGTCCGACCTGCGGCACCATCAATCAATTGTCGTTCGAGGCCAGCGGCACAGTGCGGTCGGTACGGCCTTGCGTGTGTTATCGGCCGCTGCCGCAGCCGTCGTTGAATTAGGATACCAGTCCGCCATCCCTGTAAAGGACATCCCTTGGTGGGCACGGCGAGCTGGTAAGGAAAGATTGAGAACCAACTATGGGAAAGCGAACCGCCAGTAAAGAGACCCTGGAGCAAAATGCGCGTCTGAGTGGCCGGACAGAACTGGCCGTCAAGTTCATCAACTGCATCATGTGGCAGGGCAAAAAAGCCACGGCCACGCGCATCTTTGACGGCGCCCTGGAACAGATCAGGAAACGCATGCCCGACGCCGATCCGATGGAAGTGTTCACGCAAGCGGTCGAGCACGTCAAGCCGACTGTTGAGGTGCGTTCCAAGCGCGTCGGCGGTGCTACCTATCAGGTGCCGATGCAGGTGAACAAGAAGCGGCAGCAGAGCTTGGCCATCCGCTGGATCATCGAAGCGGCGCGTCACAAGACGGGCCGGCCGATGTATCTGCGTCTGGCCGACGAGTTGATGGCGGCCTACCGCAAGGAGGGCGAAGCCATGACCAAACGCGAAAACACTATCAAAATGGCCGAATCGAACAAAGCCTTCGCCCACTTCGCCTGGTAAAATAATTTAACCGCCAAGACGCCAAGAACGCCAAGAGAAGAAAAGAGAGAGCGAAGAACGAAGAACGAAGAGAAGCATGTGCGGCGTTCCGGTCATGGTTCTTTTCTTTCTTTTTCGTTCGCGCTTTTCTTCTCTTGGCGTTTTTGGCGTCTTGGCGGTTAAATTGTTTGGGGGTGATGCCATATGAGTAAGATAGACCTGAGCAAGTTCCGCAACCTGGGCATCATTGCCCATATTGATGCAGGCAAAACCACGACCACCGAGCACCTGCTCTACTACAGTGGCGCCAAGCATCGCTTGGGAACGGTCGATGCCGGCACCACCGAAACCGATTACGATCTTGAAGAACAGCAGCGCGGCATCACCATCTACAGCGCTTGCATTCCCTTCCCGTGGCGCGACTGCACCATCAACCTTATCGACACGCCTGGCCACGTCGATTTCACTGCCGAGGTCGAACGCAGTCTGCGTGTGCTGGACGGCGCTATCGTCGTCTTTGATGCTCAGAAAGGTGTGGAGGCGCAGTCAGAGACCGTATGGCGACAGGCCGATAAGTACGGAGTGCCGCGGCTGGCCTTCATCAACAAAATGGATGTGGTCGGTGCCAATTTCGAGAACGTCCTGGAAGCCATCCGCCGTCGACTGGCCGGCAACCCCGTCGCCATCAACATCCCCATCGGCTCCGGCTCCATCAAGGATAGTGCCACTCCTTTTTCGGGCATTATCGATCTGTTGGAGATGCAAGCCCTCTCTTTCGATCCCGCTGACCAGGGCAAGACGTTCCGTGCCGAGTCGATCCCCGACAAACTACGAGCCAAGGCCCAGAAATGGCGGGAGAAACTCTTCGACCAACTGACGCAGCACGACGAGGGCGATCAGTTGACCAGTGCCTATCTCGAAGGCAAGGACATTCCCGCCGACACCATCCGGGCCGTGCTACGTGAGCAGACGCTCAAGGGACTGATTCAGCCGGTGCTTTGTGGATCGGGACGTGAACATATCGGCATTCAACCTCTTTTGGACGCTGTGACCTGGTATCTACCCAGTCCGCTTGACCGCCCGCCGATCCGCGGCATTCATCCCAAGAAAAAAGACAAAGTAGAGATCCGTAAACCCGATCCCAAAGAGCCGTTCTGCGGCCTGGTCTTCAAAATCGTTGCCGATGTCAAGGGGGAGCTGTACTTTGTGCGCGTCTACTCCGGCATCCTGAAGGCCAACAGCCGACCTTACAATCCTGGCCGCGATTGTAAGGAGATGGTCAGCAAGCTCTATCACACCGAGGCTGACCCCCGCCAGCGCACGGAAGTCTCCGAGGCCGTGGCCGGCGACATCGTAGCCGTCATCGGCATGAGAGAGTCGATCACCGGCGATACGTTGTGTGACCTCCAGCATCCCATTTTGTTGGAACGCATCCAGTTCGCCGAGGCAGTTGTCAGCCGTTCCATCGAACCGGAATCATCGGCCGACAAGGACAAGCTCATCTCTGTCCTCAACATCTTGCGCAAAGAAGATCCGACCTTCACCTGGAACATAGACAAGGACACCGGACAAACGTTAATGAGCGGCATGGGCATGTTGCACCTGGAGATCAAGCAACACCGTATGGAGCGCGATTTTCGTCTAAAAGTGCGCGTCGGCCAGCCGCGCGTCAGCTACCGCGAGACGATCCGCAGCGCCGTCACGGTGACGGGCGAATGCATCAAGCACGCCGGCCAGGGCGGTTTATTCGCCAAGCTGCAGGTGGCCTTCGAGCCGTACAGGGGCGAGGAGTCGATTGTGGTAGAATCACGTCTGCCATCGGACAAGTTGCCGCCGTTGTTCGTGGCCGCCGCCGAGCAAGGTATCCGCAGTGCTTTCGATTCCGGCGAGTTAGGTTTTCCCGTTATGAACGTCAAGGCGGTGATTCTCGATGGCGAGATGGACGAACAATTGTCCAACGACACGGCCTTCCAGGCTGCCGGCGCCGATGCAGTCCACAAGGCGATGCGCGATAACATCGTGCTGCTGGAGCCGTGGATGAAGCTGGAAGTGATCGTGCCTGAAGAATTCCTCGGCCCGGTGACATCGGATCTCAACGCCCGACGGGCCGAGATCAACAAGCTGGAAAACCGCGATGGCCTCTGCACACTGGAAACCATCGTGCCGTTGTCGAAGATGTTCGACTACGCCGATAAAGTGCGCAGTCTGAGCCAGGGCCGCGCATCATCCTCCATGGAGCCGTACAAGTACCGGCCCGCGCCAGAGGAAGTATTGCGGGCATTGCTGCATCCGGAGGAGAACTACTGAGCTTCTCGTAGCTTTCTAACAGGCGGTCCCTACGGTCTGGTCCGGTAGCTCTTACGCTGTGGAGCCCTGGCTTCCGGGATTGGGAACGGTTACTCTTTCGGCCTGGGCGGCCAGAGTCATGGCTTTGGTTCCGCAGGTAGATGTAGTCATTTGAGAGCATATACCGCCGGCGTCGCGGCGAAATAGCCATTTCGGGCTGACAAAATCGCCCCGTCATGGTATTTTGCGGCAGCGCGAACATCGATTTCAGGAGGCCGTATATGGACGCCATGGAATGGCTGTTGATTGCTACAGGATTCACCGGAGCGCTGACGCTGCTCTATCTGCTCCGCACTGCCTATCACGCCTGGTTCACGCCACCATCGGTAGAGGCGTATTTTTCCCCCAAGGGCGGCTGCACCGATGCCATTATCCGTGAAATCCAGCATGCTCGCCACGAGATCCTCGTACTGGCTTATTCGTTCACATCCAAGTCGATTGCCCAAGCTCTGGTTGATGCCAAGCTGCGCGGCGTCCACATCGATATCGTCCTCGATCACAGCAACGAACACGAAATCTACACCGACATGCATTTCTTTTTGGAGCAAGGGCTAACGCCAGTAATCGATCCCCACCACGCCATTGCACACAACAAGGTCATGGTCATCGACAATCGCACGCTGCTAACCGGCAGTTTCAATTTCACCCAACAGGCTGAGAACGAGAATGCCGAGAACTTGCTGGTCATCAAGGGTCATCCGGAGTTGGTGCGGGCGTACAAGGAAAATTTCCACATGCATCGCTCGCACGCTCGCGCTCCCGAAGTCAAGACCGTGGACAGCAAAGCCGCAACCCGGCAGGCGGCGTAAGGCTCCAAGGACGAATCACAGAGTCACCGAGAACACAGAGAAAGAAACAAAAAAAGACAGAAACACATTTAAGGCCTCTATTGAAGTATTACCAAAGCGCCAAGAACGCCAAGAACAGAAAGAGGAAAAACTAAAAAGCCGAAAGCCCACGAGATCAGCTCCTCTCTTTTTTCTCTTGTTTTTTCTTGACATCCTTGGCACTTGGAAGATCTTTCAAATAAGTTTTTATAAATATCTCTTTATTTTTATCTTTCTCTGAGTTCTCTGTGACCCTGCGGTTAGTTCTTTTGCTTTTGCTCCTGAGTGAAGATCAACAGGCCCATGCCTTCGGGGCGCAGCGATTCTTCCGGCGTCTCGGCGGGCAGCGACCAGGCTTGCACGCCGCGGCCGGGCAGCACACGCACCACGTTGCAAGCCCAGGCGCGGCCGGGGGTAATGCCGTCGCTGGTCAGCGCCACCAGCGGAATGGCCGCTTCGACAATCCAACACGTCGGCTCGCTCTGCACAGCCACGAACCAGCGCGGATCCCAACTCTTATCGCCCCAGCAATCTTCGCAGACGCAGCCGCGCTGATCGATTTGCAGGTGATAGCAAGTGCAATAATCACGGTCGAGATCGAGCAGGATACTGACGCGATCATGGCCGCGCAAATCGGCGTCGCGGCTGCGCGGCTTGACCGGTGGCACGTAACAATAGGCCGGATGAGCACATTTGAGAGAGAGATAGAGGAATTCGTGATCATAGGCGAAATGCACCTCGGTGGAGCACTCCTTCATGGTATCACCGGCGGCGTTTTGCAGTTTGCTCGGTTTGCTCTGCCAGCAAGCGTCGGTGAGGTTGCCGTCGAGCAGCGGCCGATTATCGACGTAGCGGCAGGTCAATACCGGCTTGGGCGGGGCGCCGCTGCGATTGGCTAACCACAATTCGGCCAGCGCAGCCGAACGCCACGGACCATCCGGCTGGCGGCTGACGAAATGCGAATACCACTTTTGTGGAGTCTGAAAATCGCCGAGATTGCGCCGTGCGGCCTGTAAGCAAAACTGCAATGAGGGATCACCGGTCAGCAGGGGCCCGAACCCGGCCAAGCGCGACTCCAGATCAAGGCTGCTTTGATACCACTGGCGAACCTGTTCTTTCGTAGCGAACAGAAACATTTGCTTGTCGCGCTCCGTTGTCAACAGATCCGGCAGGTCCGGCGGCCTGGCCATACCTGGTTTCCAGGCCGGCATTTTGATGCCCGGTATGGCGGCGTCCGGATCGCCAGGCTTGCCGAGTGTTGAGTTTTTTTTCAGGGGTACGCCATGCTGCTCGGACTCAACGACAAGGAACTGACCTAGCTCATGGCGATGGCGGGCTTCGGAGCTGCTATTGTGACGAATCAGCCAGCGATAACTTTCCATCGCCAAAGGATGCACAGGATAGCGCTCGATCAGCAACAGGAAAACTTCGCGAGCCAAGCTCCATTGCCCCATGCGGACATAGCGATTGGCCACGGCGAAGGCAGTGGACGCCGCCATGTCATCCGGCATGTCCTTAAGCATCGGGCCGATGTTCGATAACAGACGATTGGGATCGTTCAAGGCGCCAGCCGGTGTTTCAGACAGCGCCCTCAAGGTCGAGCATTGACGAATCGCTTTGACCAATTCTTCCGGCATTTCCCCAGCATCGCCAAACGGCCGCCGTGCCAATCCGCCGGCAGGCAGATCGATGCCCTGCATCAGTTCACGGTGATGCGCTGCATCCTTGAGGTGAGCGGCAAGCAAGCGGAAATGGCGGCGATCGGGCAACGGGACGGCGCTTCCCGCCAACAGGGCCGCCGACGCGGCGGCAAATTCGCGCGGCGTCGCTTGCAAGCGTGAAGCGAGGGCCGTCAGATCAAGTTGTACCTGCGCAGGTTGAGTATCGCAAACGCTGTAGACTTTGGCGGCCTGCCATGGACTCAGCCCCAAGCCCTGGAGCTGTTCGGGAAACGTCTTGGCATCGCCAGCTTTTTCGAAAGCGGCGCGCACCGCTTCGGCCAGCAAGGCATCGCAGCCGAAACCGTTGGGTTTCTCCTCGCTGTTGTCCGTAATGAGGACGGCGGGCTGCCACATGCGAATGGTCAAGACGAGTTGGCGCAACAGGTGCTCGGCTGCCTGGTCTTCCTGCATTGCGTTCCAGGCGCGGAGCAACTCCGAGTGCGGCACGCGCAGCAAATGCGAGGAGACGGGAAAGGCCCACAGCATTTCACCGGCCGCGCCGCCGGCCTGGCGCACGGCAGCCGCGAAACGCGCCGCCTCGCTGGAACGATCGAGCGCCGCCGTCGCTAAATCCGATGCCGTTACGCGCAGAGCGGCGCACAGATAGCCCTCTTGTCCGCCGAGCTGAGCGACGGTGTCCAGAGGAATGCCGCCAGCACGAGCATGCAGGAATAGCACGGCTGCCCGTTGCCCACCGCGATGCTGCACGTGCCAGGTCTTGCCGCCGTCGCTGGTTGCCAGGATGGTGCCCAATTCGCCAACCGCCCAGCCATGCTGCTCATCGGTGAAGAAGATGCCGTCCAGCGGCAGCGGTTGCCCGGTGCGTACCACTTGCCAATTTTGGCCGCGATCGGCGCTGTGTAGCGCCACGGAGCCGGGTCGGCCCACCACCCAGTAATGATTGCCGACGCCATGCACCGCATGAAAGTCCCAGGCCCGACGAACGTTCTCCGTCACATTCAGATTGACATATTTCCATGTCGAGCCGCGTGTGCGCTCGCTGCGCAGGATCAATCCTCCTTGTCCGACTGCCAAGCCATCGTCGCCGCGCAATTGCACATCACGTAAACTGCGACCGCCCAAGGTGTCCATGTTGACCTGAAAGACGCGGTCCTTACGCACGGTTGCCAGCCGATTCCAGGTGCCAGCCAGGGCGCCTTCGCCGTTATCGGTAAAGGCCGCTGCCAACCACGATGAGGACCGCGCCCCGGGCACCGGCTGCCAGGTACGTCCGCTATCTGTCGTCATGAACACGCCGGAGGGATGAGCATCGCTGCCGTCCCCGACGAGATAACCGATCTTATATCCCGCTTTTTCATCAACGAAGCGAACGCGATGGAGTCCCGGCAGCATGTTGAGCATAAGCCGCTGCCACTTCAAGCCGCCATCCTTGGTGAATAGCACGACGCCTGTGCTGCCGCCGCCCGGCAGTTCCTCTCGGCCGACGACCCAGCCGGTATACGGATCGAGGAAATGCAGCGAACGCAGCGAGGCACGAACGCCGCTGGATTGCCGTTCCCAGTGTTTGCCGCCGTCGATGGTGTGCCAAATCACGCCTTCCTCGCCGACTGCCCAACCTTCACGGTTATCCCAAAATTGCACCGCATGAAGTGCGGCATCCTCAAAGTTGCGCAAATCAGCGGCGCCATGCACGGAGGGATACAGCACCGCCGCCAAGACGATCAATGATAGAGATAGCGTGCGAAGAGATCGCATGAATGGTCCTCGCCTTTTGCCAGCCACAGCGCCGGTCAGAGTTGCCGGCAAATTGGGCTGGCAATCCTTAGCCGGATTCGCTCGACAGGTCAAGATGGAGCGAAACGATCTACTTGAGGAAAAGATGGGAAAAGATTTTGTTGGGCTAGCGAAAGAATGGATAGAACTACTCGATTCAACTATGGTATATTAGTTCGTCAGAAAAGACAGCGTTTCAAGATAGGGCTTTACACGGGTGGCGAGCGATCATGCCTGCGCAGCTGATAGCTTTGGATCACGGCTCTAGCATTTTGCTGGATAAGCCGATTTTACTGCTTGGCCGGCATCCCGAGTGCGATATTCAAATCGATTCACGGAAGATTTCGCGCCGCCACTGCTGCATTGCTCAGGTCAGCGATTATCTCGTTGTCCGCGACCTCGGCAGTACCAATGGTATCCGCATCAATGGCACCCGCGTCGTCGAGGGACGGCTGAATGCTGGCGATGAGTTGACAATCGGCAATTATCGCTACAAAGTGGCCTGGGATACGATCCCTGCTGCTGTGCCGCCATCCCCTGCTCGCTCCTCTCCGCCGCCGAGCAAAAGGGCAAAACCAGGAGAAACGCCACGTAAACCACAGGCTCCTAAACCATCACCCGTAGCGGATATCGAAGACGAAATGCTCGAAGCGTGCGATGAACCGGTGGCCCTGGACGAGTCAGAAGCGGACGCAGCTTTGCCAGACCGCCCATCCATGCCAAAGCCTTTGCCGCCCATCAAGGGGAAATTCCTGCATCTACCGGATGACCTGGGGCTGATGCCCAACCAAGAGCTTTCCCGCGAGGATTCTCCTTTGGCATCGCCGTCGGGCAGCCATCCGCCCACATAAGTAGCGAAGAAGGCGAGCCAGATGCCTAAGCGACAACAAAGCATCCATCGCTTACGCGTCCGATTCGTTCGGTTTGGTTTCACCAGTCCATGATTTTGCCGACGCCCTCGGCCTGGGCGCGAGCGTAGACCCGGCCGGCGACGGCGACATCTTCGATGGCAATTCCCAGCGACTTGAACAGCGTTATGTCCTGGGGATGCTTGCGGCCAGGATAGCGGCCAACAATGATCTGTCCCAGCTCGCGCACATCGGTCCAGCGCAGGGAGCCGTCTTCCAGCGGTTGCTGAAAATCGCCAGCTTCCAGGCGGGCCTGTTCCTTGCTGTCTACAGCGATGACGGCACAGCGACGCACCGTCACACTATCCAGTTCCGCCTTGCTGAGAAAATTGGAGCCGATGGCGTTGATATGTGTGCCCTGGGAAATCCAATGGCCGGTCAACACAGGCTCGCGGCTGGTCGTGGCCGTGATGACAATGTCTTTCTTCTCTGCTGCCATCTCCGGCCGGGACACCGGAACCACTTCCGTCTGACATAGCTCGCTCATCTCGGCGGCGAAAGCACGGCGATGCTCTTCGTTGGGACTGTACACTTGCACTTGCCGGATGTGGCGCACGCGGCAGATGGCCTGCACCTGTGTGCGTGCCTGTTTGCCGCTGCCGAACAGGCCGACTTCGGTGGCATCCGGACGGGCCATGTAGTGTGTGGCGATGCCGCTGGCCGCGCCCGTCCGCATTTGCCCCAGATAGTCCGCCTGCATTAAGCACAACAGAGCGCCCGTTTTGCCATCGAATAAAGGCACGAGAAAGCGGGCTCCGCTTCTGCGGCTGGTCGAGTACAGCTTGGCTCCCATAATACCCAGCGTCTTGGCCGCCGCCGACATGATGTGCAGCATGGCGTGGTCCGTCTGTACGCGTGCTCGTGGCGTATTCATCGCTTCCTCAAGGGCCATCTTGCGCAGCCCCTGCTCTACAGCTTCCAGAGCCATGTCCATGGTCAACAGACGGCGCACATCCTCTTCGGTTAACAGCAGTACGCCCGGCGAGCCGTTTGCCGGATGGGAAGAAGGAGAGGCCATGATTCACCCCATTCAGTTTTCGGTTTTCGGTTTTCAGTTCAAGACAGCATGGAAAACCGAAAACCGTTAACCTCGCAGAAATTGTTCCAATCGATCCAGTCCCGCTTGCAGCTGTTCGCGGCTGGCAGCGTAGGACAACCGAACGTAGCCCTCGGCGCCGAACGCTACTCCGGCAACCACGTTGACATGAGCGCCCTCCAACGCCGCCTGACAGAAGCTGAGGGAATCCGTGACCGGCCGGCCAGCCAGTGTCCGCCCAAAATGAGCGGACACATCGAAGAAAGCGTAGAACGCCCCCTCCGGTACGAAGCTTCTGACGCCCGGCATTTTCTTAAGGCGAGCGCAGACCAGATCGCGCCGGGCCTCAAACTCCCGCCTCATGCGTTCGACACACTCCTGATCGCCCTCGATGGCCGCCAACGCCGCGTATTGGCTGACGCTGCACGGACACCCCGTCTGCTGACTCTGGATATTGCCCATCGCCTTGATGACCGAGATGGGCCCCAGGGCCCAACCGACACGCCAGCCGGTCATGGCGTAAGTCTTGCTTGCTCCGCTAATGGTAATGGTGCGCTCCGCCAGGCCGGGACGCAAGGTGGCGAAACAGGTCGCCTGAGCATTGCCGAACACCAGCCGTTCGTAAATCTCATCGCTGATGACGGCCAGGTTTTTCTCCAACACCACATCGGCCAGCGCTTCCAACTCTTTGCGTGTGTAGACGGCGCCGGTTGGATTGCTCGGCGAATTGAGCATCAGCAGCCGACTACGCGGCGTTACGGCGGCGCGGAGTTGATCGGGTGTCATTTTGAAGCCCGATTCCAGCGTCGTTGGTACAAGAACATAGCGGGCGCCGGTCATTTGTACGAGATCACTATAACTGACCCAATACGGCGTCGGAATGATGACTTCGTCGCCTGGACCGACGATGGCGGCCAAGGCATTATGCAACGAGTGCTTGGCCCCGTTGGACACCACCACTTGTTCCGGCGTATAGGAGACCCCGTAGGTCTTTTGATACAAACGAGAGATGGCGGTGCGTAATTCGGGAATGCCAGCAGCCGGCGTGTAGCGCGTGTGGCCTTTCTGCATGGCCTTGACGGCAGCGGCGCAGATGTGTTCGGGGGTATTGAAGTCGGGTTCGCCGAGGCTGAAATCGTAGACAGTGATCCCCTCGGCCTTCATCTGCTTGGCCTTGGCGCCGGCGGCCAACGTGGCCGACGGCTGCACGGCGGCAGCCATTTTTGAGATGTCTATCATGTCAATGGTCCTTGGGTTGAAGGTGGCCAGGTGGTTAGGTGAGCCACCCAACCACCTGGCCACTTAACCACCTAACCACCTAATCTGTAGCATTGTATCGGATCAACCGGCAGCGCGGCAGCGCGGAAAGGAGTCGTCATGCGAGTGGCCCATTTCGTGCAGCGCTATCCGCCGGCGCTAGGCGGCTCGGAAGATTATTTCGCCCGCCTGAGCCGTTATCTCGCCGCGACCGGCGATCAGGTCACGGTCTTCACCACCACGGCCGTGGATCTACCTGCCTTCTGGTCCACATCAGGACGCTGCCTGCGTCCTGGCCGGCGCATCGAGGACGGCGTGGAAATTCGCCGTTATCACCTCTGGCATATCCCCTATCAAACGCGCATCCTCAAGGTGTTATCGCTTGTGCCCTATCGCCCCTGGCAATGTCTCACCGTTTCCTGTAATCCGATCGCTTGGCGCATGTGGGTTGAGGCCGGGCAAATGCGCGAACCGTTCGATCTGGTCCACGCCACTGCTTTCCCCTACGGTTGGCCGCTGACCTGCGCTCGCCGCCTGGCAAGGCGTCTTGGTGTCCCTTTCCTGCTGACGCCGTTTCTGCACCTCGGCGACCCCGATGATCCGCATGACCGTACCCGCCGCGCCTACACCAGTCCTGCGCTGATGTCGCTGGCTTACTCCGCCGATCGTCTCTTCGTGCAGACCGAGGGCGAACGTCAAGCATTTCTCGATCGCGGCATCCCTGCCGAGCGCCTGATCTTGCAAGGCATGGGGCTGGACCGCGAATCTTGCACCGGCGGCGACCGCCGCCGCGCGCGAGCCGAATGGGGTATCGCTGCCGACGATGTGGTGATCGGCCATCTTGCCAATAACAGCCGCGAGAAAGGCAGTGTCGATTTGCTCCGCGCCGCCGAACATGCCTGGCGTCAGGGCGGCCATTTCGTCGTTGTCCTCGCTGGACCGGAAATGCCGAATTTCCAGAGCTTTTGGCGCGGCCATCGCCCGAGCGGCCGCATCTTCCGACTCGGTGTTCTCGACGCGCGCCAGAAGCGCGATTTCTTCGCCGCCATTGATGTGTTTGCTCTGCCGAGCCGTTCTGATTCGTTCGGCCTGGTATTGCTGGAGGCATGGGCTAACGGCGTGCCGAATATCGGTTACCGCGCCGGTGGTCTCGGCTGGGTTATCCACGATGAAAAAGACGGTCTGCTCGTGCGCTGCGGCGACATCCCTGGCTTGGCCGCAGCGCTGCTGCGCTTGTCCGGCGATGCAGAGTTGCGGCATCGTCTGGGCAAGGCCGGCCTGGAGCGCACGCGGCAGGAGTTCGCGTGGAGGGACAAGTTGGAGATGGTGCGGCGCATTTATCAGGAGATAACTTGTGAGGTCGGGAAAGTAAGCTAGAATCAGGGTGAATAGGTTAGGACAGCGCTGGAGAAGGAAAGCAAATGCTGCTATTTGAAAGCAAATGCTGCTATTTGATTACTTCCATCCACTGTCGCACTGTCCACGCCGCCGGGAGGATTTTCACCACTTGTTGCCGGAGGAAATCCCTTCGGAGATTACCGTGTTGCTGCTCTTGGCCCCGCAAGAAAAAGAGAAGGCCATCGCCAATTTTGACTTCGCGAATCCAATTTCTTCGGAGTTTTAAACCAACAAAGTTTGCAAATCCCGACTGTCGAAGGGCGAATAACCAAGAGAACGGGAAGCCAAAAACCAACGCCAAACATCTCCCATCCGGGAGGAAGAAAGGTGGGATCACAATGGAACCTTGGCTCATTATCACTTTGATCGTCATAGGCGTGCTCGTGCTGGCCGGTATTGCCGTTTACAACGGTCTGGTCAACAAAAAGGTGGAAACGGAGAACGCCTGGTCACAGATCGACGTGCAGCTCAAGCGGCGCCACGATCTTATCCCGAACCTGGTAGAGACCGTCAAAGGTTATGCCACACACGAAAAAGAGACATTGGAGAGAGTAATTCAAGCTCGCAACGCAGCCGTCAACGCACACGGTGTCGCCGAGCAAGCCCAGGCCGAGAACGCGCTGACGGGCACTTTGAAGACACTCTTTGCCGTGGCCGAGGCTTATCCGGACCTCAAGGCCAATCAAAGTTTCCTCGGTTTGCAGGAGGAATTGACAGCGACCGAGAATCGCATTGGCTTTGCCCGGCAGCATTACAACGATGTCGTCGGCCAATACAACGCAGCGCTGATGCGCTTTCCGGCGAACATCCTCGCCAATCTGTTCGGCTTCCGTCAGGTTGAGTTCTTCCAGCTCGACGCCGCCGAGATAGCAGCAGTCCGCCAGGCGCCGCAAGTAAAATTCTAACACCTGCAGGGGAGCCGTCTACTACTGTGGCCATGAACCCGACCTTCCGCGACCTGATTGCCGAGAACAAGCGGAACAGTATCCTCTTGGTGCTGATTTTCTGTTTGTTTACGGCCGTCGTTGCCCTGATCTTGGCCCTGGGCGCTATCGCGTTCTATGATCCCGAGGCGGTGGCCCAGCTGCGCTGGGGCGAGGCGTTCCTGGCAGGCAGTGTCGCCGCCGCCGCCGCCCTGCTTTTTTCTCTGATCGGCTATTACAGCGGCGATCAATTCATCCTGGCCGTCAGCGGTGCACGCCGTATCCATCATGCCGATGATCCGGAGCTGTTCAATGTCGTTGAAGAAATGGCCATTGCCGCGGGCATTCCCATGCCGCACGTGTACGTGATCGATGATCCCGCCTTGAACGCTTTTGCCACCGGCCGCGATCCACAACATGCGGCCGTGGCCATCACCACCGGTTTGCGGCACCACCTGACGCGCGATGAGCTGCAAGGTGTCATGGCCCATGAGATATCTCACATCCGCAATTACGACATTCGCTTGATGCTCCTCATGGCCGTGCTCGTGGGTACTGTCGTGATGCTCTCCGATTTGTTCTGGCAAATTGCGCGCAGTGGCGGCGGCGGACGCAGAAGCAGGGACAGCAAAAGCGAGGGCGGCGGCGGCCTGATCGTGTTGATCGTTTTCATTCTGGCTGTGGTGTTGGCACTGATTGCCCCCATTCTGGCTCAAATCATCCAGTTCGCCGTCAGCCGTCAGCGTGAATACTTGGCAGACGCCTCCGCGGTGGAATTGACGCGCTACCCGCAAGGATTGGCCAATGCCTTGCGTAAGCTACAAGGCGATGCTGCGGTGTTGAGAACCGCTAACCGCGGCATCGCTCATCTGTTCATCGCCAATCCGATCAAGAAATTTCAGGATCGCGCAGAGAGCGTCTTCGCCAGCCATCCGCCGCTGAAGGACCGCATCGCGCGGCTGGAAGCGTTGATGCATTCGACGAAATAGTGGTTGATCGCGGATTCCTGGATACTAAGCATCCATGCGTGGAGGACGTTGCCTGCACACTGCTGTCGTGATACGATGGATGAAAATTCCCATTGGCTGATAGATCCGGGAAAAAAAGCCGCGTAACGGAGTTCGCCCCAGTTGATGTGAAGGCGATTCGGCGACGCTTGGGGAAATCACAGACAGAATTCGCACGCCTGATTGGTATGAACGTGGCGACGCTACGTAGCTGGGAACAAGGTCGGCAGTGGTCCGAGGGTTCGGCGCACGCTCTGCTGAAAGTGGCGGCAACGAGCCCGGAAATAGTTGCGGCGGCTCTCGCGTCGTGACGCTCGTCTGTACCAACGATTATAGCCAAGAAGCGGTGCAAAAGCAGACAGCCTAAACTCTCCGCGGAGGAGCCAGAGGACTGTAAGGCATGTTGCGCGAGGAACAGATTGATATTCGCCGCCGCCGCGCTGCTGAGGGGCAGTTTCGCATTCAGAACCTGGGCCGCAATCGCGTCTTCAGTGATTATCGGGTCGTCAATCCGGCAACCGGCGGGCAATATCGCGTCAGCATTCGCGGCTTCGATGTCGGCGATAATACCTGCGAATGTCCGGATTTTCGCACGAATACGCTCGGCACCTGCAAGCACATCGAGGCAGTGTTGGCCTCACTGCGTGAAGAGACGCCTCCGCAGCTGCGCCGTCGCAAGGCTGCCGTCACGCATCCGGAGATTTATCTCCATTACGGAGAGCAATTACGCATCGGCCTGCATCTGCCGCCACGCTACTCCGATCCGCTCCGCGCTTTGGCCGAGGTGTTCTTTGATCCGCGCGGTTTGTGGAAGGGCGGCGATGCGTATCCGAAACTCATCGAGTTGGTCGAAAGCGTGCCAGAGCAGGTAACGATCTTCTCCGATGCGATGGAGTTCATGGAGCGCGAGATCGAGCGCCATGAGATGGCTCAGCACGAACGCAATTGGCTGGCCCAGCTCGAAGCCGGCGAAACGCCAGAGGTCCTGCGTGATCTGGTGCGTGTGCCGCTTTATCCCTATCAGATACGCGGCGCCCTGTTTTTGGCTTGTCGTGGACGTGCCATTCTCGGCGACGATATGGGACTGGGGAAAACGGTACAGACGTTGGCAGCCGTCGAGTTACTGGCGCGCGAGCGTGGCATCGAGCGTGTCTTGGTGGTAGCACCGGCATCGGTGAAATATCAGTGGGAGACCGAGATCCGCAAGTTTACCGGCCGGGCTGTGCAGGTCATCGACGGCACGGCGCCGGAGCGGCGCAACCTCTATCGCCAACCGACATTTTATCGACTCATCAACTACGAAATCGCCATCCGCGATCTCGATGAATTGAATGCCTGGCAGCCGGACTTGATCGTGCTCGATGAAGCGCAGCGCATCAAGAATTGGGAGGCGAAGACGACACGGGCGGTTAAACGGCTACGCAGCCGCTATGCCGTGGTACTGACCGGCACGCCATTGGAAAACAAGCTCGAAGAGCTGTACAGCATCGTCCAGTTCGTCGATGATCGTCGTCTCGGCCCTGCTTTTCAGTTTTTGCACGATCATCGCCAGCTCGATGCAAACGGCAAACTGCTGGGCTATCGCAATCTCGACAAGATCCGCGAGAAGCTGGCGCCGATCTTGTTGCGGCGGACGCGGGCAGAAGTGCTGTCGCAGCTGCCAGCCCGCACCGACACGACCGTCTACGTCGAGATGGCCGAGGCCCAGCGCGGCCCCTATGCCGAGCATAGCCATACGCTGGCCCGGCTGTTGCAGAAGAAATATCTTACCGAGGTCGATCGCCGCCGTATTCTCGCCAGCATCGCCAACTTGCGCATGCTGTGCGATAGCACTTTTCTGCTCGATCAGCAAACAAAAGTGTCGCCGAAATTGGAAGAATTGGAAGAGCTGCTGCGGGAATTACTCTTTTCAGGACCGCATAAGGTTGTCATTTTTAGCCAGTGGGAGACGATGCTGCGTCTGGCGGCGGAGGTGGTCGACAAGCTGGGTGTCGGTTTTGCCGTGTTACACGGCGGCCTTCCCGGCAGGGAGCGGCGCAGCCTCTTGGAACGTTTCCGTGATCAAGACGATTGCCGTGTCTTTCTCAGCACCGATGCCGGCGGCACCGGCCTGAATTTGCAAGCGGCAGACACGGTCATCAATCTGGAAGTGCCGTGGAACCCGGCCGTGCTGGAGCAACGCATTGCCCGCGTACATCGCATGGGCCAGCATCGTCCGGTGCAGGTGTTCAACCTGGTGATGCGCGACAGCATCGAAGAGCGTGTGCTGCGGACGTTGGCCGTCAAGCGCTCGTTATTCACCGAGATTTTCACGGGCACAAACGAGGAAGTGATTTTCGCCACGCTGGGCCAGCAAGCGTTTTTAGAGACCGTGCGCGAATTGGTCGGCCAAACGAAGCCAGCCGAGGCGCCCGCTGCCGTGCCGGCGGCCAATGAGGCCGCCGGCGATCCGCGTCAAGCTGTGGTGCAGGCTGGCGTGCAGTTTCTCGAAGCGCTGGCATCGCTGCTCGACAGCACTGGCCCCGCACCGGCAGAGGCGAATGGCCAGGGGGCATCTATGCTGATGTCGTTTCTGGCAACGGATGCACAAGGCCGCCCTGTGCTGCAAGTGCCGGCCCCGGCGCCGGAGATACTGCAACGTGGAGCGGCGGCGCTGCGGACAATCGTACAGAAACTGACAACCCCCAATCCGGAGCGCAAATAGCACAAATTTCTATTAATGAACGGCCGGGATGTGTCAGCTAATCCCGGCCGTTCACCTTACAAGGCTTTTTTACCGTTGAATCCACCGAACCCCTTACCGGCAAAGCCGCCCATGCCGCCGAAGCCGCGCATGCCCATGCCCATACCGCCCATACCAAAACCCCCCATGCCCATACCGCCCATCATAGTACCCATCATGCCGCCGCCCATGCCCATCATACCCATGCCGCCCCGCATACCCATCATACCGCCCATCATGGACATGCCGCCCATCATCATACCGCCCATGCCCATCATGCCCATGCCGCCCATGCCCATCATACCCATCATGCCGCCGCCCATACCCATCATGCCCATACCGCCTCCCATCATCATGCTGGCGGGCATGCTGGCCTGCATTAGCTCCATTTGAACATTCATGAAGGATGTGAAGGGACTTGACATTCCTGCTGCCAACATCGTCCGGCTCATGATTAAGGTCAACTCGCTGGGCAAGAAGGCATAGGCAAGGGTGCGTTGGGCCCGAACCGGCGCCGGTCTTGACAGCAGCGAAACGACGCTGCCCAAGATCAGGAGGTAAGCGACTTTCAGTATACGAGTGAGGGAAAACATGATAGTCCTCAGAAAAAAAAGAGAAAGGGCGAACATAATGATTGGATTGGATCAACAAGGCTTCTAGCGAGGGAATCAAGCGCTGGCTGTGTCAATTCCCTGTCAGTGGTGACCCTCCGTTATTGTGTTACTTCAGTATGAGAGAAGATGAGAGAAGCTGTCAAGAATGAATTATCTGCCTTACGAAGAAGTAATACTTTGCCCAATCGGCACTTTTGTGCATGAGGAAGCCGGAACACGACAGAGCCACGAAACCGCGCAGCTTCTCACGAGATGATTTTGCTTACCAAATGTGGCAGCTGTCGTACTGGTGAACGTTAACCCAATGCGTCTCTGCGACTCTATTCCTTGAGGTTCAGCTTTTTCAGCGCTTCCTGGGCAGCCTGTCTTAGTTTGGCGTCCTTGTCTCGGGCAGCCTTGCGCAGGGCTTGCCCAACATCGGCACGCCTGGCCGCCTTGTCGCCAAGCCAGGCCAACGCCTGTGCTGCCATGTAACGAGCGTCGCCGCCGAGATTGGCCTGGACGTTGGCGCGGCCGGTTGCTGCCTCCGTGTCGGCACCCTCAACTCGAGCATCGGTATGGTTGTAAACTTTCAGCTGCTTGTTGGTGAGCATTTCCAGTAACACGTCCGCCGTCTTGTCTGGCGCTTCGTCGCGGAGCACGTTGGCCAACTTGCGGGCAGCATCGTAACGCAGCAGGGCCGTCCTCTCTCCCTTTTCGTCCAGCAATTTTTCCAACACTTTGTCTGCGCCCAACTCGCGGAACTTTGCCGCCGGATCGAGCGCAAACAGCGCCCAAACACACTTCTGGCGGACGAGCGGATCGCGATCTTTGTCGATAGCGTCTAGAAGGGCAGGAATGCTTTTCTCGTTGGCAGGATATTTCATCTGCGCCAGCGCCTCGGCAGCAAACTGGCGAACTTCCAGGGGTTGGCTGCGCTGGAGGGCCTTGACCAGAGCGGGAACGGCCGGCTTAGCCGCAGGACCAATGTGGGCAAGGGCCAAGGCAGCGTTGCGCCGCACGGGTACAGAATTTTTCGCCTCGGTCAGCGTATCGGCCAAATCGTGCAGGGCCGGCCTGGCAAGGGGGCCGAGAGTGGCCAGCGCTGCTGTGGCCAATTCTTGAATATGCGGCTGGGTATTTTTCAGGGCTGAGCGCAGCACCGGCACGGCGCTGGCTGCCTCCTCGCCGCCGATGCGTGCCAGCACCAGCGCGGCAGGCAAGCGGATTTCCGGGTCTTTGTCTTCCAGTAGCGGCCCCAGATTTTGTGCGGAGTCGGCTAGCTCCGGACCGGCGATGTGGACCAGCGACTCTAGCGCTGTTCTTTTGACTACAGCGTCCGATTCGGACTTGACCAAATCGATGAGAGGATGGCCGGCTTTCGCGCCAGCTTGGCCCAACGAGCCGAGAGCGCCAGCTGCATCCCGGCGCACCAGTGTGTCCGGATCGCGCAAACAGGCACACAGTTTCGGCACAGCCATGCCGGCGGCTTCGCCGATCTGTCCCAGCGCCCAGGCAGCATTTTGCCGCACCGATGCCTTGTCATCGCTGAGCGCTTTTAGCAACGGTCCCACCGCACCGCTGGCTTGCGGGCCGAACGCTCCCAGAGCATAGGCAGCACTGCGACGCACACGCTCGGAAGGATCGTCCGTGAGGAGCTGTACCAGCAGTCCGCCGCTTTTGGCCCACACGGCCGCATTATCGTCCTTGAGCGCGCGAGCAATATTGCCCAGAGCTGACGCCGCCATATCACGCACGCCGGCATCTGGCTCCTCTTGCAGTAACCGCACCAGCTGCGCTACGGCGCTGCGTGCTTCCTCGCCCATGCGCCCCAGCGCGAAAGCGGCGCTCCGGCGCACCGAGGCATCTCGATGGGTCAACTCTTTCCGCCAAGCCTCCAGCGATTTGCCCAGGAACAGAGACGTCCCGGCATAGACAGCGGAGATGTTCAGCAAAACGAGGCATCCTGTAGTGATGAAGAGATGATTCATGGTACGATCTCTCCCTGGCGAGCAGGGTGGTAACCCTCCCCGCTCGCCAGCTAACCTCGATTAGCGTCCCTTATTTTGTTTGGGCGCAACTCCTTTTTCAGGGACCTTCGGAGCTTCCTTTACCGGCTGCTTCTTGTGCGAATTCTGAAGCTCTTCTCTCAGCTTCTCGATCCACTTCTTCTGATACTCTTGCAGGGATTTGTGTTCGAGCACTTTATCGAGCGCGCGCATCACTTCGGCATGGTTGGCGCCGAGCATCACAAAGGCTTGGCAAGCGCTCCAGACAATGGGAAAACTTTCCGGTTTGTCGTCCTCCGTCAGCTTAATCAGCGCGCTGATCACGTTCGGGCCTGTGTTTTTCATGCGGCCCAGCGCCAAGGCCGTGGCTGCCTTGACCGTAGGAATCTCCTCGCTTTTGAGCATGTCGAGAATATTGCCGATGTAGTCTTGAGACTTATCTTCCAGGGCCCCTAGCGCCGTGACGGCCTCGGCACGGATGGCTGCCTCGCGTTCTTTGAGATAGCCAGCGATGGTGTTCAAGTCTTTTTTATTGACCTTCTCTTCCAGAGCGATGATGGCGACATGAGACCAGATGCGAACGCTTGGGTTCTTGCTTTGGAAGTTGAAGGGTCTTCTCAGGATATCCATCACATTTTGCAGCTTTTTCGGATCTTGCGGACGTCCCTGCGCCCCCAAGGCCATGATCGCCTTCACGCGCACCCGAGTGGCCGGCTCGTTAAGAGGATTCGCATGCGTGATCAGCGCATCAGTGACCCGCGGGTCGGGGCCGGTCTTCGGATCCACGCGCGCCTGGATGAGTGTATCAATGCAGGCTTCGCGGATCTCATAGGTGCTGGCGGAGCGGAGTCCCGCTACCAGATCCTGGAGCACGTCGCGCTCCTCTTTGATATTGAAATTGAGGGGGCAAAAAGATTGCAACGTGATAGCAGCATCGTAGCGGACGACGCTTTGTGGATCATGCAGGGCGCGAGCCAGGCCGCGGATGATGCGTGTGCGGTCGGTGTCGTGATGAGGGACCATGCGCGGAAAGATCGCGGCCTTGACGCGTACGCTGGCATCGGGATCCTCATAGAGCCGTGCGATCACGTCCGGGATCGCATCGGCCGCTTGCTTAAAATTGAGGAGGGCCAGCATGGCGGCGACTCGGTAGGTCGGATCAGGATGGCGAAGGTCACGCTTCCAATCCTCGAAGCGTTTGCCGCCCCATTCTTTGGTATAGCCGGTATCCATTCGCTGCAAAGAACTGGTAGAGCGACTGTCCTCATTGGATCGGTTATGGTTAGGTCGTTCGGCGCGGACGGGTAGTACTGTGCAGATCAGGCAGAAAGCGAGGTAAAAGGGCTTTGAAGAAGACATGGTATTCCCCCTTGAAACGTGAATCTTCCCCGTCTTCCTAGCATAGCATTAGAAGAATACGAAGAGCAATGAGGAAAGAGCCGTTGTGCTTTAACGATAGGCGAACGGCTGGCGCAAGCCGAAGCGAACGGAAGCTGCAGGGTACGCTGCCAGCGTGCCTCTGCAACTTCCGTTCGCCCTAACAATGGCTACTTCGGGAGACATACCCACTCATTAGCGCTCTGGACTCTGACGGAACTCATTGACGATGCAGCGTGTCGGTCCCTGAATGCGCTCCAGTGCCTCGTTTACTGCCGCAGGCGCAGGGCGATTCAGACGCTCGAGCAGCGCTCCCTGACTGAAATCGGCGTAGGCGTCGCGGCGGCGATTCTGCACCAGCTTTGACAGACCCAGGAAGTAGAAAAAGCGCGCGTCCTGGCTATCGTTCTCAATAGTGAGCAGGAACTCCTTTTCGGCATTGATGTAATCGCGCTCGAAGTAGAAGTTTAAGCCCGCCGCGAAATGTTTCTCCGCTTCCAGCGGATTGGGCGTTCGCAAGCTGTCTGGCCTTTTCAGACGCGGATCGTTCTGGATGAGGTACAGCAAACCGTTGCCGTATTCGCGCGGCAGCATCGGCCGAATGCCCTCGATGTAGATTTGCAGCGCCTGGCCCCAGCGCCCCTTGATGGCCAGCGCCTGGGCCAACACAGGGAAAGGCACCGTACCGGGCGGAGCCTTGAGCACCTCATCGGCCAACTTTTCCGCCTCTTCCTGTCCCGGCTCCTCGCCAGGCAAGAGTGGCGCTTGCAGACCCAGCGCCAACAGCAAAAGAAGACTTTTACCATCCTCGAAGCCTATTTTTGGCACGGCTCCAGTCGGCGCGGCGGGCAGGGCAGGACGCGCTTCGCGCGGCAAGAGCAGCACGCGCGCCAAAGCCATGCGATAGCGGCCGCCTGCAGCATCCATCCGTCCGCCGTGTGCTGCCAATGCTGCCCGATAATGGACGATGGCTGCATCGATTTGGCCCAACTCCTCGGCGATGCGGCCGGCAGCATAGTGCCCCTCTGCTGCCTCTGTCTTGACAGCTGCCTCGGCATCTTGGCGGGCGGCGATCAGCAACGGCTCGGTCAGCGGTAGCATGCCCTTGGTTTTCGACCGGGCCGCATCCAGCTCAATCAGGCTCCGTTGCGCCAAGAGCTTGCCCTGCTCCTTCTCCGGCAGCACCGTCAGGGCCCGCGTCAACAGGTCCAGTGCTGCCTTCATCTGGCCGTGATCGTACAAAGCCTGGGCCTGCGCGATAAAATAGGCCGCAGGATGGGACACGTCTTTCAGAGCTGCCCGCGCGCGGACCTGCCATTCACCTTTGTCCACGGCGCTGCTTGCTGCCTCCAGCCACTTCTTGGCTTCGCCGAATTTCGCGGTATTCCGGAAAGCAAGTCCCAGCACGACCTCGGCTTCGCCCTTCTGCTCCGCTGTCGCCTGCGGGTTTGCCAAGACGCGCTGGGCATCCCGTGCCGCCTGGGCGGCCAACCCATTCCGGTTACGGTTCTCATCCAACAGCAGCAGCCATAATGGCAACATCTCCTCCGGCTGCCAACGTTCTTGCAAAGACGTTGACAATTGGGCGATCTTGTTGCTCTGCCGGCGAATCGTACCCTGGGGATCGGTAGACTTGGCGATTTCGATCGCTTTTTTCACGGCCTCGCTGAGGCTCGCCTTGCTGCCCGAATCGAGGAACTGGGCCTTCGCCAGCTCCTCACGGATCTTCTTAAGCTCGGCGTTGGGAGCTTCCGAACCGCTCTTGATTCTGTCTATCTCCTTCTTCGCGGACGCCAAAGCCGCATCGCGCTCCGCAATCGTTTTCTCCTCCGCTTTGAGTTTGTCGCCTAGCTCCTTGTTCTCGACCATGACCTTCTGGAGCTTCGACTTCAGTTCGGCGAGGGCGGCCTCGGCATCCTTTTGGCCTTTTTGCGCAGCTTTAAGTTGGTCTGTTAACTCCTTGGCTGGCGCACTTTCCTGGGCCTTCTGGACCAGCGCTTGCAGCGCCTGCGCCGGCGTGTTCTTGTCGGTCAGATAGCCGCTGTCACGGAGGACTTTCTCCAACTGCCAATATGCTTTCAACTCATCGCAGCAGCGAAGGAAGATGTCTTCCGCCGGATCACTAAGTGGGTTTTGCGCTTTGCGCAGGCGCGTGAAACGCAGCTGATCATGCAGCTTCCGCGCCCGATCGAGGGCCCGAACGGCCTCGTCAAATTTGCCTTTCTGCGCCAGGTTGGCCGCTTCCCAAAAGTCAAAGCCGGCTTCTTTGGTCTCTGCCTGTTGTTGCTGGGGTTGTGGTTGGGACGGTTGCGGCGGTTGTTGGAGACCGATCAACAGCAACGCCAGCAAAATTGTACGGTCCACTGGCCTCCGGGCTGCGCCGGCAGCTTTGGCTGCCGCTTTCAGATCCACGCGCTTAATGGCCGACTCGAAACGCTGTTTCTGCACCGGATCGTTGGCGAACGTTTGTGCGGCCTTGGTATATTCCGCGCGGGCTTCAGGCAGCTGTCCGGCCAACTCCTTGATGAGGGCCAGATCATAGAGGGCATTGGGATCCTTCTGCTCTGCCGCTTTTTGCAAATTTTCGAGCGCCTGGTGCAGGGCCGGATCTTGCGGATTGATTTTGCTGCCGACATTCTTGAGATAAGTTCCCAGGTAATACTCGCCGCGCACTGCCAATTCTTTGGCATTGGCTCCCTGGACCTGCTCGATGTCGGCACTCTTGACTTCGTCCCAGTCGCCGCCGGCCACCCGGGCGGCCAGCATCTCGAAGGGCGGCGCCGCTGTCTTCGCCGCTTGCGGTACGCTTGGAGGTACGCTTAGCGGTGTGGACGGTTTCTTCTCTTCAGCCGGTCTTAGCAACGCTTGTGTCCCGACGGTCCCGCCGGCGCCGATCAGGATGCCGAGGACCGTCGCGCCAGCCAAGGCCAGGATGTGCGCACGCGGCAGGGCCGTTTGGGCGGGTTTCTCTTCCTCTGCTTCTGGCGCCTCGGCCAC
>JAJPHU010000016.1 GCA_021325115.1 Planctomycetota bacterium | reverse complement strand
TTTCAACGCTTGGCTGCGGGCCAGCCCCTGACGCCGGAAATTCAACAGTTTGTCGGGCGTGTGATCAATCATGCTGCCTGATAGTATGTTTTCTCAGAAAGTGCAGTTAAACAGACAGATTGGGGCTATCAGTTGTTGATGAAAAAGCGTTCGATACAGGACCAGAAAGAGTAAGCTGGAATCGGCTCATGGCGCAGACCTGTCCTCAATGACGCACACCGGTCGCCCTTACCCCGTCGCCGGCTACGACCCCCTACACCGACACAGACAATCCCCGCCCGATTTTTCAGACTCGCCCTCTCTAAAACTTCATCCTCTCCCAGCAAACACTTCCGGCGCCCTGCTGTGAAAAATGCAACATCCCTGCACATCGAAGAGAAGGTCGGAGCAGCGTTCCACAAGCCCCCTCCGACCACCGTTCCACCAAGGATTTTCCGCCAGAGTTAGTTCATTTTGATTTTTGCCACACGTCGTCAGTAGGTCAGACGTTCCGCAGCGACGGCCAACTGCTCCTGCGTCTGCTTGCAGTAGCGGCTTGTCGTCTGGAGGTTTTCGTGTCCGAGCAGTTGCGCCAGCCCTACCAAGTCGTTGCCGTTGTCGGTCAGGTATTGATGCGCCATCGTATGCCTGAAAAGGTGCGGGTGCAGGGGGACGCCGATGAGGGCCGCATACTTGGAAATCCTCGTCCAATTCGGACCCACCTGGCGGCCGAAATCCTCGTCGAAAGCGGGCCCACCCTCGGCAACTGCCTGTAAACTGGTTCACTGCCCTACCGCAGTTCCAGCTACAGGAGGTGGAGGATGATTCACGTGGACGAATAGGCACGCATTCGACAAGCCCATCGCCAAGAACAGATGAGCATCCGCGAACTAGCGCGACGCTTTCATCACTCCCGACGCAAAATCCGGGAGATCCTCGCTCGCCCCGGACCCAAGTCCTACCAACGACGGCCGATGCCTTCGGTCCTCGATCCCTTCAAGCCCCTTATCGACGCCATCCTTACCAGCGATAAACAAGTGCCCCGCAAGCAACGGCACATCGCCTGGAAATCCTCGTCGAATCGGGGCCCACTTTCTCGTCGAAAGCGGACCACCCGCGGTTAATGGAAAGGCCGCAGGAACCCGCGGCCACCTTCGTTCACTTGCTCGCTTTGGCGGCCTGCTTCGTTTTCATCGACTCCCGAAAGTGGTAACTTTCGCCATTCATCTCGAAGAGGTGGCAACGGTGCGTCAAACGATCCAGCAACGCCGCTGTCATCCGCTCACCCTGGAACACTTGCACTCATTCGCCAAATGGCCAATCGCTGGTTACTAACCAGACTGCGCTGCTCGTAACGCTCGGCGAACACCTGGAACAGCAATTCCGCCCCCGTACGGCTGAACGACAGGTGGTCCAACTCGTCGCAGATCAGCAGTTCGGCCCGACTCAACTGCTCCAACAAACGATACGGACGAGATCAGATTGCAGTCGAGCACCAAGATGCCTTGCGGACTATTCCACTCACGCTCGATGCGTCGTTCTTACGGTGAACATGATTGCAACATGAAAGCTGGGCGATTTCAAGGTCTTACGTTCGCTTTTGCGCCCCTGGTTTGTTCTGCCTCCAAGACTTTGTTCTGTCCTGGCGAAAAGTGCGTCATGACTCGTACAAAAGATATTCCTTCCGTATTTTCTGGAAGTGCTCCAACTCTGGCTGCCACAACTTCATAATTTGCTTCGGCGCATCGCCGCGCTGGAGCGCTTCCAATGTCGGCGGATGAGCCAGTAAGACGCCGTAGCGCTTGCTCTGCCACTGTTCCGGATACAGTTTCCGCAGCTGATAAGCGATGGTGATACCCAGAGGCAGGGCCTGAAACTGTTGCCAGTCATCGATATAGATTTGCACGCCACCGCACTCTTTGCCGGCGTGTGTACTGCTTTTGGGGGTGAAGCGCGTTGGCACAAAACGGAGACCGGGCAGCTGCGTAGACGCCAGCGCGGCGGCCAAACGGCGGCCGTCGATCCAGGGAGCGCCAAAGATCTCGAAAGGACGATCTGTGCCGCGTCCCACGCTGACATTCGTCGTTTCCAACAGGCCGATGCCGGGATACAGCAACGCCGCCGTCAACGACCGCATGTTCGGCGATGGATTGACCCAAAAAAGGTTCGTTTTGTCGAATAAATCGCCACGCTTCCAACCCTCAATAGGAATGATTTCGAGATCGGCGCCGATTTTGCGTTCGCGGTTGAACAGGCGGGCCAACTCGCCTACCGTCAGGCCGTGCCGCAAAGGCAGCGGATGATAACCGACGAACGACTCCAACTTGGGATCGAGTACCGGACCTTCGACGGCCAGCCCGCCGATGGGATTGGGCCGGTCGAGGACGACCACTTTCAACTTGTGTTCCGCCGCTGTCTCCAGGATATAGCCGAGCGTCGTTTCATATGTGTAAAAACGACAACCGATATCCTGAATATCGTAGACGAGAGTATCGATGCCTTGCAGCTGCTCTTTAGTAGGCCGTTTCCGCGCTCCATAGAGGCTGTAGACGGGCAACCCTGTCTTATCATCCTTGGCATCGGCAACGGGACGCTCTACTTCGCCGCGGATGCCGTGTTCGGGACTGAAGAGCGCCACCAGCTGGACACCTGCGGCTTGGTGCAAAAGATCGGTAGTGCTGTGGCCATCGCTATCCACGCCGGTATGGTTCGTCACCAACCCGATGCGCCGGCCTTTGAGTTGGCGGAAACCGTCGCGCTTTAGAACATCGATACCATTGAGAACACAAGAGGGCTTGATGATGCTGGTGGCGACGAGAGAGACGACCTGGCGGCGCAGACGGCCGATTTCGCGTTGTCCCTTGCCGTCGGGATGGACGCGATTGCTCAGGAGGATGAGAGCGGCCTGATTGTCCGGATCAATCCAAATAAATGTGCCGGTGAACCCGGTGTGGCCGAAACTGTGGGCGGAAAAAGTATCGCTATGGTCGGAAGAGAATTGCGTCGAAGCATCCCAGCCGAGGGTGCGCCGCCCCTTGGGGACAGAGTGGGGCGTCGTCATCAGCCGCACCGTCTCTGGCTTGAGAATGCGCCGGCCGCCGTAGCTGCCGCCATTGAGAATCATCTGAGTGAAAACGGCGAGATCATCGGCGGTCGAGAACAATCCCGCATGTCCCGCCACACCGCCAAGAAGATAAGCGCGTGGGTCGTGGACCTCGCCGCGCATCCAGTGATCGCCGCGTTTCTCCGTGGTGGCGGCGCGCTCGGCCAGCGCTTTGTCCGGATGAAACATGGTTTCGCGTAGACCTAGAGGCAGGAAAATGTGTTTATGAGCAAAAACATCGACTGCTTCCCCGCTGAGACGCTCAATCAATTCGCCGAGGACGATAAAGTTCACGTCGGAATAGCGGAACTGCTGGCCCGGCTCGGTAAGCGGCCGCAGATGGCAGATATGCTCCCAGGCTTTTTTGCGTCCGTCCTGATAATCCGCCACGGGATTGTCGGGAATGAGGCCGCTGGTGTGCAGCAGCAATTGCTCGATCGTAATTGCTTCCTTGCCGTTTTTCCCGAATTCCGGCAAATAGCGGCTCACACGATCCGAGAGCTTCAACTTCCCCTGTTCCAGCAAAATCATGACGGAAGTGGCCGTGGCAATGGGCTTGGTAAGCGAGGCCAGGTCGAAGAGTGTATCGACCGTCATGCGTTCTTCGACCGGCTGCTTGCAGCGCAGTCCATAGGCTTTGCGAAAAGCGATCTTGCCCTGCCGCACCACAGCCACGACGACGCCGGGAATTTCGCCCTTACCGATGCTCGCTTGCACAGCAGTATCGATCTGTTCGAGCTTGGCAGCATCGAGTCCGACCTCGGCAGGGGACGCGGTTGGCAGACGCGTGGATGTCTCGGCCCCAGCGGCGGGATGCGCGGACAGAGCAAGTAAAACGATCAGGTGAAGATAAGTGCATCGCTTCATAGATCCTTTTTCCTTATTCAAGAGGAAGCGCGAAGAATTTCTTGATATTGCGGAGGAACATCCTCCCAGGCCGCCATGTAGGCTTCTTCCAAGGGGACGCGGATGAAGTTCTCCCTCGTGAGAAATAGAGGCTTTTCCGGGATTGGTTCGCCGACGACGAAGTGATTGACAAAAGCCTGAACGACGGTTCCTCCCAGGTAGGCGACTGCGGTCAAAGGACGCTCACGGCCTAATGTGTACTCTTCTGTCCCAATCTCGTTCCACAAAGCCTCATGAATGCCGTTCGGATCGCGTGGTCCTGGTGGGTAAACATCGACCAACAAAAGGTTAATTATACTCTCAGGATCTTTTATATCTTTATCTAGCAAGGGCCGAATGGCATGCCGGCTCGATTTATTGCCCGGCGAAAGGACCTCAATCATGGCTACAATACGATCGTGGAAAGTCTCTGCACTGACTCGCGTCCAATCGTGTACCGGCATGACATTTCTCC
>JAJPHU010000215.1 GCA_021325115.1 Planctomycetota bacterium | reverse complement strand
GCGAGCGGGGTTGCGTTTCTAGCGAGCGGGGTTGCGTTTCTAGCGAGCGGGGTTGCGTTTCTAGCGAGCGGGGTTGCGTTAGCGCCCCGAGTAGGTTTCCAAATCACGAGAGACACCCTGAAGGCTCTTCGTGCGCTTGTTCTCCCTCGCCTTTCGGCATATAGTTAGTAAATATCCTCCCTGCCCGCTGCTGCTGCTTCGCAATCCTTGCTGCCGCGAGGTCTCCATGAAACCGAGAGCTCTTGCCTGCCTGTTATGGATCGCCTTCTCTTCGCCGTCATCGTCTGCCGAAACACCCATCGATTATAACCGTGATATTCGACCGATTTTGTCAAAAAATTGTCTGGCCTGCCACGGCCAAGATGATGGCCATCGTGCCGCCAAGCTGCGGCTGGATCGCCGCGATACGGCGCTTCTGCCCCGCAAGCGTGGCGCTGCCATCGTGCCGGGCGCGCCGGAGAAAAGCCTGTTGATCCAACGGGTCCGCGCCGAAGAAGAGAACAAACGCATGCCGCCCGTGCAGACCGGCAATGTACTGACGGAGCAACAGATCGCTACCCTCCAGCGCTGGATCGCTCAGGGAGCGCCGTATGCCGAGCATTGGGCGTTCGTCAAACCGAAGCGCCCGCCGCTGCCGGCCCTTCACGATGAGTTGGCCGCGTTAGCTACCCGGTGGGTCCGCAACCCCATCGATTTCTTCATATTGGCCGAGTTGGAAAAACATGGGCTGAAACCGGCGGCGGAGGCCGATCGCTACACGTTGCTGCGTCGTCTCAGTTTCGACCTGCGCGGCCTGCCGCCGACGCCGCAGGAGATCGAAGAATTCCTCCGCGATCGCTCGCCGCATGCTTACGAGAACGCGGTGGATCGCTTTTTGAACGATCCGGCTTACGGCGAGCGCTGGGCGCGGCTGTGGCTGGACCTGGCGCGCTACGCCGACTCGGCCGGCTACGGCTCCGACCCACTGCGGCCCAACATTTGGCCTTACCGCGATTGGGTCATCGACGCCTTCAACCGCAACCTGCCCTACGACCAATTTTCCATCGAGCAATTGGCCGGCGACTTGCTGCCCCAGCCGACGCTCCAGCAGCGCATCGCCACGGCGTTTCACCGCAACACCATGACCAACACCGAGGGCGGCACCGACGATGAGGAGTTCCGCGTTGCTGCCGTCAAGGACCGCGTCGATACCACGATGCAAGTATGGATGGGCCTGACAATGGGTTGCGCCAAGTGCCATAGCCACAAATACGATCCGATTACTCAACAAGAATACTACCGCTTCTATGCGTTTTTCAATCAAACCGCCGATAACGATCAGCCGGACGAACGCCCCACCCTCGCGGCCCCAACGCCGGAGCAACAGATACAGAATCGCCGCATCGATGCCCAGATCGCCGCGCTGAAAAAGCAGTTGGCCGCGCCCCCACTCATTGCCGTTCGCGCGCTGCGACGAACGCCGATCCCGGTCGAATCGCTGCCCCTGCTCGGCGAAATCGCCCAGCTGGAAAAATTGCGGCCAGTCGTGCCGCACGTGCCGGTGATGGTCGAACTGCCGCCGGACAAGCGACGACAAACATATGTGATGATAAAGGGCAACTTCCTCAATCGGGGCGAGAAAGTCGAGCCGGGCGTACCGGCAGCGTTTCACCCGCTGCCCAAAGATGCGCCGCTCAACCGCCTTGGCGTGGCCAAGTGGCTTTTCTCTCCCGACAATCCGTTGACGGCCCGCGTCGCCGTCAACCGCTACTGGGCCGCACTATTCGGCATCGGTCTCGTCGAGACGGAGGAAGATTTTGGCACGCAAGGCGACATGCCCAGCCATCCCGAACTGCTCGATTGGCTGGCCACGGAATATGTGCGCCTCCAATGGGATACAAAAGCGCTCTTGAAACTCCTTGTGACGTCGGCGACATATCGGCAATCAGCGCAGACGACGCCAGAGAAGCTGGCGAAAGACCCGCGCAATCGACTCTTGTCGCGCGGCCCGCGCTTTCGCCTTGAGGCCGAGATGGTACGCGATCAGGCGCTGGCTCTGAGCGGCCTCCTGAGCCGCAAGATGCACGGTCCTTCGGTGTTTCCGCCGCAGCCACCTGGTTTGTGGCAAGCGGCCTTTAACGGTCAACGCACCTGGGCGACGAGCCAAGGTGAGGACCGCTACCGCCGCGGCCTGTACACGTTCTGGCGGCGCACCGTGCCGTATCCATCGATGGCTGCCTTCGACGCCGTCAGCCGGGAAACCTGCACTGTCCGCCGCATCCGCACCAACACGCCGTTGCAGGCTTTCGTCACCTTAAACGATCCGGTATACATTGAATGTGCCCAGGCACTGGCCCGCCGCATTGTCAAGGAAGGCGGAACCACGACCGAAGAACGGGCACGTTTCGGCTTGCGCCTGTGTCTGTGCCGCCCGCCGCGAACGGAGCAAGTCCAGCAGGTGCAGGAGCTGTTTCAGGCAGAGTGTGCGCATTATCGCAAGGACACCAAAGCGGCGCTGGCGCTGGCGACCGAACCGCTCGGTCCACTGCCGCCAGGCATGGATGCGGCCGAGCTGGCGGCCTGGACCGTCGTGGCGAATGTGCTGCTGAACCTGGATGCGGTGATGATGAAGGGCTAATTTCTGCTGTTTCCCCTTCGGATATTGTCCGCTCCTTACCAAATCCCCAAGCAGCAGCCAACCCCGCCGCCGCCTGTCAATGGGAGCGCCCGCCGCGCGAACGGCAACTGCAAATACTCGCTGCGATCGTACACGACGCGCCCTTCGATCAGCGTATGCGTCACGTGTGTCGTATGCTCAAAGGGATCGCCGTCGAACAACACCAGATCGGCAATCTTGCCTTTCTCGATGCTACCACGCTGTTTATCGATGCCGAGAATGCGGGCGGCATCGAGCGTGATGGCTCGCAAAGCACGGTCGTAGCCGAGACCGTTGACCATTGCCATCGCCGCTTCGTGGCGCAGCACGCGCGTTTTGGGCACATAGGCCTCGAAGCCGGTGCCGATGGCCAACGGGATC
Source organism: Planctomycetota bacterium (assembly GCA_021325115.1). Lineage (GTDB taxonomy): Bacteria > Planctomycetota > Planctomycetia > Gemmatales > Gemmataceae > JAJPHU01. The sequence continues at coordinate 28,416 of JAJPHU010000215.1, read as the reverse complement.
TGATGGTCGGCCAGCACCGCTGCGTTGCACAGCTGACTGTGATACGTCTCCATCGAGCCGGGCCGCTGCATCGTCGGATGTACCACAATCGGTACTTTCGCCTTGGCCAAACGGTCGGCGATCAAATAGCCTTCGGTGGCCAGGTCCAGACGTGGCGACAGCTTGAACTCCTTGGCCAGACGCAGGGCCGTGCAGAGATCATCAGCCCGGTGCGCCGCGAAGATGACCGGCAGCTTGCCATCCAAAGCCAGACCCAACGCCTCCAATTTCGGATTATAAGGAGGGCGTTTATCTTCGCTCTTGGCAGCGGCTGTTTTGCGCGCGTGATTCTGGGCTTGCGTCAGTGCCGTACGCAAGAGAGCGGCTGTGCCCATGCGCGTCGTTGGTTGGCGATTGGTGTACGATGATTTCGGGGTTTCACCGAGATTGACGAGCAGGCCAGCGGGAAAGCGCAGCATCATGCTCTCGGCCGTATGCCCCGAAGTGCGGAAAATACCGGTCTGTCCAGCGATGACGTTAGCGCGGCCGGGAACCGCGTGGACCACAGTGACGCCTTCACGACAGAGAAACTCCAAGAGCGGCTCCCGGGGGTTGAAACTGTCCAGCACACGCAAATCCGCCTGGTTGGGATCGCTCATCTCGTCCTGGTCCTGATCGGCGCCGACGTTAGCCGCGCCCGACAGACCGACGACCGTATGAGCATCGATCAATCCAGGCGTGACCACCGCCGCCGTCAACACAGGCCAACCTTCGGGCACTTGCACGTCCGACACGGAGCCGACCGCCTTGATTTTTCCTTCGTCAACCAGAATGACTCCATTAGGGATGCTTTTTGTAGCTACAGTATCGATGCGGCCGGCCAAAACGGCAAAGCGCGGCACATTGCCGCGCCACGGCTTATGTTCCAGGCGGCGTAGCGGCGTGTCCACAGCAGCCGGGGGACGGACCGCCGGCGGGCACTTCGGCAGCCGGTCGCGCTCCCGCAGTGCAAAGCCGCCCGTTTGGTACGACCAATCCTGTTGCTTGCGGCGATCGAACACGCATTGGCCGTCGATGTAGGTTTGCAACACCTGCGTATAAACGCTAAACGGCGGACCGGACAGCACGACAAAATCTGCGTCTTTGCCTTTTTCCAGCGAGCCGAGCCGATCATCGAGGTGCAACATCTGAGCGCCATGGATCGTCAGAGCACGGAGAGCGGTTTCTTCCGCCATGCCGCCCCGCACAGCGATGGCCCCGGTTCGCAGCAAGAAGCGCGATTCGGTGATCGAGTCATCGGTGTTGATGGCCACCTTGACGCCGGCCTTGCTGAGAATAGCAGCATTTTCTTCCAGCAAGCCCGCCACTTCGAGCTTGCCCCCCGGACTGTCCACCAACGTCAGTGATACCGGAATTTTCTCGCGCACCAACTCATCAACGATGCGATAACCTTCCGTGCAGTGCTGCAGCACCAACTCGAAATGGAACTCCTTGGCCAGGCGAATCGCCGTCATAAGATCGTCAGCGCGATGACTGTGAAAATGGACAGTGCGTTTACGCTGGAGCACTTCGACCAGCGGCTCCAGAGCCAAATCGACGTCCGGCTGCGGCATACCCTTGCCCTCGGCCTTGGCCTGGCGATAGTGCTGCCAGGCGCGCTGATACTCGCGTGCCTTGGCGAACTGCTCGCGCTGCAAAGCAGCGATTTTCATACGCGTGGCCGGAGCCATCTTGCGCCCCTCGAAGTTCCAGCGTTTGGGATTTTCTCCATTAGCCATCTTCAAACCGCCTAAAACTGTAGCCGAGGCCACGCGCATCTCCTCAATGGTCCGGCCACGCAGCTTGACATAGATCGTCTGCCCACCGATAACGTTAGCCGAGCCGGGCATGATGTTGGCGGTGGTAACGCCGCCCGCGGTAGCCATGCGGATACCGGGATCGTCCGGCTGAATGGCATCCAGCGCCCGCAACCCTGCCTGCACCGGCCCGCTGCCTTCGTTGCCATCGTTGTGTGCCGGCACATGCGGCCTGGGCCAGATGCCGATATGAGAATGCGTGTCCACCAGGCCAGGGATAAGGGTCTTGCCCGTCAGATCGATGACTTCCGCGCCTTCGGGGATAGGCGTATCCGCTTCCGCGCCGACGGCGACGATTTTGTTTTGACGCACGATCAACACGCCTTTCTCGATGGGCGCGCCAGCCGCCGTCAGAATACGAGCGCCGCGATAAACCCTTGTTCGCTCTTCCGCCGCAGCGCGGATGGGCATGAGGAAAAGCCATGAAGCTGTCAAGCCCAAGACCAATCGAAGCAATGTATGCATAAATCTTCTCCGCAAGTCCGAACAACCAAAAACCATTTCGAATCGCATGGTATCAAGAGGCCCCGGTTGCAAATGCTTCCGTGGCATGGGCATGTTCCTCCTTAGGTTTCCTCTCGATTAGACCGAAAGCATTCCCTGGCCACAAGACGCGGTGGCCTGAGGATCCCCTCTCGATTTTGGCGAGCGAGATTACGTTAGCGCCCCGAGCAGGCTTCCTCACTCCCTTCCCCACAAGGGGAAGAGAAAAGAACGCTCGCACGTAAGGCCATCCTACACGCCGAAAATCGCGAGAGACACCCGTGGCAGCAGCCATCTGTGCCGCGTATCGATTTTAGCTGCTGCAAGCGCGGCCAATTACGGCTAGCGATGCTGCCGAGCGCGAACCGGTACGCCGCCAAGAAATGCCGGCGTTGGCGGCGCGTGCCCAACCAGGGGGTGCCGTACGGAGCCGCCGTGCCTAACCCCGGGTCGTCGGGAGAGGAAGCCGTCTCGACGCCTTGATGATCCGCACTTCAGGGAACCGTAGCCGTGCCTCCGCAGTAGCGCATCACCACCTCGATCACGTCTTCCATCGCGCGGCGCAGCAGTTGCGGATCGTGTTCGGCCGTCCCTTCGACGATCAGCAAGGCATGACGCGTCTGCTCTGTCACTTTGCTGAAATCGGCCTGGCGCACATCGAGGCGACAGAGCAGACGATTAGCCGCATCCACGTAGCCATATTCGCCGGGAACAACGGTCGCTGGCGTCGTCTCCCCCAGCGGGGTAAACGATTCTTGGCCTGTCAACAAACACAAACTCACCGGCAAGGCAATAGCGTCGAGATCATGCGCCCCCAGTGAGCAGCACGTCCGCAGGGAGACCAGATTGTAGGCATCGACCAAATTGTTGATAGCCGGCAGTTCGCCGCGCTTGAGAGCCAACAAGAACAAGCGCTCAATCGAGGATTGTTCTTTGCGTGAAGAGACGCCGACGCAGCGATGCAGTTCTTGAAACGCCGCTACCTCCGGACAGGAGCGGACAGCCGCAGGGCTGGCGAACCGGCTACGCACCGCCTGAATTTCCCGGTCGATCTCCGCTCGCAGCTCCGGCCCAGCAGGGGCGATACGCAGATCGCGGAAGACGATGGCTCCTGCACGCAGGCCCAGCTGGATGCATTCCTTCGTGACGTAAAACGTCATGATGGCCCCTCTGCGGCAATGCGTGGAAATTACTCCTTGTATTCTAAGGACTTACGATAAACTCGAACATGCTTCTCCCGGGTCTGGCTCTCTTTTTATGTTTGTGAACATTTGTTCGGATATGGCCCTTCAAGGAAAACCACACAAGTCCTTATTTTTCAAGTTCTTACATTCCAACGATTGTGCTTGTGGTAGAAGGCGGATTACGTTAGAATAGAGTCAGCTGCAAAAGGGGAAATGGTGCATGCAGACGTTCGCAAACTGGATTGCGCTGGCGGAAACGGAGGCGGCGCGGTTGGCCGTCGAACGAGTGGCCGATTGCGTTTGCGGACGTCGGCCGCGGCGAGCGATCAATCCACTCTTCCTCTACGGTCCGGCTGGTTCCGGCAAGAGCCACCTCGTCTCCGCCCTGCTGACTGAAATCACACAGCGTTCGCCGGACCTGCAAGCGGTGTTGCTGGCGGCAGGAGATTTCGAGGCGCTGGTGCTTTCCGACAGTGGTCGTGAGGAACAGAAGGCATTGCGGCAAGCGGACCTGCTGATTATCGAAGATGTGCAGCATCTGCCGGCACGGATTGAGGGAATTTTTGTTCATCGGATAGACCGCGGCCTGGCACGGGGTCAACAGTTGGTATTTACCGCTTTGGCAGGACCGGCTCAGCTGGATCATCTGTCGGCGCGTGTGACAAGCCGGCTGGGCAGTGGTTTGGTGGTCGGCCTGGGTGCGCTAGCGCCGGAGAGCCGCCGCGTCTTCTTGCAAGAGTGCATGAACCGGCGTGGTTTGCTGGTGAGAGAAGAAATCCTTGCCTGGTTGATCAAACATCTTACGGGCAGTGCTCGCCAGCTGGAAGGGGCCGTCGCCCGTCTGGCGGAGCTGATGCGGCTTCATGGGCCAACGATAAGCGTGGAAATGCTGGCCGAGCATTTCAGCGTCGAGGCGGCGACGAGCCGGCCGACGGTGGAACGCATCGCCCAGCGTGTCGGCTGCTATTTCCAGGTTGAACCGCAGCAACTGCAAGCCCGCAGCCGCACGCGCGGCACCCTGTTGCCGCGCCAGATCGGCATGTACCTGGCTCGCCGGCTGACCGACTTGTCGCTGCAACAGATCGGCGCTTATTTCGGCGGCCGCGATCACAGCACCGTCTTGCACGCCTGTCGCAAAGTGGAAAAAGCCCTGGCTCAGGATATTCGTCTGTCCGGAGCCGTACGCCAGCTGCACGCAGACCTGACATGACCAACATGGTGGAAAAGCTGTTGTCCATTCGGCGAGAAAGCGTCTGGTTCCGATGTTATTGGCCAGCTTTGGCTGCGCTCTTTGGGACTAATGGTTTCTCTCGACAGCCGACGACACGGGCGCGACAACGGAGCAACAGGATTTCCACAACAGGAACGCGAGCATAAATGCTGCAGCCGCCAGAAGATGATGCGACAGAGAATGAACTTATGATCTACGAACGGTTTCTCTTTAATACCGCTACGGAGGAAATAAATACAGAATGATTTCTTACCGAGAAGAAACAGGGGAACATACCCACCTATCAAGGAGGAGCGTATGAAGGCCATCTGTCATCGTGAGGGCCTGCTGTCGGCATGCCAATTGGCCAGCGCGGCCATTCCGGCCCGCGATGTCAAACCAATCTTGAAAAACCTGAAGGCTATCGCCGGCGACGGCCGCTGCACGCTTATGGCCACCGACATGGAGGTCGGCATTCGTCTGGACGTGCAAGGGCTGACCATTGTGGAACCCGGTGAAGCGATCTTGCCGGCTGCCAAGCTTCTGGCGATCTTGCGCGAGACCCACGACGGTGAGCTGACCATTGAGGCCGATCCGAGCGCTTGCCTGGTCAAAGGTCCGTCCCTGGAATTCGAGATGCCCAGCGAAGATCCGGGACAGTTTCCCGATTTGCCGATATTTGCCGAAGATAAGTTCCATGAGATCACAGCCGGCAGTCTGCGGGAAATGATTCGCCGAACCGTGTTTGCCACTGCCGATGAGACAGCCCGTTACTCGATGACTGGCGTGTTGTGGGAGCTGGAAGGCAACCTGGCGAAGCTGGTAGCGACCGATGGCCGGCGTTTGGCCCTGGCCCAAGGGACAGCCGCAGAGCACGGTGGCCACACGACCAAAGGCCAGACGCCGGTCGTGCCGACCAAGGCCATGAATTTGCTGGAGCGTAATCTCCAGGACGATGAGGAGATGGTCAAGGTTTGTTTGCGGCCTAACGAGGTTTTGTTCCGTAGCGAACGCGCCGTCATTTATAGCCGGCTTGTCGAAGGGCGTTTTCCCGATTACAAGCAGGTAATGCCGAAAAAACAAGGTGCGAGGATTGTGCTGCAAGCCGCACCGTTTCAAGCGGCCGTGCGGCAAGCGGCCATCATGACCGATGAAGACAGCAAGCGCGTCACTTTCCGCTTCAGCAAAAATAACCTGACGCTCAAGGCCAGAGGCGCCACGGCGGGAAGCTCCCGGGTCGAGCTGCCGATCGAATATGACGGCAAAACGCTGGAGATTAGCTTCAATCCCACGTACCTGGTGGACATGCTTAAGGTACTACCGCCGGACGCCGAGTTGACGCTGGATCTGATCGACCCCGGTAGCCCCGCCCTGTTCCGCTGCGGCACGGACTATTCGTATTTGGTGATGCCGCTGACGTAAAAAGAGCTAACCCCAGAGTTCTAGAAGAGCACAGAGAGGAGATACAGAAAAGACACAAAATTAAGAAGCTGGCGGATCAAACCTCCTCCTCCTCGTGGAGGCGGGCTGGGGTGGGAGGTGTCAAGGCAACGGAGCCAACTCCTTGGCTCCCCCCACCCCAACCCTCCCCCACAAGGGGGGAGGGAAAAGGCCTCCGACCCTCCCCCACAAGGGGGGAGGGAAAAGGCCGCTAGCCCTAAGGACGAGCAGACATTTCCCTCCTCCCTTGTGGGAGAGGGTTCTCTGTGACTCTGGGGTTAGTTCTTTTGAGGTTAATATGGCCATACGGCGCGATGTACCAGAGCGAGGACCAGAACGGCTGGGGGAGATCCTGAGCCGGCTGTTCGCGGCGCGTGGCTGGGGTCGGCGTCAAGGACGGCTGCACCTGGAGAAAGCCTGGGCCGAGGCTGCAGGGCCGGAATTTGCTGCCCATTCGCGTCCGGCCGCTTTGCGGCGCGGCGTGTTGGAGGTGATTGTTGATAATGCCGTGTTGTTGCAAGAGTTGGCTCATTTCCACAAGCGGCGCTTGCTGGAACAGCTGCGCCGTCAACTGCCCGGCACCCCCCTGACCGACCTGCGCTTCCGCGCAGGAGTTCTGGAATGAACACGCTCCTGGCCGTCCGCCGTGCTCGTAAAGGCATCCCTTGGAGGCGTAGCGGACGGACAAGAACGTATTTTGTGAGGACGCAACGATGAACGAAGAAAATGTTATTTTGGCTGAAAATGAAATCATTGCCGCTGAGCAGGCCGAGTTGACAAGCAGTAGCGATTACGGCGGCGAAAATGTGCAGGTCTTGCAGAACGCCGACCACATTCGCAAGCGGCCTGGTATGTACATTGGCGACGTCGGTTCCAATGGGTTGCATCATCTGGTCTATGAGCTGATATATAACAGTGTGGATGAAGCGGTGGCCGGCCACTGCCATCATATTCAAGTGAAAATCAATGAAGACGGCAGTATCAGTGTCAAAGACGACGGCCGCGGTATTCCGGTCGATGAGCATCCGGTGATGAAACGCTCGACGCTGGAAGTCGTCATGACCCTGGCAGGCGCCGGCGCCAAATTTGATAAAAACTCCTATAAGGTGTCGGTGGGTCTGCACGGCATGGGGGCCAAAGCCGTGACGGCTCTGAGCGAATGGACCGAAGCTGAAGTACGTCGTAATGGCCGGGTCTACAAACAAGAATATGCCCGCGGCAAGGCCGTTACCGAAGTCAAAGACATCGGCGCTGCCAAGGGCACCGGCACGCTCATCACCTTCAAACCCGACCCGGAGATTTTCAAGGATCCGCGCTTCGATTATGACACTTTGGAAGTGCGCCTGCGCGAATTGGCCTTCCTCAATAAAGGGCTGACTTTTCATCTAATCGACAAACGTACCGGCAAGGAAGAGACTTTCAAATATGATGGCGGCCTGACGGAATTCGTCCATTATCTCAATCGCTCCGAAGAGGTGTTGCACAAGCCTATATATATCGAGAAGATGGTGGACAACGTGCGTGTGGAAGTGGCGTTGCAATACACCAGCAGCGACGAGGAGCGCGTCCGTTGCTACGCCAACAACGGTTACAATCCGGTCGGCGGGACGCACCTGACAGGCTTCCGCGCCGCCCTGACACGCACCTTGAAAGCCTATGGCGACAAAGAAGAGCTATTTAAGAATGTTTCGCCCATTGGCGAAGACTTCCGCGAAGGCGTGACGGCGGTGGTCAGCGTGCAAGTGCCGGAACCGCAGTTTGAATCGAACAATAAATTGAAATTGTCGAATCCCGAAGTCGAGAGCGCCGTCATCACTGCCGTCAATGAGCAGCTGGGTCAATATCTCGAAGAGAACCCCAAGGATGCACAGCGAATCATCAAGAAAGTGATGGTGGCGGCCGAGGCGCGTGAAGCAGCAGCCAAAGCCAAAAAGGCTTTGAAGGATCGTAAAAGCATCCTTTCTGGCGGCGGTCTGCCAGGCAAATTGTTCGACTGCACCGAGCGCGATCCGGACGCTTCGGAATTGTTCCTGGTCGAGGGCGATTCGGCCGGCGGCTCGGCCGAGTCCGGCCGCAATCGTCGTTTCCAGGCCATCCTGCCCTTGCGCGGTAAGCCGCTCAACGTCGAAAAAGCCCGCGTCGAAAATATGTTGAATAACGCGGAAATTTGCAGCCTCATCTCCGCCATCGGCATCGACATTGGCAACAATGAGGATGAGAACCTCAAGAATTTGCGCTATGATAAGGTCATTATCCTTACGGATGCAGACGTGGATGGCCAGCACATTCGTACTCTCTTATTGACCTTTTTCTACCGGCAAATGGCTCGCTTGGTGGCGGATGGACACATTTATGTTGCTCGGCCGCCCTTGTACAAGGTGACGCATAAGAAACAGGTGCGCTTCATACAGACAGCCGAAGAGATGCAGCAAGAGTTGATCGAGCGCGGCTTGAAGGACACTCGTCTCCATGTGTTGCCGCCGCCCTCTCCTTCATTCCTTCCCTCCTTGGGAGAAGAGGAAGGGGCGGGCGCGGCGGCGCCGCGCGTGCTGCAAGGCGAAGAATTGTCGGCCCTGGTGCAGGTGCTCCATCGTCTGGAGGGAGCGCTGCAAACGTTGGAACGGCGTGGCCTGACTCTGCGCGATTTCCTGGCCCGGCACAGCGAAGAACGCGGTCTGCCGTTTTATCGGGTGCTGCTCGGCAGTCACGAGGAATGGTTTTACACCCAAGACGAGGTGGATGCCTATCGCCAGGAACAGCAGCAACGTCTGGGCCATGAGTTGGTCGTCGGCGACGAAACGCCAGGGCAGATAAACGGCAACGGCCATGCCGAAGTGATGTATGTCCAGGAATTGCATGAAGTGCGGGAAGCCAATCGCGGCGTGCAGGAACTGGAGCGCTTCGGACTCAAGCCGAGCGATCTGGTGCCGGCGCCGCGCATCGCCGGCCGCGAGCCGCCGCCGCGCCTGGTGCTGGAAAACAGCGACCTGCGCCGCCAGCTGGTCACGCTGCGCGAGCTGATCGTCGAAGTCCGCAAGCTCGGCGAGCGCGGTCTCTCAATCACGCGCTTCAAAGGCTTGGGCGAAATGGATGCCGAGGAACTGTGGGAAACGACGCTTGATCCCGATAAACGCATGCTCATGAAAGTCCAGCTGGATGACGCCCTGAAGGCGGATGAGATGTTCCGCATCCTGATGGGCGAGAAAGTCGAGCCGCGCCGCGATTTCATTCAGAAGTACGCACTGGATGTCAAAGACATCGATTATCACGGGGCGTAAAAAATCCTGAACTTGGGCAAGACCCGGCATGTCCCAGAAAAGCGAAGGGGACGAAATCGACTATCCATATATGAAAATCCTCTACTGGTTTTATGAGAAGGAGGACCGGCGGAGGGCGTTGCCGTTTTGCGCCCGCTTGCAAGCGCTCTTGGATAAGATGCCCTTTTCCCTCCCCCACAAGGGGGAGGGTTTGGGTGGGGGGACACCTCTCCTGGGCTCCCTTGCCTTGACACCTCCTGCCTCAGCCCTCCCCACAAGGAGAGAGGAGGTTTGGTCCGCTAGCTCTTAGCGACAGGTGCTTTGCTGTCGCTTATGCTTCCGGATCATGCAGTTTTGTTCGTCGCTCGAGCACTGCCCGCGCCGATTGTGCCGCAGCGGCAGAGAAAACTTTTTGCAGCGATTGAGCTAAGATTCGCTCCCGCTGCCTGTGAAGATGTGGCAAAGTTCCCTCTCGTATCCTCTCCCGCCGATCCGAACAAAGAAACACCACAAGCGAAGCAGACGCCAGGAGAAAAGTCATGTTGCCGCAGGGTTCGTCGCCTCTTCGCCCGACCATCCTAACAACGGCGGCGCTGGTCCTGAGTTTGAGCGTGGCCTGGAGCACGCGTGCTCAGCCGCCGATCCCGACGGGTGGCGCGCAAGGCTATCGGGAGCCTGGGCCGATCACGCCGGAAATCTACGAAGCGGGCGGCGGCCAACAGAGGACCAGCACGGGGCAGAGCGTCATCAGGCCGGTGCTGACGCCAGGGTACTTCGAGGTTGTCTGCCCGGCCCTTTGTTACGGCGGTGCTTTCCACGTGTGCGGCGTGCGGGCTTTTGGCGGGCCTGGATACTATGGACCCTTCCGGCGTTACTGGGGCTACAGCACCTATGGACCGAACTTTAATATCGGTCCCGACAATTCTCTTCAGTTCGGTCTGCAAAGCGGCGTTATGTATGTGGCCACACGTCGCTGCAAGGGGCTTTACAAACACGGGACGGATCCCGGCGCTTATTCCGGTTTCGTCCCGCTGATCAGCAGGGCTGGAGGCGGCGCTGGCGTCGGCAGCAGCGGGGCGGGCGGAATGCCGGCCGGCGCTACTTTCGCTCCGCCGGCCGAGGGGCCATCTCGTCCGCCCGCAGAGAATCTTCCGCCGTCGGCCGATAACACTGCTTACCTGCGGCTCGTGGTGCCGGAGAATGCCGAAGTCCTCGTTGAAGGCCACAAGACCACTGCCACCGGAACAGTGCGCGAATTCGTCTCGCCGCCTCTGGAACCTGGCAAGAACATGATCTACTCGATCGTCGTCCGTTACACGGATGCCGGTGGCAAGCCTATTGAAGAAACGCACTCAATTCGTGTCCATGCCAACGACCGGCTCAACATCGATTGCACCCATCAGGCCGCCGTGCAAGCAAGGGTAGATTCGCAATCGCACGCTACAGCCCTGCAGCCTTGAGAAACACGATCTCAAGGAGGCGTCCTTGGCGTCTTGGCGGTTCCTTGAGCAAGAGGCCCTGAGGCGGTCGCTTTCACAGCTGGCAACGGGAAAGGGCTATTCCAAGGGAGCCTCAGCAAGTATCAAATTCCTGGATCGTTTAAGGGTGGACGGAAAGGGCTGCAGGGCAGGCTGGCCGCGTGCGGAAATCTCGGCACGTGGGCAGCCTGCCTTGCAGCCCTTTCTATTCCCTCTTATGGTGTGGTCGCGTTATTTAGCGACGCTCTTCACGAGAAACGGTTGACAGCTTCCCGCCGGCGCGGGAAACTGCAATTCCCCGCCCGGATATGCATCCCGAATAACCCTCCCCGGAGGCCTCTTATGCATTTGCGACCTACCTCGATTTCGCTTGTTTGCGCTGCATTCCTTCTGATAATCGCGCTTGCTGCCATCGTGCCGTGGCTGCCCGCTGCGGAGGATAACGCGGCGCCGGGAGTGATCGCCACGATGAAAGGACACAGCGAGGCCGTTTACGCTGTCGCTTTCACGCCGGATGGCAAATATGTCGTCAGTGGCAGCGGCGATCACACCCTCAAGGTGTGGGATAGCGCCACTGGCAAGGAGATCAAGAGCTACGGCGGGCCGGCCGGCCATCAGAACTTGGTGATGAGCGTATCCATCAGTCCCGATGGCAGCCTGATTGCATCGGGCGGCACCGATAACACGGCGAAATTGTGGGACTTTCCCAGCTCGACGCCGCTGCGTGTTCTGGCCAAGAGCGAAGGGGCGAGCGTCCTGGCTGTCAGTCCTGATGGCGCGAAACTGGCCGGCGGCGATAAAGATGGACATGTGAAGATATGGAACAGTGCCGATGGCAAGGAATTGGTCCAACTCGCGGGACACAACGGTCCTGTCACTGGCCTGGCCTTTAGCGACAATGGTCAGCTGTTGATCTCGTGCGGCAAGGACAGGACACTGCGCTTCTGGAATCCGGCCAACGGCCAGAGTCTCGGCGTCATTGGAGCGCACACGGCGGAGGTCCGCGGCTTCGCCATCAGCCCCAACAACAATGCCCTCTACAGTGCCGGCGGCGATGGCAGCCTGAAATTCTGGACGCTACCGCCGGCTGCCTCCCGGGCGCTGGGGGGGATGCACAGCGATGGGGTGACGGCCCTCGCTCTGTCGGGTGACGGCAATTCGTTCGTCTCCGGCAGTGCCGATAAGAGCGTGCGCCTGGTCAACGCGATGAACGGCCAGCCGATCCGCGAGTTCAAGGGGGCGAATGCGGGTATCGAATCGGTGGCGCTGTCGCCCAATGGAGCATTGATCGCGGCGGCGACCATAGATAATCATTTGCTCTTATGGCAAATCAAGGATGGACAGCTGCTCGCCACCCTCACCTTGCCTTCCCCCAAATTGGGAGAGAGCAGGGTGAGGGCGGCGAGCCTCGCCTTCCACCCCGGCTCGAACCAACTGCTAACGGGCGGCCGTGATGGCACGCTTAAGCTGTGGGTCATGCCGCCGGCGCCGGAGCGGCGCTTGGCGCATCCCGATGCTGTGCGAGCGGCGGTCGTCAGCGCAGACGGCAAGCGGCTGTTCAGTGGGGGGGCTGACAAGATTGTCCGTGCCTGGGACCTGGCCGATACGCGGATGCCCCAGCGGCAATATTCCGGCCACACCGCGGCCATCAATGCCGTCGCCTCCAGCGCGGACGGCAAGCTCCTTGCCTCGGCCGGTGATGATGAGACGATCCGCTTCTGGGATCAGAACAACGGCCAGCAAACGGCGTTGATCGGCGCCCACGCCGGGCCGGTAACGAGCTTGACGTTTCACAACAGCGGACAGGTGCTCTCGGCGTCGGCGGACGGCAGCGTCAAGCTGTGGCAGCCGCTCTCCTCTCGCCTCTCCCAAAGTGGGGGGGGGGAAGGGGGAGGCAAGTTGCTTGCGCATCCGGGCCAAGTCACCAGCGCCGTCCTCAGTCCCGATGGGGCGCATCTCTTGACCGGTTGCAGTGATAAGCAGGTGCGCTTGTGGAACGTGAGCAATGGGCAAGTCGAACGACCATTCGCTGGGCCGTCGTTGGGCGTCTTGTGTGTGGCCATGAATCCGGCCGGCACCCAGGTTGCCGCCGGCAGCGCCGACAAGACGCTGTTTGTCTGGAATGCCGCCGATGCCAAGGAGATCAGGAAATTCACCTTGGCCGCCGCCGTCAACAGCGTGGCTTTTTCGCCCGATGGCAAGTTCCTGGCCGGCGGTCTCGCCGATAACAGCATTCACCTGTTCGACGTGGAAATGGGCAAGGAGGTCAAGACATTCATCGGACATTCCGGAGCCGTCAATGCACTTATGTTCACAAGCAAGGGGGATCAACTGGTCTCGGCTAGCGTGGACAAAACGGTGCAAATATGGAACATTGCCGAGGGCAAAGCGATAATAAAACTGGAGCATGGCGCAGCGGTGCAGGCGCTGGCGTTGAGCAAGGATGGTACGCGCATCGTCTCCGGTGCTGCGGACAAGACGATCAAGGTGTGGACGCTGGCTGGCCCAACGACGCTCACCCTGCCGGCTGAGGTGCGGAGCGTCTGCTTTAGTCCCGATGACAAGCGGCTGCTGGTTGGCTGCGCGGACAACAAGGCGCGCCTTTACGAGATCGATGGCCGGCTCGTCGAGTTCTTTCCACATGAAGGTCCGGTTCACGCTGTCGCCTTCCACAGCGACGGCAAGCGGGTATTCACGGCCAGCGCCGACAAGACGGTGCGGATATGGCCGCTGGCGCTGGTGTGGCAAGCGCAGCACGCCGGCCCGGTGCGGCAAGCGCTGTTCAACACCCGCTTCGATCGTGTCATCTCCTGTGGCGACGACAAGACCATCAAGATCTGGAATGCCGCCGACGGCAAACTCCTCCAATCGCTCGATGCTCAGGATGGTCCTGTCACCGGCGTTGCCGTCAACGCCGACGCGACACGCCTTGTCTCTTGCGGCGCCGATAAGACGGTGAAGATTTTCGATCTGAGTGGGGGGCGTCAGCTCCCTGCTCAGGTCATCGCGCTGCCGGCCGCTGCCTCCGCCGTGGCTCTTAGTCCTAACGGCCAGCGCATTGCTGTCTCGATCTCTGGTGCCCAGACAGCGCAGGTCCACGTCTTCGACGCCCAAGGCAAAGAGTTGCTCACCTTTCCCGAACGTGCGGGAATGATTTCGTCGCTGAGCTTCCTCGCTGATAATCGCACGCTCGTCTCGGCCGGCGCGGATAAGATGGTCCACTTAGCCGACGTGAACATTCTCGCAAGTTTGGATGCTCATGCTGGAGGCGTCGCTGGTGTGGCGTTTCATCCGAACGGTGTGCAGATGCTTTCGGGCGGCGCGGACAGGATCGTCAAGTTGTGGGACGCAGCCAAAGGCCAGGTTGTGAAGACGTTCGGCCCGTTGCCGGAAGCGGTTCGCGCTGTGGCCTTCAACCGCGCCGGTACGCAGATCGCCGCGACTGCTGGCAAGACGGCAATTGTGTGGAACCTCGCCGATGGTAAAGAAGTGCGCAGGCTGGAACATCCGGCTGAGGTCGCTGGATTGTCGTTCAGCGCCGATGGCACGCGCCTGGCGACCGGGGCTGTCGATAACGAAGTGCGCGTCTGGGACCTGACCACCGGTCATGAATTGCAGGCGTTTTTCCATGCCGGTCCTGTCCGCGCTGTCGCTTTTCATCCAGGCAACAACGCGCTGCTTCTCTCCGGCAGCGCCGATAAGACCGTCGCTCTGCACACGATGACGGTGATGCGTGTTCTGTCTAGCGGGGCGCCGGTGCGTGCTGTGGCCGTCACCGCCAATGGCTCGCATGTCTTAACCGCAGGCGACGACGGCAAGATCAGGCTGTGGAACACCGGCAACGGCGCCAACGAGCGCACCCTGGAGGGCGGCGGTAAGGAAGTGCAGGCTCTGGCCATGTCGAAAAACAATATATTGCTTGCGGCCGGCGGCGGGGATCGCATCGTGCGCCTCTTCACACTCAACGACGGCAAGCTACTCGCCGAGGTAAAAGCACCCGGAGACATCCGCAATCTGGCGTTCGCGCCGAACAGCCAGATGTTGGCCGCTGCCTGTGCCGCTTCTTCATCTTCCCCCAAAGCGGGGGGGGATGAAAGGGGAGGTACCGGCGTCCTGCAAACGTGGAACGTCGCGTTCAATCCAGGCCAGCCTGTGCCGGCCGAGTTCGGCAAGCCGGTGCAAACCTATGCCGATGCTGGCGCTGCCGGCAGCATCGTCTTTGACAGCAAGAACAGCATTTTTTACTCCGGTAGTGCCCATAAAGCGATCCAGGTGTGGAAGCTCGCCTCCGCGACGCCGGTGAAGAATTTCCAGCATCCCAACATCGTCGATGTGGTGGCGTTCAACCCTGCCGGCACGCAACTGGCAACCGGCTGTCACGATGGCCGGGTACGTCTTTTCGACGTGGCCAAGGGCACCCTGGTCCGAGAGATTCAAGCTCACGTCCCGGGGCCACAGCCATCGGCGGTATACTGCCTGGTCTGGAGCAGCGACGGCAAACAGCTCCTCTCCGGTAGCTACGATCGCAGCCTGAAATTGTGGAACACCGCCGACGGCACACTAATCCGCGAGTTCAAGGGCTACGAGGACAAAAAGTTCGAAAAAGGCCATCACGGCAGCGTGGTATCGGCGGCGCTGGCGCCGGACGGCAAGACCCTGGCCTCCGGTGATTGGGACCACGCCATCAAAATCTGGAACGTTGCCGACGGCAGCGTGCGGCACGAATTAAACAACCCGCACCTTAAGCCCGGTATGGGACCGCAGGCGCATCCGGGCGTGGTCTATGCGTTGCGTTACACGCCAGACGGTAAGCATCTTATCAGCGCCGGCGCCGCGCCGCGTCTGCGCAGCTATTTGGCGATCTGGAATGCCGCTGATGGTAAGCTGTTGTACGGCGGTGAACAAGCGTTGGGCACGTTGTTTTCGCTGGCGGTATCGCCGGACGGCAAATATCTGGCCGTCGGTGCCGGCGGCTCCAGTGCCAGTAGCGAGGAAGGCAACAAGAACAATGTGTACGTGATGAAGCTGCTGGCAAAGTAAGATGCCAACCGCAAAAAGCGAGCGCGAAGTCCGGCAGATTGCTTGCGGGTGAGATGCTCAGGCAAGCCCCTATCCCGCCTCGGGCCACAGGGGCAGCGTACCCACTGCTGTTGCGTGGAACGGTGCCGCTACTGCTAGCATAGATCCGCCCGGTTTATTTGCCGACATCGTGAGGGACTACCGAAAAGACCAAAGCCGCACCAATCCGCGTCATCCGTGTTCCTATTTCGGGACTAGGGCTGCCCGCGCACTATAACAAACAATCGTATGCTGGATGCAAGAAGTCGATTCGAGAACCCACGATGAAAGTACCCCTGAAGTGGCTTGCGGAATATGTCCCGTTAACAGTGCCTGTTGCCGAATTGGTCGAGCGGTTGACGCTGGCAGGTCTGGAAGTATCCGGGGTGCGGCTGATCGGTGTGCCGGTGCCGGAAGGATTGCGTGTTAAATCTTCCGAGGCTGGGCCAGTGTGGCCGCCAGATAAGATTGTCATGGCGCGGGTGCAAAAAGTGGAGCCGCATCCGGATCCCGCTGTCGTTAATCTGAAACTGCCCACCGTCGAGTATGGCGAGGGGCGCACCAAACAGCTTGTCACCGGGGCGCCGAACCTCCAAGTCGGCGATTCCGGCCAGACGGTCATCCTTGCCCTGGCCGGCTCGGTCCTCTTCAGCCATCACGCCAAAGGCAGCGAGAAGGTGCTGCAAGAGTTGAAGCCGGCCAAGATTCGTGGCATTCCCAGTGATGCGATGGTTTGCTCCGCATTCGAGTTGGGCATCGACGACGATAAGGAAGGCGGCATCATTCTGCTCGATGAAGAAGTTGCTCCCGGCACGCCAGCTGTCGATTTCCTGGGCGATATTGTACTGGAGCTGGAAATCACGCCAAACATGGCGCGTTGCTTGTCCATGATCGGCGTGGCCCGCGAGGTTGCTGCGCTGACGGGACAAACGCTGCGTCTGCCTTCTCCCCATCCCCACTCTTCCCCCCCAGGGGAGAGGGGGAAAGAGGCTCTCTCCTCCCTGGTAGGAGAGGGCTGCAATGGGGGGGAGGAAGTGCGTGTTTCCATCGAAAATCCGGAGCTATGTGCGCGTTATGCGGCAATGCTGCTGCGGGACGTGCACATCGGCCCTTCGCCGGGATGGATGCAGCGACGGCTGAGCTACGCTGGTATGCGGCCCATCAACAACATCGTAGACATTACCAATTACGTTTTGCTGGAATGGGGCCAGCCGCTGCATGCCTTCGATTACGACAAGCTGCGCCAGCGTGCCAACGGTCAGGCGCCGCACATCATCGTTCGCCCTGCACGGGCCGGTGAGACTCTGACCACGCTCGACGAAGGCAACAAAGCAACCCCATTGAAACTGATAAGCGAGATGTTAATTATCGCCGATGAGGCAGGGCCAATCGCACTGGCCGGCATCAAGGGCGGGGCCGATACGATGGTCACTCCGTCCACGCGCAACGTGCTTCTGGAAGCGGCGAACTTCGATTTCCTCTGTATTCGCCGCACTATGAAAGCACTCAACCTGCCCAGCGAGGCGAGCGTGCGCTTCAGCAAGGGCATTCATCCCGAGATCGTCAAACCCGCCGCCGAGCGCGCCGCCGAACTGATGCGGCAGCACGGCGGTGCTACTGCTTGCCGCGGCCTCGTCGATGTTTATCCGCGACCGCTGCCGCCGCGAGTCATCGACTTGAAGATGGCAGAGATACGCCGTGTCCTTGGCATGGATATGTCGCGCTCCGAGTGTGTTCGCATCTTGCAAGCACTGGAGTTCCAGGTCGAAGAGATCGGTACGGATACCCTGCGTGTCAGGACGCCGCTGCATCGCATCGACATCGAAGAAGGGCCAGCCGATCTCATCGAGGATCTGGTGCGGCTGTACGGCTACGATAAATTGCCGGCGACGCTGCTGGCCGATTCGCTGCCGCCGCAACGGACCAATCTGTCGCTCGTCTTTGAGGAGCGCCTGCGCGATCGTCTCGTCGCCCTCGGTTTACAAGAGGTCATCACCTATGCCCTGACTACGGAAGCGCGCGAGAAGCCCTTGGGCGATCTCGGGGCGCTTACGCAATCCCGTTCGTCGTGTGACTACGTCCGCTTGCAGAACCCTATCAGCAACGAACGCGAGGTCATGCGGCACAGCCTGCTTGCCGGCGTTCTTGATGTGGCAGCAGCGAATTTGCAACACACCAATGATGTACGGCTGTTTGAGATCGGCTCGGTGTATTTGCTGCGGCCCGATAAGAAATTGCCCGACGAGCCGCGCCGCCTCGCCATCGTTCTATGTGGCTTGCGCCGACAGGAATTCTGGGGCGAGACGCCGGACACCCCATCGCCCTCTCTGGATTTCTTTGATATGAAGGGCATCCTCGAAGCGCTCCTGAGCGATCTGCACGTGGCGAACGTGGAATATCGTTCCCTCAAAGCGTCGGCCCTGCATCCTGGCCGTGCCGCGGAGCTGATGGTGGGCGAGCGGGTGATCGGTTCGTTCGGCGAACTGCATCCGAAGGTTGCTGAGGGGTTTAATCTTGGGGGGAAGACCGTGTTGGTCGGCGAAATGGATCTGGAGACGTTGCGCGGCGTGCTGCCGGCTCGTCCTCTCTATCAGCCGGTGCCGCGCTTTCCCGCGGCCTTGCGTGATCTGGCCGTCATCGTCGAAGAAGCGATGCCGGCGGAGCGTGTGGCCGACGAGATTCGCGCGGCGGGGGGCGCCTTGCTGCGCGACGTGCGTCTGTTCGACCTGTATCGTGGCGAAAGCATCCCGGCGGGGCATAAGAGCCTGGCCTATGCCTTGACCTATCAGGCCGACGATCGCACATTAACAGATAGCGAGGTCAAGAAGGCCCACGACAAAATCATGGGGCGTCTCAGGCACGTCCTCAAGGCACAGATTCGGGATAAGTAAGGGCCGTAATATCTCATGTCTAAAGTTCCCTCTCCCCCTACTGGTCTGCCAACGGTCGAGGGTTTTCTGAAAACGGTGCTCAAGAGCGGCCTGCTCGATCGCCGCCAGCTCCAAGAGGCGCTGTCTGATGTGCCCAAAGAGAAACGCAACGACCCTCATGCCTTGGCTGATCACCTGGTCCGCAAAGGCAAACTGTCGCGCTTCCAGGCGAGCAAGCTGCTACGTGGCAGCGGTAAAGGATTGCTGCTGGGCCATTATCAGGTGCTCGCTCCCATCGGCCGCGGCGGCATGAGCACAGTGTATCTGGCCCGTGATGAGCGCAGCGGCGAATTGGTAGCCCTTAAGGTGTTGACCCCCAGCCGCTGGCGCAATCGTGAACGCTTGCTGGCACGCTTTCAGCGGGAGATGGAGCTGAGCCGCCGTGTCGCCCATCCGCATCTGGCCTGGACTTACGAGAGTGGCTTCTGCCTGGGCATCTACTTTATCGCTATGGAGTATATCCCTGGCAAAAACTTATCCAGGACCGTCGCCGAGAACGGCCCGTTGAAGGTGCCGCGCGCCGCCCGCCTGATGGCCGAGGTTGCCTCGGCTCTGGAACATGCCCACAATCAGGGCTTGATCCATCGTGATCTGAAACCATCGAACATTATGATTACGCCCAACGATCACGCCAAGGTGCTCGATCTCGGCTTGGCCCTGATGGAGGGCGAAGAGGCCGAGCAAGACGTGATCGGCGGTCAAGGCTACATCGTCGGCACCATGGACTACATCGCCCCGGAGCAGACCACCGATGCGACCGGCGTCGATGGCCGGGCCGACCTTTATTCGCTTGGCTGTACGCTATACTTCGCGCTGAGCGGCCAACCGCCGTTTCCTAATGGCAGCAGCCGCGATAAAATGCGGCGGCATCGTCAGGAAGAACCAAGGCCGCTGCGCGAGCTGGTCCCCGATGTTCCACTTGGTTTTGCTCGCCTTATCGAGCGGTTGATGGCCAAAGATCCGAATCAACGTCCCCCCTCCGCTGTCGCCGTCGAGGAGGAGCTACGTGCCTGGGCGATCGGGGAAGCGGTCCTGCCGCTGGACCGCCAGGAAGATCGGGAGTACGTTGAAGCGGTCTCGACATTGCAGAATAGGGAGCCGTCGGCGGAGTATAGTTTGCCGGGCCTCTCTGCACCGGAGGTGGACCTATCCACCGAGGTCGATCGTGGCGATACAGACTGGTCGATGCAGATGAAATTGCTATGGCTGGCAGTTGCTCTGGTCTTGGGCGGTACAACTCTGTTGATGGTGCTGGTCTGGCTGTTCGCGGCCAGGTAGTATGGTCGGGTACGAAGCATTTGTAGGAGGACCATTCTTCCCTATGTCTTCTCCTCTGCTTCGTTTGGGCTAGTTCCCAGTCGGGCTTTGCCGCTGGGCGCTTTGGCTTTTCTCGAAAAATCGCCAATCCGCCATTGCCTCTGACCCAACATTGTCCTAAGATCATTCTCTGACAACTGGGTGGGTATCTTATCCAGAGTGGCTGAGGGACTAGGCCCTGTGACGCCACAGCAACCGGTCCTCCCCAGAGGATGCTGGTGCTACCTCCTACCCGGCTCGGCCGGGAGAGATAAGATCGTGTGCCCCGCACGCCTCTTGCTCTTGCCTCCGCCGTCGCGGAGAAATCTCCTGGACGATACACACCTCTACGAGCCGAAAGCGTAAGCGACGGATGATGTGCCCATTGCTTACACTTCCGGCTCGGACAAGCGCTGCTAACCTTATGGAGGAACGTCTGTGTCTTCTTCTTTTGTCCGCGGCCTGAAATGCCGACTGTGCGGCCAGGCATATCCCATTTCGGCGACCAACTTCTGTACCGAGGACTTCGGCCCCCTCGAAGTCGATTACGATTACGAGGCTATCGCCGACAGCATCAATCGCGCCAAGATCGAGCTGCGGCCCTTCAATATGTGGCGCTATCAGGAGTTTCTGCCGCTCGACGGCGAGCCGACCGTTGGCCGGCAGGTCGGCGGGACGCCGCTGATCAAAGCTGATCGCCTGGCTCGCGAACTGGGTGTCGAGCAGCTGTGGATCAAGAACGATGCCGTCAACTTTCCGACGTTGTCATTCAAGGACCGCGTCGTCGCGGTGGCCCTGAGCAAAGCGCGCGAGCTGGGACTGACCACGGTGGGTTGTGCTTCAACAGGCAATTTGGCCAACAGCGTCGCTGCCAACGCCGCTGCTGTCGGACTGGAGAGCTACATCCTCGTGCCCGCCGATCTGGAGCGCTCCAAAATCCTCGGCACCAGCGTTTACGGAGCCAAGGTCATCGGCATTAAGGGCACCTACGACGAAGTCAACCGTCTCTGCACACAGATTGCCTTCAAGTACGGCTGGGGCTTTGTCAACATCAACCTACGGCCATTCTATGCCGAGGGATCGAAAACATTCGGTTTCGAGATGGCCGAGCAGCTGGGTTGGCGGGCGCCGCAGCACGTCGTCTGCCCGATGGCTGGCGGCAGCTTGATCGGCAAGATTCACAAGGCATTCTACGAGCTGCACCGCACGGGCCTGTTAGCGGACAAACCGGAGTGCAAATTTTACGGCGCTCAGGCGACGGGCTGCAATCCGATCAGCGCCGCGGTCAAAAACGGTTGGGATGCTCATCGTCCGGTGCGCAGGCCGCACACCATCGCCAAGTCGTTGGCCATCGGCGATCCGGCCGACGGGTATTTCGCGGCCAAGGTCATCCGCGAAACGGGCGGCTGGGCCGAGGATGCCAGTGATGCAGAAATCGCCGAAGCGATGGCGCTATTGGGCCGCACCGAGGGCATTTTCGCCGAGACGGCCGGCGGCGTCACCGTCGCCGTGGCCCGCAAGCTAATCGAACAGGGCCGTCTGCCTCGCCATGAGGAAATCGTCCTCTGCATCACCGGCAATGGGCTGAAAACGCAAGATGCCGTGGCGGATTGTCTGGAGGAGCCAGTCGTGATCGCGCCGTCGCTGGAGGAATTCAGCGGTTTGCTCACGGAGGAATCGAGTACGGTGCTGGTTTAATCGGCTGGCGAACGGTTGAACAGCAAGGCCCGTAGCTTTCACGGCAGCGGGACGGGACGAAGGAACGCACAGGAAGCGGTGGCAAGGATTTGGTACAAGAGGTATGTTAAAGGACAGGGATTGCCAGAGAGCTCCCGCGGGTATTGAGCCGCGGAAATCCTGGCGGCCTGCGCTGCGCTGCCGACAACCGACGATCCGTTTACCAGCTGCGATCACGATCGCGTCCTCTATGGCGATCAGGAAATAACATGACCTTGGCCGTTTTCGGCACCCCCTCCGTTCGTGCCGACGATTTGAGCATTGTCCTGTTCGGTCTGCCAGGGGCCGGCAAGTCGTCGTTGCTCGGTGCGCTGGCTCAGGCGGCGCAGACGCAAGAACAACTGCTCAACGGCCGGCTCATCGATGTCTCGCACGGGCTTGACGAATTGCGGCAGCGGCTCTACGAGGAAAATGCGCAGCGCACTGCTGAGGAAGTTGTGCCTTATCCCGTCCGTTTTGAGCCGTTCCACCAGGATAGCAGAAAGGCCGAGGCGCATCGGCCTATTAGCGCCATCTTCATCGATTGCGATGGCCGTGTGGCCAACAATTTGCTCATGCGGCGGCAAACCATCCCGGAAGACAGCCCGGAAGGAACGCTGGCCCACGAAATCAACGATGCGGATGCGCTCGTGCTGGTCCTCGATGCCTCGGCGTCGTCGGCACAGGTAGAAGCAGATTTCGCCGAGTTCGAGCACTTTCTCCGCCAGATGGAGATGAGCCGCAGCCAGCGTGTCGAGGTTAGCGGCTTGCCGGTGTTTGTGGTACTGACCAAGTGCGACCTGCTGGCCCAGCCCGGCGATACTGCCGCCGACTGGATGGAGCGCATCGAGCAGCACAAACGCGATCTTGATAGAAGGTTTAGAGCTTTTCTGGTGCAACGGGAGCAGGAGTCGGGTCCGTTGCCATTTGGCCGCATCGAGTTGCATTTGTGGGCGACGGCGGTGAAGCGGCCGGCGCTGGCCGGCTCGATGGCCAAGGCACGCGAGCCGTATGGCGTGGCCGAGCTGTTTCGTCAATGTCTCGAACAGGCCGCCGCTTTTCGCCGCCGCTGTCGACAAGCGGGACAGCGGCTCGCCTGGACTGTCGGCGCTGCCGGCAGCATTGTTACGCTGATGACTGCGCTCGCTGTAGGTTTCACCATCCACAATCTCGACACGCCAGTCAATGCTCTGCGCGAGCGCGTGCAGCTTTGGCACAGCTCCGATATGCCGACAGAGGCAGAGCGCTTACACGCCCCCCTCCGCGAACTGCACCGCCGCGCCGAAGAGCTGCGCGCCATCCGTAATGATCCCCAGTTCGATGCTCTCTCCCTTGCGCAGCAACAACTGGTACGCGACCGTCTCGATGAGTTGGATGCTTACTTGCATTATTTCGATCGCCTGGCTCAATCACCCCGACCGCGGGACGTTCATAGTATGCAAGCGCTGCAAGAGATCAAAGAGGTGCTGAAGACAGAGCTGGCCCTGCCGAAGGAGGCGTGGAAGGACACCGAGGCGGGCCGGCTTCATGACGAGCGTCTCCAGGATGCCGAGGCACTCGCCGTCGCTGTCCAGCGGGCCGAGGCCTGGTATCGCGATGCGGCATTCAAGGCTGAACAACTGCGGACTTTTTCAGGACAGCCGACAGGACACGGTGCGGCCGGCGTCAACTGGGACCGCTGGACACTCGATGCGGAAACGCTGCTTCGTCCCGCTGCCTTGACTTACGATTCCACGGTGCTACGCTTCGATGAGGTGCGAACGGCCCGCACCGATTGGGAAGAGAAAAAAAACCGCTTGCAGCGTGGGTTCGATCTCTGCGCCGCTTTGGGGCTGGCGACAGCTGGGGACAGACGACCACCCGCACTTGTCATCCCGCGGCGTTTTACGCTCGCGCAGGCGCGCCAATGGCGCAATCAGCTGGAGCAGAATTATCCAAATTATAAGAGAGATTTCGTCTTCGAAAACGTTCCAGAGGCGATTCGTCCCGTGGTAGACCAGACTGCGCATACGAGCTACGAGCATCTTCTGGAGCCAGCGCAGGCTATCGTGCTCAACCAGCTCGAGCAGGGGGGGGGCGGCAGCCAAGAAACGCGGGCACGCTGGGAAAATGTGCGCCGTTGGCTAGGCGATCCGAAAGAATTGGAGGATTGGCGCGTGCTGGCTGGAGTGCTGATTCGTCTGCATGATCCCGCCCGTCCGCACACGCCGCGGTCGGCTGATCCTGTCCGTGAGTTGGCGGACTTTCTCGAGCGTACGAGTTTCCTGCTGACCATTCGTCGGGTAACGTTGGAGATACCGGAAAGTCTGGAGCGCAAGCCGGCTGCCGACGCTCCTTTGTCGATTTATCATCCGGCTTCGGCGGGCGATAAACCGGCTCTGGTCTTGCAACCAACCGGCGAGGGCGAGCGCGATCCGCAGCGGCGTGTCTGGGTCTATTCCTTTCGCCTGAGTGAAGGGCAAAAACTGAGCTATCATCCCGGCGATGCTTTGTGGGCCACCCTGCCGCTGCGTGAGGACTGGATGTTCACCTGGGCGCGCTGCCATAGTTCGATGTATCAATTCGAACGTCTGATACAGCCGCCACAGCTGCACCAGACCAGGGAAGCGGCGACTCAAGGGACGCTGGAGGAAGCCGTCCGCCTGACGATCGATCCGACCGACGGCGTGCCGCGTCTGCCGGATCTAATGCCGGTGGTGAAGTTTTCCCCCTAGGCGAGAGGGTGTGCCCATGCCTCGCTCGCCCTGCGAATCCCTTGCCTTCTCGCTGCCGGATCGACATACTAAAGCGGCCATCGATCGATTTCGCGAACCTTTTTTGGAGGACCTACAAGTGGCAGATATGAATCCCAAGGTAGTCGGCGGCGAAGAAGCCCCGCCGGCTCCAGGCCAGGCGCAGTCAGAGATCGTTCTCAACGATAGCGAAGCGCACAGCGCGTACTCCAATTTCGCGCGCGTCACCGCTACGCCGGAGGAAGTCATCCTCGACTTTGCCCTTAATCCCAATCCATTCGTCCAGGGCAGGCACGAAGTGAAAATTTCGCAGCGTCTAATTATGAATTTCTACACGGCCAAGCGGCTATGCCGGGCGCTGGTGGCGACGTTGCAGCGCATCGAAGCCTCGTTCGGCCCCATCGAACTGGACGTGCAGCGCCGCGTCCAGGGAGCGCAAATGCCGGGCAACCCGATGCAAAACAGGTAATTAATCCCGGCACATTTACCCACGGCTAGCCGGACAACACGAACAAAATAAATAGGTTCCTTTTATTCGTGTTGTCCGGCTAGCCGTGGGTAAATTTATGAAGAAACGATTGCATTCTGGCTCGTTTCTTGTGACAATACCGGTGTTGTGTGCTTTCCAACGTGCGGCGTCGTCTTCCTCAGACGCCATCGAAGCCGCCGTTGCTTTCCTGCCTGTTGTCTTGCCACTTTTAGGAGGGTAGATCGGATGTCTCACCTACGCTGGCTTGTGCTGCTGACTCTTGCAAGCCTCCTCAACGCAGGCGGCCTCCTCCGCGCCGGCGATCTCTACTCCGGCAAGGGACCTGCCAAGCTCGACGCGGTTGTCCTGCCTGCTCCCAGCGAAATCAAAACGCTTACCATTCACCCCAACCGTATTATCCTTAAGGGAATTGATGACGCTCAGCAGTTGGTCCTCACCGCTGAGCTGTCAGGCGGCCAACTCCAGGATCTTTCGGGCGATGTGAAATACGAGTCAGCCGACAAGAACATCGTCCGCGTCAGCAGCACTGGCCGCGTCCTGCCATTGGCCAATGGCGCCACCGAAATTACCGCCCTCTACGGTGAGAAGTCCATCAAGGTACCGGTCACGGTTGTAAACTGCGACGTTAATTTGCCGATCAACTTCCCTAATCAGATTGTGCCGATCTTCACCAAGCTCGGCTGCAACTCCGGTGGCTGCCACGGCAAGGCCAGTGGCCAAAACGGTTTCAAGCTCTCGTTGCTTGGCTTCGAGCCGGAGGTCGATTTCAACGCTTTGGTGAAAGAAGCGCGCGGCCGGCGTCTGTTCCCCGCTGCGCCAGACAGCAGCTTGCTGTTGCTCAAAGCATCGGGCGGCATAGCTCATGGCGGCGGCAAACGCATGGAGGTTGGCTCCGATGAATATCGCCTCATTCGCCGCTGGATTGCCGCTGGTATGCCCTACGGGGAAAAAAGCGATCCGGTAGTCACGCGCATTTCGGTCTTCCCCGAACATCGGGTAATGACGCGCCACAACCATCAGCAACTCGCTGTCTACGCCCATTACAGCGATGGGCACCTCGAGGACATCACGCGCCGCGCCCAGTATGAAAGCAATGATCAAGAGGTTGCCCTCGTCGATTCGGCCGGCCTGGTCCGCACGCTGGGTCTCAGCGGCGAGGCGGCCCTCATGGTCCGCTATCAAGAGCACGTCGCCGTCTTTCGGGCAACTGTGCCCCTGGGCGCCAAGACGCCGGAGTACAGCTTCCCGGTGCAAACGTTGGTCGATAAGTACACGCAGAACAAATGGCACGATCTCGGCCTGGTGCCGTCGGAGCTATGCAACGATGAGCAATTCATCCGTCGCGTTTGCATCGACCTGACGGCGACACTGCCAACGCCAGCCCAGGTTCTTGCTTTTGTGGAGGATAAAGATCCGCATAAGCGCGATAAGCTGGTGGATCGGCTGCTGGATTCCGAGGAATACAGTTATTACTTTGCCAATAAATGGGCAGACATCCTGCGCGTCAAGCGGCGCGGCCAACCCGATCGGGCGCGCGGCACCTTTGCTTTCCACAACTGGATTCGCACGGCCATTGCGCGGGACAAGCCCTATGACGAATTTGCCCGTGCCATTCTCGGCGCTTGCGGCGATGAAGTGTCCAATCCGCCGACCGTGTGGTACAAGGAATTGCAGGAACCGCAGCAGTTCGTGGACGATACTGCCCAGGTGTTTCTCGGTCTGCGTCTGGCCTGTGCTCAGTGTCATCATCATCCCTACGAGAAGTGGGGACAGGACGATTACTGGGGGCTGGCCGCTTTCTTCGGCCGTGTCGCCCGCCGGGCCATCCAGGAGCCTGGCGAAGTCGTTCAGCCAGGTGGCGGCCGGGTAGTCATTTACAGCCGATCGAGCGGCGGCGTCATCAATAAACGCACCGGCCAGCCAGCCGCTATGAAACCGCTCGATGGCAAGCCGATGGAGGTCGGCTACTATGATGATCCGCGGCAAAAGCTCGTGGATTGGATGGTCGATCCGCACAATCCATTCTATGCCCGCGCCGTGGCCAACCGCTATTGGGCGCACTTCTTCGGCCGCGGCCTCGTCGATCCGCTCGACGATATGCGTGTCACCAATCCGCCGAGCAATCCGGAGTTGCTCGACGCCTTGGCCAAGGATCTGGTGGATCACAAGTACAGCCTCAAGCATCTGATCGCCACCATTTGCAAGAGCCGGACCTATCAGCTCAGTTCGACGCCCAACGAGTTCAACAAACATGACAAACAGAACTATGCCCGCTACTATCCGCGTCGACTCAGTGCAGAAGTACTGCTCGACGCCGTCGATCAAGTGACAGCCAGCCCCGCGTCGTTCGGCGGTCTGCCGCAGGATCGCTACGCACCGAAGCGGGCCATTATGTTGCCGGATGAATCGTTCGCCTCGTATTTCCTGGATGTGTTCGGCCGGCCCCAGCGCATCAGTGCCTGCGAATGCGAGCGCGTCAGCGAAGCCAATCTCGCCCAGGCGCTGCATCTGTTGAACTCGGAGGAAATCCAGGGCAAGGTAGGTCGGCCGGGCGGCCGGGCCGACGTGTTGGCCAAAGATCCACGCCCAGACGCCGAAAAGGTCGAGGAGCTATTCCTGTGGGCCTTCGCCCGCAAACCGACCCAGGAGCAACGCAGCAAGGCGCTGGAACACATCGCCAAGAACGCCAGCAACAAGAAGATCGCCTACGAGAACATCTTGTGGGCGCTGCTCAATACCAAAGAGTTTATCTTCAACCGCTAGGCGAACGTCCGACCTGGCGTCCGCCGGCTGGTAGGGCTTTACCTGCCGGCGGACGCCGGACATTGGGCTGCTCCAACAGGCATATCTTCCTAAGGACGAGCAGACCTTTCCCTCCCCCACCAGGGCTGAGTACCCGACAGGTATTGGAGGCCCCTTGGGGTAGAGGTGAAGGCGACGGAGTTTCAGACGGTCATACAACCCATGTGCCACGGCATAACGCAGCCACAGCAACCCCAGTTACACGAGCGCTTGCCATAAACCTGGCAGTGTCGCAGGCTCGCCCGTTCATCCGTCCGCAGCAGCCAAGCCTTACACCAGCCAGCGTCGCCCCCGACGCGGAGCCAGGTCCGCCTGTTTACCGGTCGGACAGCTCCCGACCAGCTGACTCTCCTTGAGAGTGGCCCCTCGTCAACTCGACGGCTTGCCGACCCGTTCTCAAACGCCGCCCGCTGCCGGGTGCTCACATTGCTCGAACCGTTTGACATTAACCCCGATTAGCCTTGGTTCATCCTCCACCCCGAGGCTAGCGGCGCGAGGCGACGCT
>JAJPHU010000154.1 GCA_021325115.1 Planctomycetota bacterium | reverse complement strand
CTGGCTGTGCGCCGCGCTCTGGCCGACCCCATCGCTCAAGACGATGGAGCGCTCCGTCATGAAGGCGAGCCGTTGACGCCGGAAGCGGTAGCCGACTTGACCGCCTGGACTACCGAGAAAGGCGTGCAGGCCCTTCGCGCCGCTTTGACACTGGGTTGTCACTATCAGCGTCTGTTGTCATGGTCTACCGATGCGGTGTTGGTAGAGAAGCTACGGCACCAACTCGCCGACGCTCATGCCCCGGCCCTGTTGCGGCTGGAATTGGCCCGCGTCCTTTATGCACATCGAGAGTTGGACGACGACTTGCTACGACAGCTGATCGATTCGGCCAACCCGGCGCCCTTGCGACTGATTGCTGTGGAGGCGCTCTTGGACAAGGGGCAGTCCGCCGAGGCTGTCGCCGCCTTGCACGAGCTGGCCCGCATGCCCAACCGAGAGATCGCCCTGGGAATCGCTCAGGTGGTACAACGTCGGCTCCATGTAGATCTGGGCGTACCGCGCGATCAGCCGTTGCCTTCTTTGCATAGCCGAGAGGCCGCCGAGATTGCTCGCCGCGTCCTCGTCTGGGCGGCCCAGCAGGACGTGGCCGCGTCCACCGCTTGGCACAACGATGAGGCCGATTGGCATCCGCTCGACGAGTTGCACGATAGCCCTTGACGGTCCTCATCTGTGTTTACTCTGCGTGGCGAGCAGGCTCTCGACTGCTGCCAATAGAACCACCCTTGCAATCTTCCATTTGGCTCAGCAACATGGTTTTCAGCCTCTTCCGTCCAGACGGCAACCGTGACGGAGATCCCTCTCATCGAGAGGCTGGTTCCGTGCGCGAGTTTGTTTTTTAATTGGCATAGGAAAGAAATCACGAGCCGCTATGTCGATTTCCGTCATCATTCCGACATTGAACGAAGCAGCCTACCTGGCCGAGACGCTGCGCTCTGTCCGCGCGGAGAAGCCGCGGGAAATTCTCGTTGTGGATGGCGGCAGCAGGGATGGAACGTGCGAACTGGCCCGAGAGGCCGATCGGGTGTTGCACGGACCGTGTGGCCGAGCGGCCCAGATGAACCTTGGAGCGGCGCACGCCAGCGGCGATGTACTGCTATTTTTACATGCCGATTGCACTTTGGAGCCGGGTGCTTTGCGTGGGGCTGAGGAGTGCCTGGGGCATCGCGGCGTTGCTGGCGGCTGCTTTCGCATGAGGGTGACGGCTGCCGGTCTGGCCTATCGTCTCCTCGACGCTTGCGCCACGGCCCGCGTGCGCTGGACCGGACTGATTTACGGCGATCAAGGATTATTCATAGAACGACAGCGTTTCGAGCGGATCGGCGGTTTCCCGCCGCTGTTGCTGATGGAAGACCTGTTTTTCAGCAAGAAATTGCGGCGCCAGGGACGGATCGTCGTGGCGCCGCACCGCATTTTGGTGTCGCCGCGGCGCTGGCAGCGACAGGGCCTGATACGGCAGACGTTGCGCAACTGGGGCCTGACGGCCCTGGCTGCCGCCGGTGTTTCACCCAATCGCCTGGCAGCGTTTTATCCGATGGTGCGCTGAGAGGTGCCTTTCCGTGCGTACACCTGCACGCTAGCAGCGAAGGCATTGACATCGTAGCGGCGCAACAACTCGGCCAGTTCCGCGTGGATGCCCTTCTGAGACGAACAACAACTCGTGATTACTGACAAGTCATTGTCATTCGACATGGCGGGTGAGCAGCAAGCAGATTGCTTTTCCACCTGGGCATAGGCGTTGAGATCCTTGTGTGTATCCACTACCTGTACCGCCTCGAAGCCAGTTTGGCGCAGGTCGCGCTCATAGTCTGCAATGAGGATGGCGCCGGCGACGCAGCCGACGTAGGCCATGATGTGGCAGGCTAGGTCGTCGGGCAGCGGACGCTTCAGGGCGATGTCTGAAACCGCAAGTCGTCCTCCCGGCTTGAGGATACGGAACACCTCGCGGAAGACCGCCCTCTTGTCCGGAGCCAGATTGATGACGCAGTTGGAAATCACGCAGTCTACTGAAGCATCAGCCAGCGGCAATTGGTCGATGGTACTCAGATGGAACGCGACATTGGACAGTCCCGCAGCGACAGCATTGCGGCGTGCGCGTTCGATCATCTCGGGAGTCATATCGATGCCGATAGCCTTGCCTGCCGGGCCGACTTTCTGAGCCGCCAAAAGCACGTCCAGGCCACCACCACAGCCGAGATCGACGACGACTTCACCAGACCGCAGATGGGCAAACGCGGTCGGATTGCCGCAAGAGAGGGCCATGTTGGCCTCTGCGGGAATCGAGGCCAATTCTTCGGGACTGTAGCCGAATGCCTCAGCCACAGCACGGACGCCGGCATGTTCACTCGACAAGCTGCTTGCCGCCACCGAAGCGTATTTCGACCGTACTTGCTCGACGATGTTCTGAGACATGAAATCTCCTTTTTTGGGCGAAACATCACAAACTTGCCAACAACTCCTGAACTTTTCGCTCAATCAAATCGCGGACTTTGCGGAATTCATCGTCGGGCAGTTCCTTGGGATCAGGAATGTTCCACTCTTCGCAGCGTCTGGCCCGCACCAGGGGGCAAGCATCGCCGCAGCCCATTGTCACGGCCACATCTATCTCCATGTCGTGGAAGCGATCGAGCGATTTCGATTCTTGCGTGCTCAAGTCATGGCCGACCTCGCGCATAAACTGTACGGCGCGCGGATGGATCCATCCGGAAGGCTGTGATCCAGCACTGTACACCTCGACTTGATCGCCGCCGTGCTGCCGTGCGAACGCCTCGGCCATCTGGCTGCGGTTACTGTTCTCGACACAGACGAAGAGAATACGCCGCTTGGGTCCGCTCCCCGGACATTCATGGAGGTTGTTCACAAGAAAACGGCCCTCTTACGACTCCTCACAATGGCCCTCGACCAGACACAATCCTCGGTCAAGCAGATCGGTCACGCACGAATTGACGATCCGATAGTAGACGTTGTTGCCCTGGCGCCGCGAGTCAAGGATGCGTCGATCCAGCAATCGCTGAAGCTGGTTGGAAACAGCTTGCGCTTTCATGCCCAGAATGTCGGCCAGGCCAGTCACGCACAACTCGCCGTGTGAGGCCAGGGCATGCAGCAGCTGCAAGCGTGTGTCGTTGGCCAGCACCTTGAACAGATTCATCAATTCCACGGCCCGACCCCGGGCGAGGAGGCGACTTGTGCCGGGAGCCGTGCCACAACGGCGACAGGCCGAAGCACTTTTGGTTTTCGGGACAGTCTTGATCGCAGGCATGGGAAGCGTCTCCTTGGACAAGATATACACTAATCTGTGTAATAGTGGAAGTCAAGAGCAGCTGCAAAACCCCTTCATTCGTCCGCCGCGTCCGCAAGGGATACCCTTGCGGACGCGGCGGACGAGTTTGGGCACCATCTTCTCGCTTCTATCTTCTCTCGCGTAATTGGACAGCCGCATGATCGTCAAGGGCGGCGAGAGCGCGATAGGCACGGGCACGGCCCGTATAGGCATCCGGCGTAGGGTCCATGGCAATGGCGCGGCTGAAGGCCTCGACGGCCTTGAGATATTCGTGATTGTGCAGGTGCATTTCGCCGAGCAGACAGCCCACATCAGCCGCTGCGCCTTCCTGCAGTGACGGCGCTTTGGCTGAGGATATCGCCCCATCGGCATCCTCATCGTGATAGTTCTGGTACTTCTCGCGGACGATCTCAGCGACGCGCTTGAAGATGGCTTTCTTATTCCTGACTTCTTTCAGGGCGGTACCATCGCCGCGCACATAGGCGAACAGCGCGTGCAGCTCCGGGTGCTTCTCGCTCAGCCATTCTTCTACATCGCAATGTGCGATCGTATCGAACAGATCGACGAGTTTGCCAGCAGGATGAGCCTGCAACATGTCTACGGCTTCCTTGGCGCCTGTGAGGGCTTCGACAAACAAGAACAAACCATCGCCGTGACGTTTCAACCAGCGCAGCGCATCCAAATCACCGTCGAGGGCAAGGAGAAGGTGATAGATTTCCGGCTCATCATTCCTCAACCAAGCCAGGTCTGTTTCGATGGTGTTGGTGTCGCTCGAATGCTTCATGGTTCCCTCTCCATTGGTTGTGTGTCTCTCGATGTGCGCAGCCATCGGAGTAAACATCACCACATGAATGGGGAGTTCGTCAAGGCTTCCTGTGGCCGCTACTGCCGCGCCGATCCGATCTGGAAGCGTAAGAGCTAACGGAACGGACTGCAGAGTACGCGGCCGGCGTGCCGGGATTTAGACATGCTAGCCGCGTGCCTTGCAGTCCGTTCCGTTAGCCTTCAAGTGTTCGGCACCTCGAATAGATGATTCGGATAGCCACAGAAACCAAGTCCCTTCGATACCAGATTGATAGAAGTGTGACGTTTCTGGAATTTTGATTTTACCGGGCTGGCTGCAATCTGCATATGCTCAGCACCTCATCTTTATTGTTGCGACCGTAAGTAGAGGCCGATACAATGTATTCTTGTTCCGATTGAGGTTCCTATCATGGCACGGCTGCACTGTTCTCATGATTCGCCCTTTTTGCCGCACCCCCCTAGTACCCCGGACAACTGGTGCGACTGTCCGGCCCACGGCAACATGTTTGCTGTGGCTCTGACCCCGGTAGGGTTGCCGATCCAGCAAACTGCACGACATCTTCCCCCCAAACCAGCGCGGCGTCCTTCCGCCAAGCTGGCGGCAGACGGCCTGGATGCTATCTACCCGTCGGGACCGCGAAGCGGGCCCGCCGACCTGACGGCACCCGGTTCCTGCTGTCGGCAAGACGTGACGTTGGAAGGAGCGGACAAGCTCCGGCTGCCGTCGTTGCCGCATCTTCAAGCCGGCGCGTACATGGGACCACTCCTGTGGAACCGGCCGGTCGTCGGTCGCCTGGGGCAGTCTGGCCGCTCCCTCTCGTCTCCGAAAATTCAGAAATTGTACACTCAGCTGACTACGGTAATTGATCGGGCCAGGTACCTGCGCTTCAAGAGTCTGGGAAGTCTCTTGAAATTGCAGGAAGAGATCGCCCGTCGCTGGCTAATCCAGTTCGCCAGCGAGCGCCGCCAACCTTGAGGGCATTCATGTCATGTCTGCGACCATCTCTCTGCCATCCCCGCTGCGTGCCCGTTTGACCGTGCTTCGCTGGCGCATTCGTCT
The DNA here is from genome assembly GCA_021325115.1 of Planctomycetota bacterium. Classification (GTDB taxonomy): domain Bacteria; phylum Planctomycetota; class Planctomycetia; order Gemmatales; family Gemmataceae; genus JAJPHU01. Next base: position 13,963 of record JAJPHU010000154.1, on the reverse strand, counting down.
GCTGCGGGCCGTGGGCGGTTTCGCGCTCTTGGTCGTCCTCCTCGGCTTTTTGGCTGCGGCGGCGATGCTTGCGGATTACTGGCTCGACCTGCCAGCCCTGGTGCGGCAAATCGTGTTTGTGACTTGGTTGGTCATAGGTGCTGCCTGGCTGCTGCGAGGCGTGATGACGCCGCTGTGCCAATGCATTGATGCAACAGCGCTGGCCGCTGTCGTCGAAGAGAGGTTTCCCGATCTCGGTGAACGTCTCAGCAGCATTGTCGAGTTGGCCGGCGCCTCTGCGGAAGGACATGGTTCGCCGCTGTTTATTGCCTTGCTGGTGAATGAGACGGCGGTGCAGAGCGAACGCCTTGATTTCCGTTTGGCTGTGCCCGCACGCCGGACTGCTGTCCTCGTTACTTTCGCTGCGACGACCGTATTGCTGATCGCGGCGCCGGTATTGTTCTGGCCGCAGCAGTACAGCGTGTTGGCACAGCGCTTCTTCCGTCCTTGGAATGTTCCTCTGCTGACCGAGCCTCCTCAGGAGATGGCAGCGACACAACCCGTGCCGGAGATTACTCCGGTCGAGCTGGCCGCTGACAGTCCGACCATTACCATCACGCCGCCCGCCTACGCGCGCTCCGTCAAGCAGGAAGAAACATTGCACGGACTCGTGGATTTGGCGCCGGTGCAATACAGCGAAATGCGCTTCGATTTCCGCTTCACCCGGCCTGCGGTGGCGGCGTACCTGGAGTGGAACCCGGCGAGGGAGACGTTGACACGCCCCGGTGAAAGCAACCGGGAGGTTCGCCTCTCCCGCTCGCCGTTGACTCTGAGCGCGGATCGGCAAGCGGCGTCGCTAACGATAACTGCTATAAAAGAGTGTCAATATCGCGTTATCCTGGAAGCGGAGCAAGAGGTCCGTACAGAGCTGCCGGGCGGAACCATTCACGTTCAGCTGGATCAACCACCATCCGTGCGGCGCTTTCACAGCCAGGAACCTTTGCGTAGCGTGCTGCCCTACGAACGTATTCCTTTCGAAATCGAGGCGACGGACGACATCGGTGTGGCCAGCATTGAGCTGGAGTATCGTGTCAACGACGGCGAAAGCGTGCGCCAGCCGTTGGCTTTGGAGGGCAGCAACACGCCGTCTGCTGCGGTCCGGAATGTCTTGGAACTGGCCGGCAAGGTCCAGGAAGACGACCACTTTTTCTATCGCTTCCGCGTGAGTGATAATCTGCCTCAGGAATACCAGGGTCCGCACGTTATTTTCTACCCGCCGGATCGCTGGCTGACATTGCAGATCGCGCGGCACAGCGATCCCCTGCAGAAGCAAGAAATCCTCGCCCAGCGCGACGAGATCAATCGCCGACTGCAAGCGATCCGCGCATCTTTGCTCCGGGAGGAGCGTGCAGTAGACAGAATACGACAGGAAACACGCGATCAGAAGGTTGTGTTGCCCGATCGCCTCGACCGCATCCAGCAACTTCAGCATGAAAATCAGACCCATCAGAAAGCCCTACGTGAGCTAGCCCAGTTGGCCGAGACGCCGACTGGCGAGACGCCCGTCTCACCCTCGCTCGAGCCGATTGCGGAATTGGCTCGTGACGTGGCCGATCAAGAACTGCATAAGGGCCAGCAAGCGCTGGATCGAGCGCTGCAAGAAGAGTGGCCAGTGGAGCAGGCCCTCCAGCTCAAAACGGTGGGCGAGCAGTTGCAATCTGCTGTCAAACGATTGGACGAGCTGAAAAAGAAGAACGATCAGCTGGCCCAGGAACGGCTCGATCGGATGCAACTGGAGATGCTGGCCGAGCGGGAAAAGCATCTGGCCGAGCAAACCGCCGAGTTGGCGGCCAAGCATCCCGTGCTCGATCCGAAGGCGCACCAGTTGGCCGAGAAGATCCAGCGCGAGCAGGCCGACGCCGTTGACGAACTGGAACGTTTGGCCCAGCGGAATGAGGTGTTGAAACAGGCGCTTCGGCAAGCGCAGGGTGAGCAAGCGCAGCAGTTGGCCGAACGGGCACGAGAATTGGCTCAGACCCAGCGTGATTTGGCGCAAGCGCAAGCGGAGACGGAACGAAAACACGCAGCAGCCGGCACCAAACGTCCCGTAGTGAGCGAAGATCCTATCGAGGAGTTAGCCCAGAAACAAATGGAAGTAGCCAAACAGGCGGAAGAGTTGGCCCGTAAAATCGGTCAGGAACAAGGCGAGGAAGCAGCCGTTTCTAAGCAAGCTCAACAAGCGCGCCAGGCGGCGGAGGAAGTATCTCAGCAGTTACAGACCGGCACCGTGCCGCAAGCCCGGCAGGCAGGACAGCAAACCGCTGAGCAACTACGTCAGTTAGCCGTTCGGCTCGCTCAGACGCCGCGGCGCGGCGATCATTGGCGCTCTTTCGATCCGTTGCTACGAACACGGCAGCTGGGGCAGCAGCAAGCGGAGATTAATCGTCATTTACGGTTGTTGGAGGGCGATACCCGTGCTCTGCTCGCCCATCAGCGGACCCGGCAACGCCGTCTTCAGCAAGAAACCGACGAATTGAGCAAGCAATTCCACCGCTTGTCCCAGCAGGCGCGCGGTTTCCAGCCCATACAGTCGGCCTTGCAGCGCGCCGCCAGCGAAAGTCGGCAAGCCGAGCAGGCAATGCAGCAGGCCCGCGACCAGGACCAGCGTGGCGACATACAGGCGGAAAAACTATCTCAGGACCGGGCAGCCCAGTTTCTCGACCAGGCCGCCCGTGCTGTCACGGAGGTTGCACATGCCCACGAGAATGATCCCGCAGACGAGCCGCAGACACCAGAAACGGGCGAGCGCAAGGCCGGGCGCTCCGCAATCCAAGCGGGACAGCAGATGGCCGAAGCCCAGGGGCAACTGAAGCGCGGACAAGCGGCCCAGGCCCAGGCAACGATGCGGCAAGCGGCGCAGTTGCTGGCTCAGGCGGCGCAGTACATGGCCGCCCTCCCAGCCGGCCCACAGCGCCAGCAAGGGATGCCCACCGGACTCGGACGCCAGCCCGGCGGTTTGCCAGACCTTAGCGCCTATGGCCTGGACCAGGCGGCCTATGCCGGCAAATCCTGGGGCGAGCTGCCCGGCGAGCTGCGGACCCGAATCGTGCAGGATATCAAAGCACGTTACGGCGACGATTATGCTCGAATGATTAAGTCGTACTTCGAGCAAATCGCGGACACGAACAAGGTGACAAAGTGACAAGGTGAAACGGTGAGGAGAGAATCTCATGTGCCGGACGATTATGCCCCCTTGGAGGACACTATACTTGGCATTGTTTCTCATCTTGTCCCCTTGTCGCCTTGTCGCCTTGTCAAGCGAAGTCCCCTTGTCCAGCGAAGCGACAGAAAATACGGCGCGCATCGATCGCGCCATTGAGCGCGGCCTGGAAGCGCTGCAAGCTCTGCAGGACAAAAACGAAGGCTGTTGGCGCGATCGTTCCAATGCCAACCCGGCCGTCACGGGTCTGGCCGTCATGGCTTTTCTCTCTGCTGGCCACGTTCCGGGCGAGGGACGCTATGGCGCCGTAGTCGAGAAGGGGATTCGCTGGCTGCTACGCAAACAACAGGCTAATGGACTGATTGCCAGCAATGGCAATCAGGAGATGTACCAGCACGGCATCGCCACGCTGGCGTTGGCCGAGGCGGCGGGCATGACCGATGCGGAAATCGGCCCGGACATTCGCCAGGCGCTGATCAAGGCTGTGCATGTCATTCTTAAGTCCCAGTGCCAGATGAACAGCCCTTGTCGCGGCGGTTGGCGCTATCGTGCCTTTGTTGCCAATGATGCCGACATCAGCGTCACCGGCTGGCAAGTGATGGCCCTACGCGCCGCCCGCAATCTTGGCTGCGACGTGCCTGCTGAGGCCATCGATCACGCCATCGAGTACATCAAGCGCTGCCACGACAATGGCAGCGGTGGCTTCCGCTATCAGCCTGGCAACCGCGTGACTTTGGCCTGCACCGGTACCAGCATCCTCGCTCTGGAGATTTGCGGCAAGGAGCATCACCACTGCCGCGAGGCGCTACGCGGCGGCGCCTACCTGCTCCGCAAAGAGAACCTCCCGAACCCAACGCAGCAGTCTTTCTTCTATTCGATCTACTACGGCTCCCAGGCAGCTTTTCAGCTGGGCGGTAATTACTGGACGGTATTTCGCCCCCAGCTGCATGAAGTGTTGCTGCGCATGCAGAACACCGCCGGCCTCTGGGATGGACGCAGCAGCGACGCCTGGCAAGGCGGCCGCGCTTACTGTACGGCAATGGCCATACTCGCCCTGACGGTTGAGTATCGCTTTTTGCCCATCTATCAGCGCGGCGCGGATGGATGACACGATGACGGAAAGAAGTGATCGATAAGATTCTGACATATCGCGATCTGGAAATGTATCAGAAAACTTTTGAAGCTGCGATGCAAATCTTCGAACTGTCGAAGTTGTTCCCGCGGGAGGAAATCTACTCACGCACGAGTCAAATTCGTTGTTCTTCCAGGTCCGTATCTGTTCCAGATACCGCCGTTGGTGGTGCCGGCTTACAGAATGTTGGGATTGTGCGGGTCCGGCAGGAGGGCAGCAACCGAGCCGACGTCCGAATTCCCTTGGGGGATCCATGCCCACGGGCGCTCCCTGGAATCGGCCCGGGACCTTGCGGTATCCACACACACCAGCCTTCGAGGAGATTTTTCCACTCCCTCTTTCCTTCCGGGGGAGGGCTGGGGTGGGGGGAAGGTGTCCGCAGGCGAAACACTTCCCCCCACCCCGATCCTCCTCCCCAAGGGAGGAGGAAAAAGCCCCCTGGCACGTAAGCCATCCTACACGCCAAAATCCAGAGGGACCCCCTCCTGCTTGGCCACACGAAAGCTCTGCTCCACATTCCAGCGACAAAAGGCCACCGCCAACAACTGGTTTACCCTAATGATCGTCGCATTACTCAGAAAGTATTGGACTTCTGCACTCGCCTCGTTGATAGCCATGATCAGCCGTTGTTCTCTGCCAGCCACCCAAACCACGGCCGTAGCCGCTCACCATACCGAGGCCGGCACGCTCCGATGCCCCAGCCGATAGCGCTTGCCCTTCTTGGCCTTGGCCGTACGCAACCGCTGATCGGCTCGCTGCCTCGGCCCATCCTTCACGTCCGCGACGGCGACATTCACCGGTACTTCGGCCCCAAGACGCTGACGGACCCGGTCCCTTATTGCCTTCACCTTGTTGAGATATCGTCTCCGCAAGAAATCGAGTAATTCCACCTGACATTTCTATTTTCTGACATGCCTTCCGGCGACGACGATCCGCTTCCAATCCCAGTACGTGAACGGCTAAAGAAAAATCCAACAATACCTCCGAGCCAGGCAGGCAGGTGGCTCGGACTTATCGCGCGATCCGTGCTTCCTTTCGGAACAATTCTGGATCGATTTCCTCGGTTAAAGCACGAACCGAACCGTCGGCCCATAAGACGTTGGCACGACTGCGATGGAGTCCGCCGAAGGCGGCATCTTGGCCGATACAGCGATCGCTGTCCAAGGGTACGCCACGCACGGTCGGTGGGCCGCCGGCCGGCCAAGGACCATTGTCCTGCATGGTCTCGATCGCTGCCATGGTGGCGTCGAGGCGGGCCGAAATGTCTGTGGCGCGGAGGAGACGATCGTAGCCGAAAAAGCCGGCATTGGCAGCGTGGCGTGGCAGGAGGGCGGCATCGTCGCCGACGCCGGCAATACCAACATAGGAGGTCAGGCCGACTCGGTTCGCCGCAAGCTCGTGTGCGAAGGTTGGACACAAAAAGAGCAGCACATTTCGGTGCAGCCCCGTGTTGACGGGAGCATTCCATGCTTCTGTGAAGACGATCTGTTCGGCCAGTTGTTCCCAGGGTTTGCCGGCTTTCCTGCCGCCGGCCCCGGCCCCCGAGATGAAAAAGGGTACGATGGCCGCTTCCCAGCTCAAACGCTGCTGCGGCTTCAGCGCAGCATTAGGGACAGTTCCGGGAGGAAAATAATGATTGTTATGATCACTGTAATTATGGACCGCCGCGCCGATCTGCCGGAGATTATTGATGCAGCCGGCGACGTGGCTCTTTTCCTGGACATAGAGCAGCACCATGCTAATTAAACCGAGGATGGTAACGACCGTGACAAGAGCGCTCAGGGTCAGGCCAGCGATGGCCAGGCGTTGGCCGCGCAGCCGACCTTCACTGCGATGGATTGCCCGCATGGCCTGGACGCTCAAGAAAAGCGCGGGCAGAGCCGCCGCCAGCGACAAAACCAGCGAAGATACACCCAGCACAAAGGCCGCAAGGGCAGCTTTGCTGAGCCGCGCTGATGTAACCTCGGACATGACCACTTCTCAGTTCTTTCCTTCCGGCCCGGTTCTTTATCGGGGCGCTTCGTCCACCGAGATATAACCGGGCGATAATTTCTCCGGATGGCGCGGCGGCGTGCGCAGCTCGACAAGCCGGCGCTTGGCCGCAGGGGCAGCTTTGGAGAAGACTTCACCCAGGCGCATCCGGCAGGAAACTCAAATAATCTGGCAAAGTGAAATTCCACACGCGCAGCGACACATCGAAAGCAAGCGTTTGTTCGCCAGCTGCGAGTATAAGCCAGCCTTTGGAATCGCCGGCTGGGAAGTGGTGCGGTACATAGATCTCGACATGGAGACTGCCACTTTTTGGTCCCGCAATGCTCTCCCCTTCCGCCGGCACGTTCAGCGCTTCCGATAAGGGAACGATCGGATCAGGTAATGGTCCCTTTTTCGAGCTTACATGGTGATAATAACCGAACATTGCCTGAATCTTGGCGCCTTTCGCGCCCTCTAACACCAATTTGGGCCGTACATCTTTGATTCGGCCGCGCAGCAGCACCTGGAAGGCGATAAACTCATTGCGGGCCGCGTGCAGACGGATGCGCTTCTCTTTGGCGCTCCACAGATGATTGGCCGCAAGGTAGCTGTCCGTCTGCTGGGGAATCATTTCACCACTAACTGGACATACTTTGTCGAGTTCATCGATAACAGCTATTTTGGCATCTCCCAGGCGCGGCAGGAGTTCCCGCCACTCTTTCCTCCCTCTTTGGGGAAGAGGGGAGGTTGGGGAAAAGGGGGTCGGTGAATGACCAGGCAACGGCGTGGCGCTGCGGTTGGACACACGCACCTTGCCCGTTGCCGCCGGTCCAATATTGCCGGCCCCGTCTACGGCACAGACGGCGATTTCGACCGCGGCACCCGCTTTCAGATTCAGATCGCGCAAATGCATGCGCACGCTCTCGCCAGCCTTTTTCGCCACGGGAATGAGATAGCGCGGCACCTCTTTGCCATCCACGTTCACGAAGAAACCGATCGTCCCCGCACCTCCCTCATCCACGGGCGTCGTCCAGGAAACCCACGCTTCACCCGCTGGCAGATCCCCTACTTCCGAATGCAATTCGCTCGGCGCGGCCGGTGGCCGCTTATCCTCCGACCCAAGAAACACCGTTAGATAGGGGGCTGTCGCCGTTCCGGATTCGCGACTGTGAAGAAAGCGGTTGGGGAAGAGTCGATAGTGAAACTGTTCACTCCGGCGCGTCCATTCTGAGCCGGTGTCGTCGAAGAGAAGAAAGCCATAGCTGATGCCGGCCACACGCGCGGCGACAACGGCAGGATCGATGGCCACACGCTGCCAGCGCCGCTCATCCGGCGGAGAAGCATCGGCCATCCGCCCCAGCGTCCCTCCTTGGCCAAGCACGACGCTGCACAGATCGCTGCCTGGCACAGTCCACGGCACATCGGGATGGCGGCGGTGGTGATGGGTCGAACTACCCTTCTGCGGTGCGTAATTTTCCGATGTGCCCTCGACCCACTGGGCACCAAAGCTGCTAACGGTGACACGCTGCAACGGCTCTTTGCCAGCGAGATGGACGTGCAGCGTTGCTCTTTGGATGACCCGGCCGCACAACGGCTTGGCATCAATATCGATCAAGCTCATTTCCTGGTTCGATTTCAATTTGAGCTTACCCGCACCACCGAGATTGCAGTCGGCCTCGTGGCCGAAGTTGGAGAACCAGGTATCGCGCGTCACCGGCACACGGATCGCCTCGCCACGCACCGCCGAGAGGGGAAGCAAACTTGTCAAGAAAAGTAATCCAAGGGAGGAGCAGCGTTTCATGGTGATTGCGGAGGGAAATAACCATTTAAGGACCTTTCGGCGAAGCGGTGCCTGGCGCACACGTTTCCCAATGTACCTCGTTGAGCCATCGTGCCGGCGATGGTAAAGTCAGTGTAGTAAGGCATGGGATGTTCGGCTGGTAAGGAGCTTGTAGCGTGACGACGATGTTGACCATGAGCTGTTGCACTGCATCCCAGGCAAACAGGGCAAGGTTAGCCATCGTTGCTGCCACTCGAATAGCTTCTTGCACCTCTTCTGGGGAAGTAACGTTACGTCCCCTCAGCCGTGGTCAGGAGTTAAAGATCCAATCGGTGTTCGGCAGGTCCGACCATTTCTTGACCGAAATCATGGTGCTGCCAACGCTCTTCGTAAGCGTATCCGTGATGGTGATGGTCTGCGTTCCCGTCGTCCAGAGGATGACGCCGCGGAATGTGTGCTGCCCGTTATCGGCGGTGGTGAAGGTGTAATCCGCCGGTAGTTCGGCCAACGGATCCGAGCTGGTGAAGTGAATGGTCCCGGCATAGTTGGCGACCTGGTTGCCATACGGATCGAGAGCCGTAACAGTGATCGTAAACGGTGTCAGGGCAGTGACAGAAGCCGGTGCGGTGATACGGAACTGACTTGCCGCTGCCGGAGCGACGGGAATGGCTGGCAGAGTGCCGGTGATGCCTGAATATAGATCGGTAACGGTCAGTGTCTGACTGCCGGCCGTTTTGAACGTGACAGTGAAGGTATGGACGCCGTTATCTGCGGCAGTGAAGGTATAATCGGCAGGCAATACGGCTGAGTCGTCTGTACTCGTGAAATGTACGGTGCCGGTGAAGTTGGGGACGACCTGGCCAGAGGAATTGACGGCCGCCACCGTAACTTGCAGGGCCGTGCCTGCTGTGGTGGACGCTGTGGAACTGCGGACGACGAAAGAGGTCGGTACTACCGAAGCCTTTATCAGAATCGCTCCTTCGCCGTTGCGGAGTGTGATGCTGGTGATCGGCGCTCCTAGCGTGCCGTCGGCCTGCAGGGGGTAGTAGGCGCCGTCCAGCGCTACCGTGGTCGCGGTGTCGTCAGCCGTCGTGCCGGTGACGCCGTTGCCATAGGATAGCGGTTTGTATACCACCAAGGCATTGGTAAACGAGCGCTGATAGATGCGATAGGTCAGGGCTTGGTTTGCCGGATCGGCGCCGCTAGCCAGCAGCGACCAGCTGCCCAGCGGTTGACCAATGTTGACATTCAGGGCCGGGAACCAGTGCTGGCTCCACGGGCCGGTAGTATCGTAGCCGCCGTCGTAGTCGAGGAAAGTGGTGCCTGGATTGGCAAGGAGGTAGTAGTAGGCCAGGGTGGCCATCTCAGTTCGCGGGTCGGTCGGCGCGCCTCCTTGGGGATAGCTGTCGAGCACGGCATAGGGAGACGGCGAGGCTAGCGCGGCGCGCGTGGCAACCGTGGCAGCTAACTGCTCGAACTGCGCATAGTTCTGGGACAGCGCCCGGATGCCGAACTCCTCGAAATAGCCCTGGACCATCTGGACCGTCGGATTGGCACTATTGCCGCCGCCGGATGTGTTGGCCAAGATCCATTTCGGCGCGATGGCCTTGCCAATCTCGTAGAGGAGGGTAGCGTAATCGGTGGAGTAGGTGCTTATCGGCTCCAGGACGCTGCTAGGCGATGCCGGAGCGACACCGGTGGAATTGTCCATAAATAGGCCGGATGCCCACGGATTATTTTCGAGAATTTGGACCTGATATTGTACTGCCCAGGCACGGAAAGCGGCATCGCCGGGATTGGTAGCAAAGCGCATGGGGCCGTAGCTAAACAGCCGGCTCTGGTAGCCGAAGCGAGCGGTGTAGCCAGCCGCAGCGGCGATAGCATACTCCTGCGGGTCGAGATAGCCGCCCGTGGGGTCGAGTGCCCAGTCATAGGCCGGAATAACGCCGTTATTGGTGCCATTGGAATGCGTATAGTCGTCACCCAAGATGGTGTTGGCCACCGGAGCGGTGCCCGCGTTCGTGGTCGCAATGCGGACGTAATACATCCGCGGCGAACCGTTGATGGAAGCAGTTACCCAATTGGCCGGCGGGTTGAAGGTGATCTGTCCGGACTGCGTGAATCCGGCGGTGGTATTGCTGAGGAGAGTCAGCGGCGCCCACGCGGTTGGATTACCAGACGAATCCACGGCCGTGGGATACTCCAAGATGCCCGCCCAGCCGTTTTTAGCGCCGGAAGCCAGGGCAAGGTTGATTTCCCAGAATTGTTCAGGATAGCCGATGTAGACTGCTTGCCCCACGCTGGCGCCGAACGTAACACCGCCGCCGGAATGAGCCTGCCAGGTACGATCGCTCAGTGTCGAGCCGCCCGTGTACACGCCCCAAAACCAATTGACCGGCTGTGTCGATCCGCCGCCGCCGTTGTACGGCGTCGCCTGGGAAACGTGATAGAAGGCTTCCTCCCGCGAAATGCCGAGCGAATCGGCATAGTTGTCCCAGGCGAGGAGCGAGCCCAGGTATACACTGGAGACGTTGCTGTAAATCAGTTGCGGTACGTTGGGGGCAACGGCATAGATTTGGCTGGCATAAGACGAAAGTTCGGGGACCACCAAGTCCACGACTCCGTTTGCCAGCAGAGCGAGGTCCGAGGCTGGCAGCTGCGAAAAGCCGCCGTTGTAGGCCAGCTCCATAAGGTTGACACCGGAGGCGTTTTGCGGGATACTCGGTTGCGGCAGAGGCGCAAATTGGTTTTGCGTTGTGAATGTCAGCGATGCCTGACCGATGTTTTGCGCAGGATCATAAGCTTTGACAGTCAGGGTATGTGTGCCATCGGCGATCTCGGTAGTGTCAAAATTCCATAGGTACGGAGCAGTGGTCGCCACGGCACGCAGCACGTTATCGACGTAAAACTCAACACGAGTGATGCCCGTAGGATCTGTGGCTGTCGCCTCTACCGACATCACACCGGATACGGTGGCTCCTGCCGTGGGAGTTTGGATCGTCACCGTCGGCGGCTGGCTCGGTGCATTCACTGGGACATAGGAGAAATTATCAACGTAGACCGTCCCAGTGTAGCTCGGCAATCGCCCCACTCCTATTTCACCGTCGCTACTGAGGGCCGTGTCCGTCAGGTTCAGCGCCCATGTTAAGCTATTCTGCCATTGCCCGGAGCTATTCAGGTATTGTCCCGCTCCGTTCTGTACCTGCGCCCGCACATTGTTGCCGTTGGTATACAGCGTCACGTTGACCCACTGATTGGCAATCCAATTGGCCGATTTGATTTCGCCGAGCGTGGTCACGGTCCCATTCATGACTTTGAGCAATTGGAGATCGAGTCCTCGCGTCACCGTCGCGGCATAGTAGCTGGGCGTGCTGGTGTCCAAGTTGCTACCGCGGTCGAAAATTTCGAGAGGGATGAGACTGTTGAGATAGACGGCGGCGCTGACCTCCTCATTGGCCGGCTGAGTGGTGGTGATCCAGGCCCGGGCGTTCAGACCGCTGGTCAGGGCGTTGACTGCCAGTGAGTTGGGCGCGCTGAGGGATTGGGCTGAGGAGACGGCGAAAGCGTTGGCAGCGGTGCTGCTCCACTGGGACCAGCCGGATGGCAGGCTGCCGGGCGCGGTCGTGTCGAACGATTCTTCGGTCCCCACGGTGCTGTAGGAGAAATTATCAACGTAGGTTGTCCCTGCATAGCTGTTCAATCGTCCCACTCCTATTTCGCCACCGCTGCTGAGGGCTGTGTCCGTCAGGCTCAGCGCCCACGTCGGGCTATTCTGCCACTGCCCGACACTATTCAGATATTGTCCCGCCCCGTTCTGTACCTGTGCCTGTACACTATCACCGTAGGTACACAAGGTCACATTGACCCATTGGTTTTCGATCCAGTTGGCCGATTTGATTTCGCCGAGCGTGGTCACGGTCCCATTCGTGACTTTAAGCAATTGGAGATCGAGTCCTCGCGTCACCGTCGCGGCATAGTAGCTGGGCGTGCTGGTGTCCAGGTTGCTACCGCGGTCGAAAATTTCGAGAGGGATGAGACTGTTGAGATAGACGGCGGCGCTGACCTCCTCATTGGGTGGCTGAGCAGTGGTGATCCAGGCCCGGGCGTTCATGCCGCTGGCCGTTGGAGAGCTGATTGCTAGCGAGTTGGGCGCGCTGAGAGATTGGGCTGAGGAGACGGCGAAAGCGTTGGCAGCGGTGCTGCTCCACTGGGACCAGCCAGACGGCAGGCTGCCGGGCGCGGTCGTGTCGAACGATTCAGTCCCCAGAGAAACCGTGGGGGCCAGACGGGATTCCAACTCTTCGAGCTGAAGGGAGGCCGAGCGCAAACGTTTGGCGGGCATCTTCATCCAGTTGTCTCCGCGGTGCTTTACAAGGGTAGAAAGAATTTGTTCGCTATGTTGCGTGGCGAACAACTAGCATAAGCCGGTTGTTTGCTGTCCCGCACAATCTCTACTTCGGCGATATCGGCGAGATGAAACAAATCGGTTTCCTGGATAACTAGGTAAAAGAGGGGCATTGGTGAGCTAAAGTCGGGCAGATTAGTAAAGAAGGGGTATCCCGCATCTTCGACGAGTGAGGAAGTGCAAGCGACGGAACGATCGGGTCTCCCTAAAATAGGGGTATGACAGTTACGGAAAAGGAACTGCTTTCCCTACCCTTATGAACTCCTTCCCAGAAACCATCCTGCAATTCGGCGCCGGCCGTTTTCTTCGCGCCTTTGCCGATCTGTTCATTCACCAGGCCAACGAAGAGGGCCAAAACGTTGGCCGCATCGTCGTCGTGCAATCAACGGGCGACGAGCGGGCGACGGCGCTCAATCGCCAGAAAGGCCGCTATCATGTTGCGGTGCGCGGCTACGAGGGGGGCGCTGTCGTCGATCGCCTGGAGACTTCCGCGAGCATCAGCCGCGCTCTCGTCGCCGCTTCGCAGTGGGATGAGGTCCTCGCCTTGGCCCGCTCGCCACAACTGCGCATCATCCTGTCCAACACTACCGAATCTGGCTACAATCTCGACCCCACGGATAAGCCGGAAGATGCACCCCCGCGTTCCTTCCCGGCGAAGCTGTTGGCCGTGCTGCGTGAGCGCTTTGAGACGGGCGGCTCGGGACTGATAATCGTTCCCTGCGAGCTGCGCGAGCACAACGCGGATACGTTGCGCGGACTGCTGTTGCAACTGGCCCGCAATGCTCCGCATTCTCACGCGGAGCATAGGAATACACACGCCTTTGCCGCCTGGTTGGAACACGAGTGCGTTTGGCTAAACACATTGGTCGATCGCATCGTCGTCGATCCCCCCGCCGATCATCCGCTGCGGACCGAAGATGCTTTGCTGACTGTGTGCGAGCCGTATGCCTTATGGGCTATTCAGGAGAGGATTTCTCCGTTCATCCGGAATCCTGCTGTGGTGTGGACGCCAGATGTGCAACCGTATTTTCTCCGCAAAGTGCGCATCCTCAACGGAGCGCACACCGCCTTGCTCATTCGAGCATGGCCGCGGGGCTTCCAGACAGTGCGCGACGCTGTGAACGATGCCGAATTGGGGCCGTGGCTGGAACGCTTGCTGTTCGAGGAAATCGTGCCGGTGCTCGAGGGAAGAGTGGAAGGTCCGGCAGAGTTCGCCCGGCATGTGTTAGAACGCTTTCGCAATCCGTTCTTCGATCATCTCTTGGCGTCGATTGCTGCGCATCACGCCGCCAAGGTCCAGGTGCGTTTGCAGCCGACGTTCGACGAATTCAAGGCGAAATTCGGCCGCACGCCGCCGCTGCTGCAAGAAGTGCTGAAAAATGATACGATTATTGGTTAGCGATGCTTGACGAGCCGGAAGCGTAAACAACGGTGTTTTCCCGTCGCTTAGGGCGAGCGGACTTTTCCCTCCCCCTT
>JAJPHU010000011.1 GCA_021325115.1 Planctomycetota bacterium | reverse complement strand
GGACTCGGAGCGCTGGTCAGCATCCTTCTGGCGGTGACGCGTCTGGCTGGCGATCTGCCGGCGGTGTTTGGTTTCATCGGCGCTTCGTTCGGTCCCATCTGCGGCGCCATGTGCGCCGATTACCTGCTGGCCGGATGCAAATGGGCTGGACCGCGCGCTGGTTTCAATCCGGCCGGCTGGGCCGCCTGGCTGCTCGGTTTCCTCGTCGGCATTCTGCCCAATTTCCAGGTCCCTGTACCGGCCGCTCCCGTTGTTGCTTTCGTGGTTGGTGCCGTGGTGTACATGGTACTGGCCAAGGCCGGCTTGGAGAGCAAAGTCCTGCCCTACGGTCCCGCTCAGCAACCGCAAGCGCCGTGATTGCCGACCACGAGCCGGAGGCCTAAGCGACAGCAAAGCATCTGTCGCTTAGGCCTCCGGCTCGTTCGGTTTCCCTTGACCTCAATAGTAAACCCATCTATCCTCAACAAATGTTATTTCCAGAATGGATGAGGTCCGATCTTTCAGCCGGCCAGGTACGCAAAGATGAGTCGATTCGACTTAGAAGTTGCGAAGGGACTGCAATTGGTCCGCTCCTTCCAGGGACGGCGGGCCCTCATTCTGGGCGACCTGATGCTGGATCGCTACTGGTGGGGAAGGGTCGAGCGCATTTCCCCGGAAGCCCCGGTCCCCGTGGTTCGCAAGCAGCGGAGCACCATCGCGCCGGGCGGGGCGGCCAATGTGGCCGCCAACATAGCGGCCCTCGGCGGTGAGCCGTTGCTTTTGGGTCTGGTCGGCGCGGATGCGGCCGGTCAGGAATTTCGGACAGCCCTGCTGGAGCGTGGCCTGAGTGTGGACCACTTGATCGTTGATGGTGAGCGTGCCACCACGGTGAAGACACGTATTATTGCTCACAATCAGCATGTGGTCCGCGTCGATGAGGAAGACACCCAGCCGGTTGTCTCTTCTCTGTTGCACCAGTTGGTTAGCCGCGTTCAGATTCTTCTTCCTTCCTGTGATGTCGTGGTTCTTTCCGATTATGCCAAGGGGCTTTTGATCCCGGAGTTGCTCCAGGAAGTGATCCGCAGTGCCTCTCGGAGTGATCGGCGCACCGTCGTTGATCCCAAGGGCGGCGATTACTCTCGTTACGATGGCGCCTATGTGCTGACCCCCAATCGGATGGAAGCATTGCTCGCCGCAGGTTTCCCGCCGACGCACAAGGACAGCAGCGTTGCCGCTACTCGCCTGTTGGACAATTTGCGTGTGGAAGCTATTCTTGTGACGGAGGGGGACGAAGGCATGACTCTGTACGATCGCTCTGCAAGTCCCCGCCACGTGCCTGCCTTGGCACGAACGGTTTACGATGTTACCGGCGCTGGCGATACGGTTGTCGCAACGCTCAGCTTGGCCGTCGCAGCGGGCGCCAGTCTGTGGACGGCGGCTCAACTCGCCAATATCGCCGCAGGATTGGCCGTCGAACAGATCGGGACCACTGCCGTCACCAGCCGTTCTCTCTGTCAGGCACTTGAGGACGGCCGCCATCTGCCGCAAACGGACACCCCCCTTGATTGAACACGCAACCCGATTATGGCTCCTTCCCTTTTGCCTAAACTTGTCGATTGGGATACTTTGTTAGCCGCTCGCTCCTGTTATGCCAGCGAAGGAAAAATTGTGGTCTGGACGAACGGCTGTTTCGATCTGCTTCATCCGGGCCACATTCGTAGTTTGCAGGCGGCCAAACGCCTGGGCGACATATTGGTTGTGGGGCTCAACAGCGACGACTCGGTACGCCAGTTGAAGGGACCGGGCCGGCCCGTGCTTTCCGAGCTGGAGAGGGCCGAAGTGTTAAGCGCCTTAGCCTGTGTGGATTACGTCGTGGTCTTTGCGGAACTTCGTCCAGATGCGGCCTTGTTGCGGCTGAGGCCCGACGTACATTGCAAAGGAGCGGACTACGCGCCGCCGCATGGTAAGCCGATTCCAGAAATGGAGACCGTAGCTTCCTATGGCGGCCGTATCGAGTTTCTCCCTTACTTCGGTGGTATCTCAACCACGGAGCTGATCCGCCGCATCCGCGAAGCATAAAACTGCTTTCCGTTTTTTCTCAGAAGGTCCCATCCATGCCTGAGTTATCCTTCGAGCAAATCCGGAGCTTCAAGAGGGGAAACCAACAGAAGATACTTGTCTACCGTTTCGGCCAGTTGGGCGACACGCTTGTCGCTCTACCGGCGCTGTGGGCCATTCGTCGCGCCTTTCCAGAAGCTCATCTGACTTATCTGCGTTCCGAACATCCCGGCCGCGGCTACGTGCCGGCGGAAGAAGTTTTGCCGCGCGAAGGTCTCATAGATGATTGGCTAACCTACGTTCACGAGGGTCCAGGTGGCATCCGCGGCCTGTTTCGGCTTTGGAAGACCTTACGAGCACGGCAATTCGATGTCCTGGTGTACCTGGTCCCGCGGCGGCGTCCCCGCACCTCGATCTGGCGCGACCTGCTTTTTTTCCGCTCGACAGGCATACGCCATGTTATCGGCAATAAGGGGATTTGTTCTTCTTTCCCTCGTGTGCCGGGGCAACCGTTGCCTAAGGTTGAGAGTGAGGCCGATCATTTGTTACAACGTCTGGCATTGAGCCATATTCCCATCCCCCCGAGCAATTGCCGAGAAATGAATTTGTCCCTCACCTCAGAGGAGAAGCAAACGGCGGAAAATTGGCTGCGGGCCAGTATTCCGGGATTTTCCGCTGCGTTGTCCCTCGTGGCCATCGGACCAGGGGGGAAAAGACCCGTGACCATCTGGCCTGTGGAGCGCTTCGCCGAGTTGGGGAGCCGCCTGATCTCGGAATTATCTCTTTTTCCCATCGTTTTTGGGGGGCCAGGGGATGTTCCCGTAGCGAAGCAGTTTCTTCAACAGTGGGGCAAGGGGGCTTGCGCGGCGGGTGTGCTGGGCGTCCGGCCCGCTGCGGCAGCCCTGGCGCATTGCCGGCTTTACGTAGGCAACGACACGGGCACCATGCATTTGGCGGCCGCCGTTCACACTCCTTGCGTGGGCATTTTCTCGGCCCGGAATTGGCCGGGAGAATGGTCCCCCTATGGCTCCGGCCATATCGTCTTGAGACGGTCGGTGCCTTGCGAGGGATGCAGATTGGATGTATGTACCAAAGAAGCAATGCGCTGTATCAAGGCGATTAGCGTGGAGGATGTTTTGCAGGCATGTCGTACAGTGCTGCGCAGCCAATCGTCTTGATAAACGCGGCCTATCCCTCCAGTCCCAGCAGCATCGGCACCTTTGTTCGCAGCAGCTCGATTTCCTGATGACTTTCGCCGAGATACGCCAAAAGCCGTAAATCATCGCGCGTCACGGTGCCGCCCGTGAACAGCCAGGCACGAATGCGGAAGAGCTTGTACAGTTTGACCAGCTTGCGATCGCTGATGAAAATTTTGTCGCCGTTCTGAAGCGTCTTAACCAGGCGACGGAACTCGTCGAACACGTCCGGCGGAAAGAAGACCTCGCGGTCGTTCTGCTCCTGACTGCGGCTGCTGCGATGCTTGCGCGCGAACAGGTGCATCAGATAGCGGTTGGCCTTGAGCAAATCTTCGAGCGTGCAATGTCCTTCGCTCCAGGGTTTTTGATGGAATGTGCGGGCCACCTCCCCTTCAATGCCACTATCAATCAATTCGGCGAAATGCGCATCTTGCACAGACTGGCTCTCGGCCTTGAGACAAAAACGATCTTTGAGAGCGGCTAACTCGCTTTGTTCCGGCACCTCATTGGTAGCGGCGAACAGCACGCGCAGCCGCACCGGCTGCGGCACGCCATCCTGATAAAACTTACGTTCGTTAATGATGGTCAAAAGAATGTTGAGGATGGCCGAGTTCGATTTGAAAATCTCATCGAGAAAGGCCAGCCGGGCGGTCGGCAGCTTGCCCTGTTCGCGGCGGACGTAGCGGCCCTCGCGCAGCTGGCTGATATCGATGGGACCAATGATTTCCGACGGCTCGGTGAAGCGCGTCAGCATGTACTCGAAATAGTCGTCTTCGCCAAGTCCCAGCGCGTCCTTGAATTTAAGGACGAGATCCGATTTGGCAGTCCCCGGCGGTCCGACAAGCAGTAGCGGTTCCTGAGCGATGGCCGTCACCACCATGAGGTCGATCAGTTCCTGTTTGTGGACAAAAAATCGTCCCAGCGAGGTGCGAAAACGATTGATGCGCGTGCGCAGCTGGTCAGCTTCGTCTTGCAGTTCTTCAAGCGTCCAGTCTTCGCGGAGATTATCCAGCATCGGCATTCACCCTTGTGCCATCAAATGGCGAACATCAGTGTGGATACATTGACGAATGAGATATTCCTCTTCATCGAGCCAGCGCCGCGCCTGGGCCCCCTGGATGAAATCATCGCTGACCACGGCCAAGACCACGGATTCAATCAAATCCACCTGGACCACGCTGAAATGACTGCTGGTCGTGAACGTGTCTCGATAGTTTTTGAGATGCGTGAAGATTTCTTCCAATCGAGCCTGCGCGAGAGCCGGCGCTGCCTGTGCCACAGTGCGCGCATAGGCGCAAGCCAAGTCGCGCCGTTGCTTTGCTTGAATCCGTGTGCCTCCGAAGAGAAGCGTCCGTGCCGCCTGGACGATCTGCTCCGCCAACTGGTCGCGTCCAAAGTAGTACCAGGTGCCGGCCACGTGCAAAAGCGCGATCAGCGGGGCCAGCACATCATTTCGGGAATCAAAGGAACGGATCAACGTATCTATATCTCTGCCTGAGAGGATGACGTCTGCCATATCGCTGAGCAGTTGCTCAATGTCGTCGCGCAGACCGAGCTTGCGCAAGCTGCGGAACGATTGCTCGGCCAAGGCACCGATGGACTCGATGCCCTGCGCTCCGCACTGGCTATGCAGCATAGCGCGGAAGCGCGCAACGAGAGGTCGAACATGTTCTATGCAGCCAAAATGAGCGGCGGCGAACAACGCCTTCTCCAGAAACTTGGCACGTTCTTCCAGAACGGTAGAATCCGATGGGGCAGACAAGGCGTCCAGAGCTGGCAACGTTCGCTGGAGCATTTCGCGGGTGAACTCTTCGCCGAGGTGCGGACCCAATTCTAATCCTGCCCGTAAGATTTTCAGGTGATCCTCGGCGGTCGTCTGCCTCTTGGGTGTCTTGCGCAACAGTTCGCGGAGGCGCGTTTGGATTTCCTGGCGATCGCTTTGATCGGCCAATTCCACAAGGGCGTTGTCCAAATCACTCAGCCGCGCTGCCCAATGACGATACGGATCGACTTGCCGTTCCGGTTCAAGGATCCGCGAATTGTGACGCATGCGTTCAATTACGTAGCGATCGAGTTGGGCCATGCCTTCCAGCTCCTTCAAGAGCGGCGAAGGCAACGGGCCGGTGTGCGGCTTGCCGTTGAGAACATTGTGGATACGGCCCTCAAAAGCTGTGAGAAGAAAGCGGTGGACCTGGTTTTCGCCATTCAGCGCGCCACGGGCACGCTGAAGCAACCGCCTGGCACCGTCGCTTTCTCCCAGGCGAGCCAGGCCGAAAGCGAACAGAAGGTCCGCATAGGCTTTTGTTGGACAATTTCTATATAAATTATCTTTGTTGTCTTCTATCCAACTGCAGACTTTCTCGCACAGTCTTTTCAACCACTCGCGGACTTCTCGACAGCGCCAGCTGTCTGGATGGCCGGCAAAGCGCAGAAAGCTCGGCAGATCTTGTTCGGGACGCAGGCCGTTATGGAACAGCCGCTCGAGCAGCCGATCACGGGCACGGGCCAGGGCCAGTACATCGCCGTCCGTCAAATGGACAAGGTGATACCAGGCCAGCCAGCAAGCGCGTACCGGCAACAAATTTTCGTGCTTTTCCAGAAAACGCTGGAGCGCCGGCAAACGCTGCATCAGCGCCGGCGGCCGCAGTTGACGTTGGGCCGACCAGGCGAGATAAGCAGCCAGGACGCGAAGATCGGCCAACGCTGGCTCCGATAAGGTGAGCAGATTGTCCAGAGCATCTGCTATCGGCTTTCCATGACCCGCTCGACTGTGGAGGACAGACTGCACCTCGCTGTGGAGCCAGGCAGCAGTCCATTGGCCGGCGCCATCGCCGGCATCCCACAAAGCGTGAAGCCAGCAAATGCCGGCATCTTCCCATTTCAAAAGGCGCGCATTGAGTTCCGCCAACCGCGGCCACAAGGCCCGTCGCGCAGCGTCATCCAGCCCGCCCGGCAATGCCAGAAATTCCTCTTCGACAGCGCGCAACTCTTTCTCGATCTCGCTCGGCTCAATCTTTTCGACAGAGGCGTTCGCTTCTGGGATGGCCTCTTCCGTTATAGTTTCCGCCGGCGTCTCGAATGTTGTCGTCTCCCTTTTTTCTTGCCCTGTGGTTGGACGGACAGGAACATCCTTGAGTTTACGTGTCTTCTCCGAATCCGGCGGCTTCTTCGGCTTACTCGGTTGCTCTTCATCGCAAAGGAACGGCTCGAACTCGAACTGCATTGCTTGCACCCAGGCTTGCAAGGATTCGCGGTCGCGGTCGAGCACGTAATCGACCCAATCGGTCAGCGGTCGAAACACATCATCGGGCAGTCCCTCTGGAGTGAAGCAGCCGTTTTCACCAGGAACCAACCAGGTGATTTGGCTGGGATCTTTGGCCAACAGCTTGCGGACCATGTCGCGTCGCAGTGGTGGATGCAGGGCAAAACCGGCCGGCAGGAACAGATTCGGCAATTTCAGATGGCTTTTGTACGCTTCTGCCGGCAGCACCAGAACGGGCGGTGGCAGCTTCGATTGCCGTACGCGCAGGACGACGATGGTTTGTCCGTTGTTCACGCCGACGGCGAAGGCGAGGCGCTGGAGCAATTGGTCCTCGGCATTCTGCACGAAGCGATTCAATTCCTCGATAGCGCCGCCACGCAGCACCCACAGCTCGGCGCCCTCGGCAGGTCCGGCTTGCCGCAAGCGTAGCGTGACCGTCAGCCGTTGCGGCAAGGGGCTATCCTGCCCGTAGGTGACGCAGCTGGGCAGCGGAAACTCCATGATTTCGTAGATGTCGCGGAACGGAGCATCGGGGAGCATCAGCCATTGGCGTAGCGGCCGCAACAGCAAGATTTGGCCCTTCGGGGGTCTGATATTGGCTGCCAGTGGATGATGGTAGCCAACCTCCACCCACACGCCCGGCGCATGTTCGACGAATGCATGGGGCGCGCGTTCGGGACCGCCAAGTTGATCGATCGCCCGCAAGAGCGAGTAATACGGCGGCCCGATCACGCGTACCAGCGCCCGGCTGCCCTCCGAGCGCTGACGTAACCCTGCTCGCCCTTCTGTCGTTTCGAGCCAGCGGTAGCTCTGCCGATCGTTGCCCAGACGCAGCATTTCCAGGACCAGCCGCGCCATTTCCGTGCCGCCGGGCACGTCGAACAAGACTGGCATCTTTTCCAAGGTATCAAGCGGAGTATCGTCGCGGACCAAAGGCAACAATTGGGGCCAGCAGGAAACTTCCGTGTCCAGCGCAACACCGCTGGTTTTGCATACCAGAGCGCCAAGGCGCTTCAGCTCACGCTGTGCCGCGGCCGGCAACTTGACTGTCGTCTCAACCCAGACTTGTCCCTCCGCGGCGAAAGCGGCCATAGCGGGCTTGTGGACGACATCAAGCGGAACGGCACCCGTGGTCAGCGCCAATTTCAGGACATTAAGGTCAGGGAAATAGACAATCATGATGCGCCACCACTTTGCCGCTGCGCTTGCCGTTGCGGTTCCGGCGCGGTGCGTTGCGGCTCCGACCCAGCCGTCTCCTCCTCACGCTCGATAATCAGTTTGCCCTCCTCACCAGCTTTAAGAATGCCGCCCTCGATGAGCTTGTCCATCAGTGTCCGATGTAGCTGTTCGTGTTCATGCGGCAGGGCATCTTCGTCGGAGCGCAGTTTAACGAGGATGTTCTGCTTGCCGGTCTCCGGATCGCGACGCAGCTGAATGGTCATTTCTGGCATTTCCATCTCCCCCGTTAAGGCCTAGCTGCAGGACACGCTGCCAGCGTACCCTTAACTGCCAAGGCGCCAAGAGCGCCAAGGAAGAAAAGAGAAACAAGATAAAAATTACCTCTTATCGCTTTGGGTCCTCTCTCTGTTCTTCTTGGCGTCTGCGGCGTCTTGGCGGTTCATTTTTCCTCCAACGGCCGGCTCGCCTTCGGACCAAGGCTCCTTGGACATTACCTGATCACCGGTGAATTGTGCCAGCGTCTTGGCGTCGATAGTTTTCTTTTCCAATAGCAGATCGCGTAGCGTTTCCAGCAGAGGGCGATTTTGACGAAGGATCTCGGCGGCGCGTTGCCGCCCTTCCTCCAAGATCGTACGAATGGCGCGATCGAGTGCCTCTTTTTGGCTCTCGGACAGATCGGCGCGGCGTTGGCGTTCGTCCTTGTCGGAGACGAAGCGCGCCACGCCGACCTCCGGTCCACCCAGGCCGTGGACCTCGACCAGTTCACGGGCAATGGCCGTGGCTATCTCCAGGTCGCCGACAGCGCCCATCGACAGATCGTCCAGGAGCAGTGCCTCCGCCTCGCGGGCGCCCAGGGCGACACAGATGGCGTCGAGATATTCGTTGCGTGTGCGGATATAGCGGTGGGCCGGATCTTGATGGCGGACGTAGCCGAAGGCCCAGGGATTGTCGCTTTCAATGGTGATGCGTTCGATGGGCGGCGTATGTTTGCAGAACAGCGAGCAAAGGGCATGGCCGGCCTCATGCGTGGCCAGCACGCGCTCTTCAGCCGGCGTCATCTGGGGACGATCTTGATATTCTGTTAAGGCGCGCTCCACATCGCGGGGGGTAGTGGCATTGCTGCGGCCCTCGCGCAGACGCAGACGGGCGATCGAACGGCAGATGGCATTGAGGTGGTCGCCGCTGAACGGCGTACCCTGCGGCGTCAGGTAGCCGGGGCCGGTTCGCTTCACCGTATATTCCAGCGTTTCCTCACTCATCTTCAGATCCATTTTGCGATCGTAAATGCGAATAATCTCCCGGCGGGCGTCGGCATCGGGGTAAGGAATATGCAGATGGAACTCAAAGCGGCCCGGACGCAACAAGGCGGGATCGAGAATTTCCACGAAATTGGTGGTGCCAACGACGAACACCATCTCCTCGCGGTGGAAGCCGTCCATCTCGGTGAGAAGCTGGTTGACCATCGAGTGTTCAACGCCGCTGCCGGTGTAGGTGCCGCGCGCCGAGGCAAAGGAATCCAACTCGTCAAAGACGATGATCGACGGCGCCGATTGCCGGGCGGCATGGAAAATCTGGCGGAGATTTTCTTCGCTTTCTCCCACCCACTTGCTCTTTAATTCCGGGCCGGACACAATGGTCACAGCGGCGCCAATCTCGGACGCCATCGCTTTGGCGAACAGCGTTTTGCCAGTGCCGGGCGGTCCCCAAAAAATCATCCCCTTGGGAATGAGTTCTTCGATGGCACGGATCTGTTCCTCATTGGTTAGTTGCTCCTTGCGTGCCAGCAAGTGGAGGACTTCGTTGTTGAGCTGAGCTTTGACCTTGGCATATCCACCTATGTCTCTCTCGAAAGTGACCATAGGCACTTCCAACGTGCCGCCGAGCGTGGCCTGACGGAGTTGGCGGTAGGCATGGGCTGGATTGGCGGGATAATCTTCGCCCTCCAACGTGGCCAGCAATTTACGCAGACGAACAGCATTGACGCCAGAGACATATTTGTACAGCGCCCAAGGATTGAACGCACGGCCGAACTTGCGGCTTTCTTTGCGTGTGGTCAGATAGCGTAGCCGATCGCGACGGATGCCGAGCAAGCGGACGCGATGCGGAAACAGGTTCTCAATAACCTGCGGCAAAGGAAACGAAGGATCTTTGAAGCCGATCCATACCAACTCCGGGTTTTCATACAGAAGGGGAATAACCTCGCGGGCTTCGGTGGTCAGTCCACCTTGGCTGGTGGTGAGCAGGTCGAGGTGCGGCAGGACGACGATACGGCGTTCGACCGGCCCGCGCACCGCTTCGCGCAACTGGGCAATCATAGTGCCGATCATGCCCACCGGCATGACGCCGCCCTGTTCCTCCTGACGCGGCCGGCCGTCGAGATAGAGGCAACGTAGATTGGCGGCACGGAGCCGATTGCGCAGGTTGGCGTACAGGAACGGCGCGAGATCTTTATCGCACTCGATCAATGCAGGCAGCCCGCGCTGCACCTTGGAAGCGACCTCGGCCAATTCCGAGCAATACGCTGCCTCGACGGCCTGTTCGGCTGTCAATTCCTGCGGCAAATCGTTTTCGTCGATAAGGACAGACATGCAATTATAATAGTGTCTCCGTGAGCGCAGAGGAACGCTCGACCGGCGAGATGCCGGTCCCCTCGATCAGTAAATGAGCCGGAAGCGTAAGCGGTGGATCGGTCTGGCCGTCGCTTACACTTCCGGCTCATTTAGTTTTATCTACGAGCTCATAGAATAAGGGGAGAGGTTATTTCCAGGGAACAAGGCGAGAGATTGTTCATGCCTGAGGTACTCGACTGGCAGCATGTCGCCGAACCAGAGGCTATTGTTCTTTATGCCGTCCAGTCGCTTCGACAGGGGCGTACTGTTGCCTTTCCTACCGGGAGTGGCTATGCCGTGACGGCCAGCGGTCTGGCAGCTGAGGCGGTCCGCCGGCTCCCGGTCAATGGATCGGCGGAGAGTGGTGCCGCGCCGGTCCTTCCGGAGCTGATGTTGGTCCTGCGTGGCCCTGCCGAGGCGCGTGACTGGGCACCGGGACTGAGCCCGCTTGGCTTGCGATTGGCACGGCGGTTGTGGCCCGGTCCTGTGACGCTGCTGGTTAGCGGCGATGTTGAGTACGGCTTGGCCAGTCGGTTGCTGGATGAAGTCCGCGCCCGTTTGTGTGTGCAGAGTAAGCTGCATCTGGCAGTCCCGTGCCACGAGGCGCTGCGCGAAGTGCTGCGGCATCTGCCCGGCCCGCTACTCATGGCAATGGCCGCGGATAGTCAAGCGGATGTGATTATCTCCGACGAATCTACTTCACTGCCTCAACCGGCCACGGTCGTCGCTGTCAACGGCGATGCCTGGGAGGTCGTGCGACCGGGAGCACTGTCCGCCGAAGACATTCGCCGGCAGACGGCGTGCTGGATTGTATTTGTGTGTACCGGCAACACCTGCCGCAGTCCGCTGGCCGAGGCGTTGTGCAAGAAAATTTTGGCCGACCGCCTGGGCTGCACCATCGAGGCCTTGCCGTCGCGCGGCTATCATGTAGTGTCGGCGGGCCTGGCGGCGCTGCCGGGAGGAGCAGCCGCCGCAGAGGCTGAGCAGGCGGCACGCAGCTACGGTGCCGATCTGTCGGTGCATCGCAGTCAGCCATTGACGGCAGACTTGGCCGCGCGGGCGGATTATCTCGTCGGCATGACGCAGAGCCATCTCCGTGCCTTGACGGATTGTTTCGGCCATTTGGGGGTGTCGCCGCGCTTGCTTGATCCGGCCGGCGACATTGCCGATCCCCTTGGCAGTGATCAGTCGGTTTACGATGCCTGTGCCCAGCAAATCCGGCAGCATTTGGAGGCGTTCGTGGCGGAAATCGCGCCCACCAATGC
The DNA here is from genome assembly GCA_021325115.1 of Planctomycetota bacterium. Taxonomy (GTDB): domain Bacteria; phylum Planctomycetota; class Planctomycetia; order Gemmatales; family Gemmataceae; genus JAJPHU01. The sequence continues at coordinate 2,739 of JAJPHU010000011.1, read as the reverse complement.
GCAGGGCCAGCAAGAGGAGGCCGAACAGTCATGAAGATAGCCATCGGCAGCGATCATCGCGGCTTCGAGGCCAAGACGCGCATCGTCTCTGTCTTGCACCAGCTTGGCCACGAAGTGTACGACGTCGGCACGCACAACCGCGACAGTACGGACTATCCCGATTTCGCTTTCGAGGTGGCCCGCGCGGTTAGCGAAGGACGGGCCGAGCGTGGCATCTTGATTTGCGGTACCGGCATCGGCATGTGCATCGCCGCCAACAAGGTACGTGGAGTACGCGCCGCTCCCTGTCATGATTGCATCACGGCCGAGATGAGCCGCCGCCACAATGACGCCAACGTATTGTGTCTGTCCGCCGACCTGCTCGGCGAAGAACTCACCGAGCGTATGGTACGTATCTGGTTGGAAACACCGTTCGACGGCGGCCGCCATGCCCGCCGCGTCGAGAAAATTATCCGCTTCGAGAATCAACCATGAATTCGTTTAGCCGCGACACGAAGTGTGTTCGCACTCCATTCGCGTCGTGGCTAAACGGACAGATCTTGGGTGATGTGCGTCACCACCGGCTCGCCACGAGATGCTGACCGATCCGGCGAATGGTCCGGCAGCGTTCGGCCGCGGCGAACGCTCGTCATGATCGCAGCCGAGATCACAGCTGCCGTGCTCACCAGGGCAGCCGCTCCCCAGATCAAGGCCAGACTGCCGATGCCGCCAGTTCCAGCGGCAAAGAAAGTGCCGCCAAACGCGGCTGCAGCCATGTAACCAGGCACAGTGACGCCGATGAGCCTCCCGGTCTTTTGCCGGGCCACGTCAGGATTGTAGTTGGCGTTGATCGTCGCCAGTAATTGCCGCAACTCATCCACGCTGGTCACTTTCAGATCGAGTTTTTTGAGCAGGGTTAGCAACTCATCTGTGCTTTCAATCATCACGCTCATAGGGCACCTCGCGAGTCAAGGGGAAAAGAACACCGATTCTCCGAGTTATTCGTTCTTCGCCAGCGAATCTTTGTCGGAGAATGTCCGAAAGCACAATTGGAGGAAGAGATTGTAGAGAAAATCGAGGGAAAGCGCCCATCGGGGTTATCTTCCCGGCAGTCTGTGCGGTTTCTATCAAAAAGAAAGGTTGTTCTGCACTGCCGGATGAGACGTTGCTATGTTGCCAACCGTGCGCTCGCTGTTGGAACTGATTCGCTTCAGCCATACGTTGTTTGCGCTGCCGTTCGCGCTGACGAGCGCGGTGTTGGCCTGGAAGCTGTCCGGTTTCCATCTCCTGCAATTGATCGGCATTCTGCTTTGCATGGTTTTTGCCCGCAGTACAGCGATGGCTTTTAATCGACTCGCCGATCGTCGCTTCGACGCATTGAATCCGCGCACGGCAGGGCGTCATCTGCCGGCCGGCCGGCTCTCTGTCGCTGCCGTCTGGCTGTTCACGTTCCTGTGCGCGGCCAGCTTTGTCGCCTCTACAGCAATTTTTCTCGCCTTCGACAACCCCTATCCGTTTTATCTATCCTTGCCGGTATTGTTGTTTCTCTGCATCTATTCGTACACCAAGCGATTCACGGCACTGTCGCATGTCTGGTTGGGGGCGTCGCTGGGGTTGTCGCCGTTGGCGGCGTGGATCGCGATTCGCGGTCCAGCTGATTTGGCCGCGCCCTTGGTGCTGGGCGGCGCTGTCCTCTGCTGGGTGGCCGGTTTCGATATTTTCTACGCATGTCAAGACGTAGACTTTGACCGCCAAGCGAAGCTGCACAGCATCCCGGCGAAACTTGGCATCCGCGCCGCTTTGCGCGTGGCCGCTTTGTGGCATCTGCTGATGGTGGTCTTGCTCGTCGGCCTCTATTGGGCCGCAGCGCCGCACCTGGGCGCGATTTATCTCGCTGGCGTTGTTGCGGCGGCGCTCTTATTGCTCTACGAGCATTGGTTGGTGCGGCCGGACGATCTCAGCCGTGTCAATCAGGCATTCTTCCAGGTCAACGGCATCATCAGTGTTGGCCTGTTTCTGGTGGTTGTAGTCCAGCTGGCTTGGTGATGCTGAGTTGCGACTTCGCGCTCTCCTTTGGATCGTGGCTAACCGAGGGTGAGGGTTTATACTCCCTGCCTATTGTATCCGGTGGAACTGGTGGATCATCAATGGGATCATTCAGGGGTTGCGATTTGCCGACGGGCGCCCACCCTCCCTGGACGGCGATTTCGGCGATGGTGTTCGTGGCCACGTCGATAAGAATGGCAACGAGCAGCCACAGCGTTGCCAACACTGCCAACGCCAACCAAGCCGACTGTTTCATGATGGACCTCCGGAAGTTCGTCATTCATACATGATGCTAGCCACCTTTTTTTCACTAGTCTGCCGTGCCCGCAAGGGCCGCCCTTGCGGGCACGGCAGACTGATAGGATCAGTTCTGGCCCTGGCCGAGGAGCGTCGAGGAGAAATTGGCTTGATCATCGGCGCCCGGTCCTATGGCGCCGCTCGATGGAGTCCAGCCCGCCGTGCCAAACACACCATCCTTCCCTGCAGAGATAATTTGATACGTGTTTGGGTTCGTGAATTGACTTGTGGGTTGATTAGGTGGGATTATGGGTTGGCCCGTTGGATTGGCATTATAGTAGGGGAGAGCGCCGATTGATTTGCAATCAATCAGGGTGTTTGCCCAATATCCGCTGTTATAAATCCCTTGGGAACTGAAATAAGCATAGGGAGTGCCACCCATAGTCTTATAGAATGGACTTGTTTTCGCCTGCCAGG
>JAJPHU010000109.1 GCA_021325115.1 Planctomycetota bacterium | reverse complement strand
GCTGGTGTACAGGGCCAGTCCCAGCACGGCACAAGCCATCAAGCCGATCCGTTTCATCGCGACTCCTTTCACAGGGAAGACCCCAGTCCGTCCACGGGGCGGCAATCCGCCGGGGGCGCTCCATCGTCCCCTGATCCTACCCGTGCGGGGGTAACTGTAACGCCATGCGGCCTTGTCTTTCACAGCAGCGCCGCATCCGGCACTGTTATCAATCGACCGATCGGGCAAAGAAGTGCGGAGAAAACGACTGCACGAGTTGTATGCGGAACTTGCCTTTTGAGGAAATCAGGCAAAATCGGCAAGGGTTCGCGCGCTTGCGTAATTTCCCGGCGAGCGGGCTGTTGACATGCCTCGCTCGCCGCGTTTAGCGTAGCAACTCGCGTTCGACACGCTCGATCAGCTCGCGAATGCGGATGCGGCGTTGACCGAGGACCAAGTCGGCATCCTCGTCGAGCCAGCGACGGACCTTCTTTTCGGCGGCGACGGCGGTGCTGTGATTGCGGTCGCCGAAATGCTTGCCGATGTCGCTGTACGAGGCTGCCGTATGCTTGCGCGCCAGGAACATGGCCACCATGCGCGGATGGCTGACGGCCCAGGCTCGTCCCTTTGACTGCAACGCGCCTTGCTCCAGCCGCAGTATGCTGCAGACCGCCGCATCGATGTCAGCCAGCTGCACGACGCGCACCGCATGACGCAGCAGGTCGGCCAACGCCTCACGCACCAACGGCACATCGATGGTCCGGCCGGTGACACGGCTGTAATGGCGGATGCTTTGCACAGCGCCTTCCAACTCACGGACGTTGCCGCGCAACTGGCCGGCCAAAAAACGCAGCACTTCATCGGGCAGCGGTTGTTCCCTATTCTGCAAAGCCTTGTGGCGCAGGATTTCCAGCCGCGTCTCAGCGTCCGGTGGCGTCAGGCCCCAGACGACTCCCCCCAGCAGACGATCGGTCAATTCCGGTGTGAAGTCGTCGGCCCAGCGCGGGTGACAATCGCATGTCAGCACCATTTGTCGTCCGTCGGCCAACAGGGCGTCGAAGGTGTGTAAAAACTCTGTCCTTGTGGCCTTTTTCGATGCCAAAAAGTGCAAATCATCCACCAGCAGAGCATCGCATTCGCGGAAATGCTTGCGAAAACTGGTTAGGTTTTTCATCCGCAAGGCGTGCAGGAAACGATTGGTGAAGTCCCCGCTGGTCAGATAGAGGACGCGCCAATCGGGATGAGCGCGGCGCAGACCGGCATAGATGCCTTCGAGCAAGTGCGTTTTGCCGGTGCCGATCGGCCCATGCAATACGATCGGGTTGGCCCCTTCACCGGGCGCCTCGATGACATTCTGGGCGGCGGCATAGGCCACGCGATTGCACGGCCCCACCACAAAATCGCTGAGGCGACGCCAACGGCGGATGCGGCGGGGGGGTGCTTTTTCCGTTGTTTCCATTGCCTCAGGGGCGTGGCTGGGATGAGGGTTGCGGCTGGGATGAAGATCACAGCTCCGAGCTTGCCGTGCCTCCTCTTGTTCGCGCCGCGCCTCCTGGAACAGCTGCGGATCGATGACGAAACGCACCTGCATGGCTTGGCCGAACACTTCCTGGGCGGCGGCGGCAGCAGCAGCGCCAAAGCTCTTCTCCACCCATTCGCCGAAATGCCGATTGGGTACGCCAATCGTCAGCTGATCGTCATTCCAGTGAAAACGGGTCCGGCCTTCAAACCAAAGTTTGTAGCGTGGTTCGCCAATTCGCTGGATAATGGCTTGTTCCAGCGCGTGAATTAAGTTGCGTTCACCGACAGTCACGGGCGTCTCTGTTCCAGATTGGATCCCACGCCAGGATGGGCAATTCTAGAACGCGGGTGCAGCTTCGCCAACAGCAAAAGTTGGCTTTTTCAGGGGACAGCGGCGCGAGGGGTGCGCCATTCTCGATATTTTCGTTCAAACGAAGATGGCCAGATAAACGACGCGCTGATCGTAAGGCTCGAACCCCACTGAGCGATAGAGATTCCAGGCCGGTTGATTGCGGGCATCGACGGACAAGGTGACGGCGAGCGCGCCGGCGGCGCGAGCTTCGCACAGGGCGTGTAGCACTATCTCTCGGCCGAAACCACGCCGCCGGGCATCTGGCACCACGCCTACGTAGGCCAGCTCCCAAGCGCCGCCTTCGGGCATCTCCGTCATCAGCAGCACACCTACCGGCTTCTCGCCTTTACGGACCAGCCACCAACGCTCGGGATCGAAAACCCCCTGGGCGCGATGGCCTTCGATTACCTCGTCAATATTGCGAACACCGTTGACTTCGGGACAGTCCTGCGTGCCTTCGTAGGTGCGTAGCAACGTCTGCCGGAACAGGGCGTCATCGGCGAAGGTTTGATAATCCAGGCGAGAAGGAATATTCAGGCAATCCACGGACAGATGGAGGTCGTGCCGCATATACCACAGACGAGTAACGGTCGAGAAACCGTTGCGCAGCAACGATTCGGCCAGGAACATTTCTTCCGGGGCGAGCAGTGTTTGCACCAGTTTCACGCCGCGCTGCCGTAGCCAGGCGCAGGCATGACGTACCAAAGCGTCTTCCTGTTCGGCAGGGCTGGCGCCTCGTCGGTCCTTCACCACACCGGGCGGCCAAAGGAGGGCACTGCGGCCAGGAACGGGCGTGCAGAGGAGAGCACCGCACTGCTCACCCGTTGGACTGCGCACGAGGAAAAGTCCCTGCGGATCAAGTTCGCCACGCTGAAGCAAACGCAAGGCATTGGCGCAGCGATTCTCACGCTCTTCGGTGGGAAGATACGAAAAGATCAGGCGGAAGGCTGGCCCCCAATCTTCGGGGCGTGCGGATTCCGGCACAATGTCCATCGGCTCTCCTCCCCAGCAAACCACGTCATTGCATTATAAAGCAAGAGTGAAAAGCAAAGGCGCAAAACGAACGGGACCCGGCGCGGGTCCGGGTCCCGTCGTGACGGGGTGAAGGAGGTCCCTGATACGAGCCGGAAGAGTAAGTGACGGACATGTCGCCGGATTACGCTTCCAGTTCATCGATTACGGATGGCCGCAGGCTGCACAAGTTTTGCAGCCGCGATAGCATTCGTTGGCGAAGGTCGCCTGGACGCCGCTGCCTTCGCTACACTTGGGATTAAGGAAAAATGTATAGAGCGGCACGACGCCTTTGTACTGGCAGCTGTTGCACCATTGGCAACAGGAGCAGGCGCGGTACTTGGGGAAGTAAGTGGCCCAGGCGAGGATACGGTGCAGATAATGGCCGCACCTTCTTCCCGGACAGCACACGCCCTCTGGAGGCGGGCCGTATTGCAAGAACGAATCGGGCCGGGCCAAGGCACGGGTGCCCGGCGAGGAAACGTTGAACCAGTTATTGGGCGGTGGTTGCTGAGGGGCCGGCTCCGGAGCGGTTTTCACCGCTTCTTGCCGTTGATCTGCCGCTGCAACCGACAAGGCCAAAAGCAGGGCCGCGATCGTAAGGGAGCGGCCTCTCGACCGTTCCCTTACGGTCGTGGCCCTGAACCGATTTAGGCTGTCTCGTCGCATCATTTCCCTTTCCGCCGCTTACGCTTCCGGTCCGTCTCGTTAACTGCCCTAAGATTCGGCAAACAGCAAGGCATCGAGGCAAGCGAAATCGGCGAATACGGAGGGAATGCGCTAGGCAGGCTGGCATATCCGAGAGAGCTTGCCCAAACCATTAAGTGCTACTGGTCCCAACTCTCTCTCCTTTGTAGGGGAGAGAGTGGAAAAGGCTGCTCAGGGTGCAGACGCAACTCCGCTCATCCAAAGGACGCGACTTCGCTTGCCAAAATCCAGCGGCACCCCCAACAGTTGTTGACACCTCTGGTGCCATCTCCTAACAACAACACCATCGACCCCCTCTTTACAAGGATGCTGTTTATGGCCAAGCACTGTTCCTTCTTGCTGTGCGTCTTCGCTCTCGCTGCCCTGCTCCATGCCGATGGACCAGGCGACAATCTGCCCGATAAGGTCCGCCCGGTACCGCCGCCGGGCATCTCCATCGACGATGCCGACCGCGCCCAGCTGCAAGCTGGCGTCGAAGCGCTGGGCAAAGACATCGAACAATTGCGGCAAGATCTCAAAGGCAAGCCTGCTCTTTTAGAGCTGCTACCAGACGTGCAGATCTTCCACAACGCCGTCCGCTACGCTCTGACGTACAACGAGTTTTACAATCCCAAGGAACCGGCCCTCGCTCGCAAGCTGCTCGCTCAAGGCGCGGAGCGCGCTCGGCAACTACGAGATGGCAAAGCGCCGTGGACGACGGCGACCGGCCTGGTGGTGCGCGGCTACCAATCGAAAATCGACGGTTCGGTGCAGCCTTACGGCCTGGTGGTGCCGCCGACGTATCAGGCCAACAGTCCCTATGAGCATCGCCTCGACATCTGGTGCCACGGCCGCAACGAGAAGTTGACAGAACTGGCTTTCCTCAACGAACGGCAATCATCACCTGGCCTGTTCACACCCAAAAACGCTTTCGTTCTGCACCTGTATGGCCGCTATTGCAACGCCAACAAGTTCGCTGGCGAGATCGATTGCCTGGAAGCATTGGCCCACGTCCGCAAGCATTATCCCATCGACGAAAATCGTATCGTCATACGCGGCTTCTCGATGGGCGGGGCCGCCTGTTGGCAATTTGCCGTACATTACGCCGGTCTGTGGGCGGCCGCCGCCCCGGGCGCCGGTTTCAGCGAGACAGCGGATTTCCTCAAGGTTTTTCAGGAGGAAAAGGTACAACCGACCTGGTACGAGCAAAAACTCTGGCACTGGTATGACTGCACCGATTATGCGATCAATCTCTTCAACTGTCCCGTCATCGCCTACAGCGGCGCCAACGATCGGCAAAAGCAGGCCGCCGACAAAATGGCCGAGGCCATGAAAAAAGAAGGCATGACGCTTTTGCACTTAATCGGTCCCCAAACGGGCCATTCTTACGAAGCCAAGACCAAAGAAGAGTTGAACCGCCGTATCGACAGCATCGTCAAGCATGGCCGCGACGCCGTGCCGATGCACATATTATTCACCACCTGGACGCTGCGCTATCACAAGATGTTGTGGGTGCAGATCGACGGTATGGAAAAGCACTGGTCACGCGCCGAGGTCGATGCTGTCCTCAACGACGGCGTATCGATCCGAACGAGGAACGTCGCCGCCCTGACATTGCATTTCGAACCGGGTTCGTGTCCACTGGAAGCGCTGGAAAAGCCGAGCGTCCGCATCGATGACGACGAGGAAGAAATCAAAGGCGTTCCGCCGGTGCTATCGGATCGCTCATGGACGGCGCATTTCCGCAAGAAAGACAACACCTGGGAGGTGGTTGCGCAAGTCGAAGATGGCAAGCTGCGCAAACGGCCCGGACTGCAAGGTCCGATCGACGACGCCTTCCTGGATAGTTTTCTGATGGTCCGGCCGACTGGCCAGCCATTTCACGACAAGATTGGCGCCTGGGTTGCGGCGGAGATGAGACACGCTGTCTCGCACTGGCGCAAGCAGTTTCGTGGTGAGGCGCGGATTAAGGACGATAGCGCTCTCACCGACGCCGATATCGCTGCCCATAATCTTGTCCTCTGGGGCGATCCTGGCAGCAACAAAGTCCTGGCCCAAATCGCCGACAAGCTGCCGATCGGCTGGGACCGTGAACACGTGCGGCTGGGCAAGGGGACGTTCGCCGCCGAAAATCATGTGCCACTGTTGATCTATCCCAATCCACTCAATTCAAAGCGCTACGTTGTGCTCAACAGTGGCTTCACCTTCCGCGAGTATGATTATCTTAATAATGCACGACAGGTGCCGAAACTGCCGGACTTCGCGGTAATCGACGTGAACACGCCACCATCATCGCGCCGGCCGGGCAAAGTCGTGACAGCAGGTTTCTTCGATGAGGAGTGGAAGCTGCCGGCCCAGGAGGAATAAGCGCTCGGCTGGCGGCCGCCAGCTGGTAGGACACGACCAGCGGGTTGACGCCGCCCCCGGTACTTGTTTCTGCCTTGACAGCCATGCCGTCCTTTGCCATAAGAGCGTCCCTTAATCGGAACATCGGGGCCGACTGCGCTGCGGGCGGCGGAGGGGCTGTATGGGTCGCATCAATCGCCGGCAGGTCCTCGTCACGAGCGCCGCCACGCTGCTTCTGGCACTGGCGGGCTGCTCGACCGGACCGCTACGCGACAACCCGCTCATCTTCCGGCCCGGTCAAGCGATGCCTCGCGAAAGCACCCTTCTCCGCCCGGAGCCGTTTGTCGCCCAGGAGAACCCGCTCTATCTTCCCCAGGGTCCGCAGCCGGAAGTTTACGACAAGATTTTCCAGAAGGCTCTCGATATTGTCGATGACTTTTGGGAAATCGCCTACATGAATCGTTTTGAAGGCCGCATCGAAACGCAGCCCGCCGTGGCGCCCGGCATCCTCCAACCGTGGAAGCCGGGCAGTCCCGATTTCTACCAGCGTCTGATGGCCGACTTGCAATCGATCCGCCATCGCTGCATCGTGCTCATCTCAACCGCTGATGAGGGTGGCTACTACATCGATGTGAAAGTCTTAAAAGAGTTAGAAGATATGCCGGCCCCGGTAAGAGCCACGGCCGGTTCCGCTTCTTTCCGCATGAACAGCACCATCGAGCGGCAGTACGAAGTGATCGAGCAGCCCATCTACGAATCCAACTGGATTCCCATTGGCCGCGATTACAAATTGGAGCAGGTCATTCTCGAACGCTTGGCGCAGTGCGATTTCAACTCGTTGCCCAATCCGAAGGTCATCTACGGTCCCGCACCGGCCCGCCCGGCGGCGCCGTAGATCATTTTTTCCACACGCTTCCTCTGCGTTCCCAATTAAGGCTTGGGATCGAGAAGACGTGCCACGCTGCAATCTCCTGCCGGACTCACTTTTTCCGCACGATTTCCAGATTTACCTTGTCCGCGATGAACGTCCGCTCGCCGGCCGTGGAGAAGCGGATCTTAATGCGGCAGTGCCCTCCATGCCCGCTCACCGCAACGATGCGTCCCATGCCATACGTACCATGCCGCACCACCATTCCCTCAGCGAAACCTTTTTCCTCATGCTTTTCCGGAACGCGCAGGGGCGCTGGCTTCGAACGCACACCAGCATCGTGCCAGCCTTGCTCTGCCGCTGCGCCGCCGCTACGCCATTCCGCGAAGGCCGACTCGCTTCGTCCACTGGTGCAATCGACCTGCTCGATCGCTTCGGCCGGCAGTTCGCGGAAGAACATACTCTCCACCGGATAGACCATCTGGCCGCGAAACTCACGGCTGCGGGCATGGCACAGATAAAGCTCTTCCTTGGCGCGCGTCATGCCGACGAAGGCGAGCCGCCGTTCTTCTTCCAGCTCTTCGTTGCGTGCAATGCTGCGTTCGTGCGGCAGCAAGCCCTGCTCCACCGCGACCATATAGACGACGGGGAATTCCAAACCCTTGGCTGCATGCAGCGTCATGATCGAGACGCAATCTTGCCGCTCATCCCAGCTGTCCACATCGCTGGCCAGCGTAATGTTTTCCAGGAAATCACCGATAGTCCGGCTCGTGTCCTCGTCTGTGAACTGCTTGGCCGCTGTGATAAGTTCCTCGATGTTGGCCAACCGCTCCTGATCTGCTTCGTCATCACTGCGGCGCAGCATGTCCCGATAGCTGCTGCGATCCAGCACTTGACGAATGACCTCATCGGGCGGCGCCTCAAGCAGCTGGCGCAGATCGTTGATGAGCCGGTGGAAACCCTGCAAAGCCGAGACCGCCTTGCCTTTGATGGCTTTGATTTTGCTTGCCTCCCCTGCTGCCGATAGCAAGCTCATCTCGCGCGGCGCTGCATAATCCCGGAGATGATCGAGCGACACCTTGCCAATGCCGCGTGGCGGCTCGTTGACGATGCGCAGGAATGATAAATCATCACGCGGATTGACCATGAGACGCAGATAGGCAAGGATATCGCGGTTTTCCTTGCGCTCGAAGAAGGCCAGGCCCCGGACAATCTGATGCGGCACGCGCTCTTTGATAAACGCTGTCTCCAGTCCACGCGACAGGGCGTTGATGCGGAGAAATACGGCGAAATCTCGATAACTACGTTTGCCTGCTTCGACTGCCTCGCGGATGCGGCGGGCGATTCCTTCGGCCTCGTCTACGCCGGTCTCGAACGTCAGCACAGTCACCGCTTGCCCCTGCGGATTGTCCGTGAAGAGATCCATCGGCTTACGCTGCCGATTGTGGGCGATGAGGTGGCCGGCTGCGTGCAGGATCGTTTTGGTGCTGCGATAATTGGTATTCAGCCGCAACACACGGGCCTCGGGAAAATCACGCTCAAAATCGAGGATATTACGGATGTCGGAACCGCGGAAGCGATAGATTGATTGATCTGGGTCGCCCACCACGCACAGGTTTGGATGATCAATCGATAGCGCACGGGCCAGGGCATATTGTGCATGATTGGTATCTTGATACTCGTCAATCAAAACGAAGCGAAAGCGCGCATCCAATTCAGCCCGTAGTTCTTGATCGTGCTTCAGCATCAGGGCCGGCCAGTACAGCAGATCATCGAAATCGAAGGCGTTGGCTTCGCGCAGGCGCTTCTCGTAAAGCGGATAAACCTCGGCGACGGTCTTCTCGTAAAAATCGCGGGCCTGCTTGGCATAGCGATCGGGTCCGAGCAGCTGGTTCTTGGCCTTGCTGATGGCGGCGGCGATGGAGTCCGGCGAAATCCGCGCATTGGCCATACCGGCATCTTCCAGGGCCATCTTGGCGATGCGCGCGCGATCGTTCTGATCGTAGATGGTGAAGTGGCGATCGATCTGAAGCCGGTCGGCGTACTGGCGGAGCAGGCGGGCGCCGAGGCTGTGGAACGTGCTGATCCAAACACGGCTGCCGGGCACGAGCGCCTCGACGCGTTGGCGCATCTCGCCGGCGGCCTTGTTGGTGAACGTGATGGCCAAGATATTGTTGGGCCGCACTCCTTGCTGGAGCAGCCAGGCGACGCGGCGCGTGATGACACGGGTCTTGCCGCTGCCCGGCCCGGCGAGGATGAGCAACGGCCCCTCGAAATGCGTCACCGCTTCACGCTGCGCCGGCGTCAGATCGGCCAGGAGATCCTGTTTGGCTTGGTGCGTCATTCTGCTCTTCTCCTTCTGCGGAACAAGGGCGCCTAGACAGCGATTGTACTCCGAAGCTGCATCTTTGCTAGAATCGATGAAACAGCTTCATCGGGAGGACGGGAGGCCATCATGGAAATTGTGGGGATTGGTACGGAAATCGTCGAATGTTTACGTGTCGGGCGCATGATCGAGGAACACGGCGAACTGTTCTTGCGACGCGTGTATACAGAGCGCGAGATCCGCTATTGCCAAGCAAGGCGGCGGACCACGGAGCAGTTCGCCGTGTTGTGGGCGGCCAAAGAAGCGATTGGGAAATGCCTCGGTTTGCCGTGGCGGCGCAGCCTGTCATGGACCGACATGGAGGTGCGCATGGAAGCAGGTAGTCGGCCCAAGGTGATGCTGTGCGGCGCGGCCAAGGACATTGCCCAAGAGCAGCGAATTAGCGATATCCTGTTGTCCCTATCTCATTGCCGGGCTTATGCCGTCGCCTATACCATTGCGGTGCGAATGCATAAAGAGGATTAATCCTGGGGGTGCTTGGAACTTACATAAATCCCCTCACGCTTCCCGCATTGAATCCACATAACCGTTCAGCTGACCGCGAGAAATAGACAATGAATGGACAACGGATAGCAGACAGCGATTGACGATAAGCGGCTCCAGAATAAGTTCTTCCTCACTCTTATGCGCCACAAGGATTGGGAGGCAAAGCCAATGGATGCTCCACTGCATTACCTGCCGCGTTTGCCGCACCGCAAGGATTTTCGCATCGGCTGCATCGGCGCTGGCTTCATCATGCGCGCTTGCCATCTCGTCGCTTATCGCCAGGCGGGGTTCAATCCCGTCGCCATCGCGTCACGCACGCCAGCTCATGCTCAGGCCGTGGCACAACAGCACGGCATTCCCCGCTGTTACGATACGATCGAGCAATTGCTCGATGACTCCGCAATCGAAGTGCTCGACATCGCTGTGCCGCCGGACAAGCAACCAAATATTCTGCTTGCAGCCTGCCGCCATAACAGTCACATCCGCGGCATCCTGGCTCAGAAACCGTTAGCGCTCTCGGTAGCGGAAGCTCGGCGATGCGTCGAAGCTTGTCAAGCGGCCGGTATTGCCTTGGCCGTCAACCAGAACATGCGTTACGATCAATCCGTGCGGGCCATGAAGGATCTTCTTCAGCGCGGCTGGATCGGCGAACCTGTGCTTGGCACGAACGATATGCGGGCCATTCCGCACTGGATGCCGTGGAGCGAAAACTTGCCTTCGCTGTCCACGTTTGTTATGAGCATTCATCATCTCGATACGTTCCGTTATTGGTTCGGCACGCCCGAGCGTGTATTGGCCAGTACGCGCCCTGATCCGCGCACGCGTTTTCCGCATAACGATGGTATCAATTTGTACATTTTAGAATATGATAATGGTTGTCGCGCCAGCGCCTGGGATGATGTGTGGACCGGGCCGGCGCGCGAAGGCTGTGCTGCCGACATCGCCATCCGCTGGCGTGTCGAGGGCACCGAAGGGCTGGCACGCGGCACCATTGGCTGGCCGAGTTATCCGCAACGCACACCCAGCACAATCGATTTCGCCACGCGGCGGCAGCCGAATGTCTGGCAGCAGCCACGCTGGGCGGAGGTCTGGTTCCCCGATGCCTTCATCGGCACGATGGCGCAGCTCTTGTGTGCCCTCGAAGAGGGAAGCGAGCCGGAGATCAGCGGCCGTGATAATCTGGAAACGATCGCTTTGTGCCAGGCAGTCTACACGGCGGCGCGCGAGCATCGCGTTGCCACAGTTGCCGAGTTTCTCCAAAACTCGGTTGGATAAATTCTCACGACTAATACCGCACTTCGTTTCTCTGCCTGTCCGATAGTGTAACCGGCGCCTCCGAGTTTACCGGCAACGATGCTGCGCGGATTCGCTTCCTCGCTTCGCTGTTTTACAAAGTCTGCCCACTTGCCCGCATTGACGGAATGGGATTATGAGGCCGCGTTCACGAAGCCGATCTGTCGTCGCTTGCGCACTTGCCTTGGCTGGCTCGGTTTGCCTGACTCGGTGCGTCCCTTCAGGGAGAGCGCAGTCGGAAGCGAATGATCCTCCACAGCTTCAGGCAGCGTTGTCGCTCAGCGCTGCGGTGCAATGGGCGCTGGAACACAATCCGGCCCTGGCCACCTTCCGCCGCAACCGCGGCATCGCCGAAGCCGCCGTGCAAATCGCCCGCCAGTATCCGTTCAACCCCATCATCCAAGACTTCACCTGGTACGGCCAAGGCCCGGCCGCAGCTCGCGTCGTCAATCACGTCTTCAACGAGCATACAGCCCGGCTTGATCTGGAATTGCGGCATCAAGGCCGCTACCGCCGTGCCATGGCCCAGGCCGCCCTGACCCGCACCGAATGG
>JAJPHU010000193.1 GCA_021325115.1 Planctomycetota bacterium | reverse complement strand
TGCTCCGGCGGCTAATCCGCTCGAGCAGGTCTGGTGGCACATGCAGGAAGAGATTACGCGCAACCATTGCTGTAAGGATATCGACGCGTTTTTGGACCTTATTGTCAAGTGGCTGTCTGTCGGATGTTCTTTTGCCATGGAGACTTCGCTCCAGGATAATGCTAAAAACAATAAGAACCACTGCCGCGTAAGTGGGGAGCTATTTGACCGATTTACCACGTTGTACGTGGGGACGAACCTGGCGTTGTCGAACTAAGATAATCGTGGAAAGTACAGTTTGGAGAGCATTCTATCCAATATTTCCCAACATGGATGATTCAAACAAAAAACATCAGCGCTCGCGCCAAGCGCCGCACGGAGCGCCTACATGCCTCGCGGGTGCCTCCCACTGGCAGCGTGCCTAGCATCAATCGCAGCGATGTGTGTGTGAATTGATATGTGCGGGCACTCCATCTTCTTCCTGGATAGACCAATACCACGCCCGTTGCTCCTAGCGCTGTGCCGTACGCCAATACTTGATACAGATCCGTTGTCTCCGCATTTCCCGGCAAACGTTTCCATTTCGCATCGATCACCCACACTGTCCGGTCATCGCGGTCGATCGTCAAGTCTGGGCGTATAGTTATGTCGGGCTGATGAGCGACGGGTTCATGGACCGTGCGCATCACCTGTACAGCGACCGTATGGTCTGGGTCCTGCGCGAACGCCTCGACGATACCGCGCGTCACATGCATCTCAAACACGCGCTCCAGGTCGAGCAAAAAACTCGGCACCGGTACGTTCCCTGCTGCCTCATTGAGGGTAAGACTGTCGCCCAGCAAACGGCACAGATCCAAGAGCGGTCGATACTCGGCGGGTAATCGCTTCCCCTCGACCGCTTCCCACAAATACGCCGAAAGAGGCGCCGAGGAAACTTCCTCGAAGCCGGCGAGCGCTTGTCGCAAAGCGGCGCGAATATTTGTGCTTAGCAACGGCAACGCTATTAGCGCTTCCGCCGTTGCTTTCACTACCTGGTTGCAGGGCAGGTCGGCGCTTAAATCATCGTATTGAGAGTGCAATTGATCCTTTCTTCCCGGTGCTTCGCGCAGCTGTGCCGGTAAATCAAGCCGGCCGTGCAATACAGTCCCTTGTTCGCGGCATTCTCGATAAGCGCGAAACAGTCCCGCCGTCACGCGCTCGGCCATGCGGCGCGCCAACTGTCCCGCGAGAAAGTCGAGCGCTTCCGTGCCTTTCTCCGGCGCAATGCGGTCAGCTTGGCTGGGCATGTCGGCGAGCGGATCGATCATGGCGAAGATGTTGGCCAAGGGAATTTTGGGCCGAATGACGAATCGACACGTTGGGGCCACGAGGATGCCAGTGCAGCCCAGCGCCGTCAGGCGATAGTAGTCGCGCCGGCTCGTAGGCAGGACTTCCAGGCGACCTCGCTGATGCTCCAGCAAGAACGCAACATCGCCGGGAGCCAGCCGGGCAATGTGGGGGTGTCGTTCGGTGAGGACCAACGTTCGTGATTGCGACAGGGAGTGCATGCGTCCGATGTCATTCACATATGGATCGTAGGGACTTGGTAGTCGCCTTTACTTAACTCGAAGAAACACTCGCTTGCAATTCTCTTCAAATAGCTTCTTGTCGCCGCCTCCTTTCAGATAGCGCAATAAGTCTTCTCCATCCGTGAGCGTTACAGTTTTTGTATTGCCTCCTTCAATTTTTCCTTTCACTCGCCCGCTCCGAACCACATCCTCTATGGCATCATAGTTCATGTCCCAAATCGTCAGCTTGTCTTCCTCAACCTTGTATTTGTAAAGGATAAAGGATCCCTGGTTTCTCTTGTTCCAAGCAGGGGACTTGCAAGGATCGATCACTTCATCCAAGAAAACGTTTGCATATCTGTCGTCAGCAGCGGAGGTCGTGAAAAAGTACAACGACATGTCCCGGATATTATTATTCTTGTCAATTTCCATTGCCATTGCCTTCAGGATCCCTGCGGGTACATCCTGTCTGCCGACCTTGCCGATGCACAGGCAGGCCATCTTCAAGGTATTATCATCTGTTTTCGCCAACTTCCATATTCCACATAGCCGTTCGTCTGGCTTCGCTTTGTCCGGATCGGACAACGGGCTAGTCACCCGCACTTGACCGCACGAAGATAACAAAAACGCCAAAAACAATAGATAAAGCTGGGCCGAGCTTTTCACGAATCGATTCGCCAGCATAACCCTGCCTCCGTAGGATCCTTCTTTCGTCTACATGAGAATGATCCCCAGAATTCGAGTTTTATTCCAGCTGTCCTACGTGGGTGGAGTCGGCGCTTCGAACGGATGAGGTGGTTTCGCCTGCGGCGGTTGGCGGCGCTGGACCGCGTCCCACAAACGAAAACCAGTGTCCACACCGGGTAATGTCAGACGTTCGCCGTTGAGATTGCCGCCGTTATCCACACCGTCTTGGCCAACGGAGTAAATAACTATGCCATCCTTGACACGTCGATAGTGTAGCGGTTTGCCATCGTAGGGGTCGAGCGGCACGGTGGCAAGATATTGCGGACAAAGTTGATCGATATTGTCCGGCCATACTTTCTTGTCGTGGCGGCAGCGCTCAGTGGCGAGAGCAGCGATCGTACTGCGGAGCAAAGCATGCTTATGTCGGAATGTCTCGCCTGTTTTGGACATGGCTGGCAGCAATAGTCGGGTAATCATAGCATTCTTCGGCAAGGCACGGACTTCGCGCTCGAATTCTTTTTCCAAGGCCGCTTGTTCGTGCAGGGGCCGCTGGACTTCTTTGAGGCGCCGTGTCATTAGAGATAGAAAAAGAGCGTTATCCTCCCGCGTATCCATGCGCCAGAGCGAGATAAAAGAGTTTTGCAGCCAATCCGGCGGCGCTGAGGCGGTCCTGGTAAAACCCGCCAACTCCTTCAAAGACACTTCACCGCGATCCACTGCTGCGAATACCTGATGTAGTATGGCCCTTTCGCCGCGCGTGGCGATAAGCAAAGCGGGAAAAGCGTCTTCCTCTTCGAGCAGCTTTTGCAAAACCTTCAAGTCTTCGGGCGACGGCTCGCCTTGCCCAAGCGTCCGTTCGATAGCCTGGCAAATAGTGATAACGCAAGTACTTCGCACCAGTTGCGAGATGTAAATTGGCTCATCGCCAATCGAGCGTGCCACGTTGAGTGCGGCGCGGCAAGCTATTAGAGCATTTTTGCTGTCTCTTTTCTGGTTCCGCCGCATGGACTCGTAGACGAGTAAATGCACAAGGTTCCGGCATTCTTGCAGGTGAGGAAGCAAAGTGGCGATCGGATTGCGTTTGTAGTCGATCGGATGCCGGCCGCGCGGCATGTCGGCCAGCTTGCCTACCGTCGCCAGAGCCGCTCGCACACCGGCCAATTCTCTGGACAGGAGAACGAAGTCTTCGCCGCTCAGCATTTCGTTGGGCGACAGAGAGCGGAGAAGCTCCTTACGGGAGAAGTCCGCCGACGGCCATTGTTGCGGCATCTGCCTGGCTGCTTCGGCGACCACACGCGCGCTGTTTTCTTCTTCGGGCGGGTTGTCGCGAGCCACCTCGATCTCCCTCAGACGCCAGCCAGGATCGTTGCAGTCCAACTCGGCCAACATTTCCTGGAGTTTGCCTGCCATCCTGCCCTGATACCAAAACACACCGAGGACAATGAGCAATGCCAGTATCAGCACACACCAACCGATGCCTTTGAGCCAACCAACCCACGAATGTGGCTTGGTAGTTTCGGATAAATCGTTATCGATTACCATGATAGTTCACTGCTCCCTTATGGCTGCAACTCGGTTTTGTTCCTGTTCCAGAGTATCGATTACCGTGCGAAATGCTGCAATGTGTGCCGGCGTGGTGCCGCAGCAGCCGCCGATCATGCTTACTCCTGCCTCCAGCAGTTCCGGCAGGCGTGCTGCCATCGCTTCCGATGTGTGCGGATAGTTCCAGCGGTCGCCCTGTTTCATGGGCGTTCCGGCATTCGGTCGGGCGAACAGCGGCAGATTCGTCGCAGCTCTATAGCGATGAATAACCTCGATAATATCGTCTATGTCCATGTCGCGGCCGCAGTTGACGCCCAGAGCGGCAACGCCGTGATGTTCAGCGTGGCGCGCGAATGTTTCCGGGGCATGGCCGCTGATGGTGGTGAGTTGGCCCGATGGCGTGCGCTGATAGGAGAGCGAGAGCAGTAGCGGCGTCTCTATCCCGACCACGCGATGAAACGCATACGCCAGCGCCGACAGAACGCGCGGATGGGAACACGTCTCGAACAGGATGCCATCGACGCCATCCAAGGAGGTGAGCACTCTGGTCAACTCTTTGCAATCGGCAAAAGGTGTTCGCCCCTCCGCGGTGAGGATGGGTCCGATAGCGCCGAGGACAAAGCGTGATCGTCCCGCGGCCTTGCGAGCAAGCTGGACGGCATTGCCGATGATCTCTTCCAGATGATCTTCCAACTCGAAGCGAGCCAGATGAGAGGGGTTGGCCTGAAAGGTGTTGGTTAACAGCACCTCGGCGCCGGCGGCGACATAGGACTCATGGACCGCCCGCACCGAATCAGCGCGTCTCAGGTTCCAGGATTCGCCGCACTCATCAGGCCCCATTCCCAGGCGCTGCAATTCTGTACCCATCGCGCCGTCCATGAGCAGTACACGGCCCGAATACAGCGCCTGAAGAAAGTCCGACATGAGAGAAAACCTGATGGAATGAACCGTCACGACGCCGAAAAAAGAGGAGAAAAAGAAAGAGAACAAAAGAGAAAAACCAATCTCCCTATTCTCTATTTTCTTTCCTCTCCTTGTTTTTTCTTGATGCTCGTGGCGTCTTGGCGGTTCATTTGTTCTCGTCTTTATGCCCCGTATTTGCCTAATCGGCCGGCATGCGCCATCGCCAAGGGCAACAGATACATCGCCTGGAATTGGCCAAGCCCGCCATGCAGACATTGCGACTCGCCAAACTCCGTTACGGCGTCCGTGCGGCACGATTTCGCGACCAACACCACCGGCACGGGATGCCAGCTGTGGCTCTTGAGTTTGCTTGGCGTGCTGTGATCACCGGTGACGATGAGTACATCTGGGTTTAACGCCCGAACCTTGGGGATCTCAGCGTCGAAGCGCTCGATCATCTCGACCTTGGCGGCGAAGTTGCCATCCTCGCCAGTGCTGTCTGTATACTTGTAGTGCAGGAAAAAGAAATCATATTGGCCCCAGACGCGCTGGAGTGTCTCGACCTGATCATGGAGCGTCGAGCCAGCGTCGAGCACGTCCATGCCAACCAGACGCGCCAGTCCCTTGTACATCGGATAAACGGCGAGGGCAACGGCGCGCAGGCCATAGATTTCCCGCATGGTCGCAATTTTCGGGTAGCGCGCGAAACCCCGCAGCGTCACACCGTTGGTCGGTGCCTGATCTTTCAGCACTTTGTTGGCCTCGGCGACAAAGCGGTTGACCGCGGTAGCCGTCTTTTGGGAAGCAGCGTCGGCACCCTTGGCCTCTAGCGGCGCGTGACCGGTTTGTTGCGGATCGGTGTCGTTGACGGCGTCGCCGAGATCGTCGCCGCGAAAGACGACGACGAAGCGATGCTCGCGCACCGGCTCGACAAATAACTCGACACCGGGCACACGCACTGTTTGCAGTAATTTACACATGGCAATACAGCGTTCCGTCGTCGGCCGGCCGGCGCGGCGGTCGCTGATGAGGCCGTTCTTATCCAATGTGCAAAAGTTACCGCGTGCGGCCACATCGCGCGGGCCAACTGGAAAGTTGATGCCGAGCGCTTCGAGGATGCCGCGGCCAATGCGATAGTGCAGTGGATCATAGCCGAACAGACCGAGATGGCCTGGTCCGCTGCCCGGCGTGATGCCCGGCAAAACCGGGATGCTCAGACCACAGACACCCTCACGGGCGCACGCATCGAGGTTCGGCGTCCGGGCTGTTTCCAATTCCGTTTTACCACCCGGTTCCAGCGGCAGTCCACCCAACCCGTCGGCAACCAGCAGAATAATTTTCGTGCCGTTATCTTCGCGCAGCTCGCCTATCAAATCATGCATGCTCATATGCTCAACCTCGGTACAAGCCGGTAACGTAGGAGCTAGCGGACCAAACCGTAGGGCATGCTGCTCGCGTGCCTGAAAATGAGCAGGCGAGCAGTTTGCCCTACCGTTCTTTCTGTTAATCCTAAGCGACGATTGCATTCCGCCGCTTACACTTCCGGCTCGTGCTATAGTATCGACAGGCGGTTTTCTTGCCCATCTCTCTGCCATTGTTGAGGTGCTTGGCATGACCGTGGAGTTGCCCGATGAAGCGATCGTTTATCATTACCAATCGCTGCTCACGCCGGTGGGAGAGGAATGGAGCGCAGCTGCCGAGTTGCGTACCCATCATTTCTTGAACCCTGGCCGGCTCAAGGATCTTCTGCCACGTTTGTTGCAGTGCCGCTCGCAGGTGGCCGCAGAACGCGAGATGCAACCGGGCGACGCCGCTTTCATCGATCTGCCGCAAATCACGCTCGATAATTATCGTCGCAGAGGTGAAGCCAGTGACCTCGGCCGGGTGCTGGAGCTGGCGGCACGCCTGTGCCAGCAGACCGATCGCGTCGTCTTTCTCGGCACCGCTGGCTCGACGCTGGGACCGCGTGCCCTCTTCGAAGCGCTGTTGAGTCGGTATCACAACGAGCTGCCGCCAGAAACGCGCCTGGGCGTGCCGCGTATCTACTTCGAGGGAGATAGTACTGACAACGATGCCTTGCAAAATCTGCTCGACTTGTTGCAAGTCAGCTGCATCGATCCGGAGCAACGCGCGGAGCGCTGGGCCGTGGTTGTCCTGGACAAAAGCGGTGATGCCCTGGAGCCGGCTTTGGCCCTGCGTGTTTTTCGCCGCGAAGCTGCGGAATATTACGGCCTGCGCTCGGAATGGCAAATAGAACTGTTCGCAGCTGTCACCAGTGATGACGGCAAACTGCGACAGCTGTTCCGCGCTTACGGCCACGATGAAGCCAATATCTTGGGCGTTCCGGAAAATATCGGATCTCCCTTGTCTGTATTCACCGCTGCCGGTCTGCTGCCTGCTGCCATCATGGGCCTGGACGTGCGTGCCTTGTTGCTCGGCGCCGCTGCCATGACCAAGCGCTTCCTCGAAGAACCGTTCGAGCGTAATCCGGTGCTGCAATTCGCCGCTATCAATTACCTGATGGCTCAGGAATATCACAAGCCGCTGCGTGTGTTGTCGGTGTGGTCGAAAAAACTGGAAGCGCTGGGCTGGTGGTACGATCAGCTGCTGGCCTCGAGTCTGGGCAAACAAGGCCGCGGTCCCACACCGCTGACCATGGTGGCCCCACGCGATCTGCCGGCTCGCGGCCAACAGCACCAGGACGGGCCGCGCGATCGACTCATCAACAATCTCATTGCTAAAGAACCCAAAGCGGCGCCCATCCTCGTGCAGATGGCCGATCACAATGAAGATGAATTAAACCAGTACAATCGCAAAAGGTTGTCAGACATCCAGAGCGCTACGTTGGCCGGCGTCAACCAAGCATACTATGAGGTGGCCCGGCCGACAGCGGATCTGGTGCTGCCGGTATTGTCGGAACATACGATGGGTCAGCTGATGCAAATGCTAATGCTGGCAACGGTAGTGGAGGGCCGGTTGATGGGCGTCCATCCTTATGGCCAGCCAGGCGTGGAGGTGTATAAACGACAGCGAAGGGAGTTGTTGAAGGGCTGATCATCTGGCAGCGCGGACGGACAAGGAAGTGATAGCCGTTGCGTTAGGATTGAGCTACGCAGACACACCTCCCAAACGACAGATGCTGGCCAGCGTGTCGCCCCGCGCGATTTTGTGCGAGCGAGGAACCCTCGAGGTATTCGCCAAGAGTCGTTACGCAGCGAGCTATCGTCATTGGCGAAGGGAGGACTTGACTCAAACGGCTCTCCCCTTTGATTTTGAGAAGGTTTTTGAGGAAGTTGCCACTAATGTCGGCATCCCTCACTTTCATCTCGATGGCATGGATCTTCGTCGTGCTTGGTGTCAAGGGCAATACCACTATCTTGATCCCAAGGGCGGTTATACCATTTGGCAATTTCGCCAAACTCTAACCAGAACCGAGCTTCACGCGAAGACCTCATTTTGGCAGAATGGACAGCAAGTACCTATGTCGTGGGTGCTTGCAAGGACGGGGGCGATCCCATGACACAGCGTTGCCAGACGCTTGACAGAAGAACGTAAAGCAGAACTGGAAAAGAATAACTGATCAATCGATGAAACGATAAGGAGATCGTATGTCCTCCGAAACGGCGTTGGCTGCCCAACATGCTGTGAGTTCATGGCCGGTCCTCGATTTACGCGAGCGACGCGTGCTGGGCGTGCTCATCGAAAAAGCCAAAACCACGCCGGATGCCTACCCGCTTAGCATCAACGCCCTTGTCACCGGCTGCAATCAGAAATCCAACCGCGATCCCATTCTCCATCTCACCGAGGCGGAAGTGGAGGACACGCTGATACGCTGTCAGAAAAAAGGCTTGACCATCAAGATCACTGGCGGCCGCGTCGAACGCTGGAAACACAATCTCTACGATGCCTGGCACGTCGATAAAGTCG
>JAJPHU010000025.1 GCA_021325115.1 Planctomycetota bacterium | reverse complement strand
TTTTCGGCGCCGGTACATCTCCCGTTCGTGCCCGGGCGGTGGCGCGCGGCCGAGGCGCGCCCCTCCAACAGAACGGCCTGATAGCACTGAGCCTGAATGCCGCTGGCGCACTCAATGTTGTCGGTCTGAGCAGAATCACAGTTAACGGCGGCATTCAGATCAATTCCAATAACGCACAGGCACTCCAGGTGAATGGCTCAACCCAAATAACGGCAACGCAGTTCATCCTCAATTCAGCGATAGGAGGGCAAGGAGGAGGCTGGGGACTGCTAGGGAGCCTTTTCTCTCTTCTATTCGGCCCAAACGGTTCCGCGCCCACCATCATCACCGCTCCGCCCGCGCCCGACCCGCTTCGCTACTTGTTGCCTCCCCCGCCGCCCCCATCACTCGCCCCCAACCCGGTCTGGAGCGGTAACACTGTACATTTCTATCCCGGCAGTTACAACCGTGGCATCCAGGTCAGCGGCGGCAGCCTTCTGACTCCCATCACGGTCCAGCTTCATGGCAACAGCGATGGCACACCGGGTATTTATTACCTGAACGGGAAGGGGCTTCAGGCGAATGGCTACGTCAATATTACAACGGCATCCGATGCAACGGCTGGAATCATGATTTACAATAATTGGAGCAATGCCACGACAGACATAATCAATGTGAATGGCAACGGCAGTATCAACATCATACCGCCTTTAAGCGGCCCTTATCGCGGCCTCGGCATTTTTCAGAGACGCGGCACCTCCTCCACCACTCCGGGACCTGCAGTAACTATCAAGGGGAATGCGACTCTCAATACAGGGACAATTTACGCCGCTCATGCGTCTGTGTCTGTATCAGGGAATGCTCTCGTCAATACCATAGGCGGCCAGATCATTGCCGACACGATCGTCGTCAGCGGGAATGGCACCCTCACCATCAATCCCAACATCCAACCTATTGCCAACCAGCGCCTTTTAGGGCTGGTTGAGTAGCCGCCGCGCTCCAGAGTTATCTCGCACAATCCGCAGCAAAGTATGGCGGCTCTCTTTGCCGGTTCATCCTGTCGTCTGGCATCCACGAACTGGTGAACAGTGAACGGGCCAATGCCCGGACACTCTCGGCGAATGGCGAATTGGCCCATGGGGCAAAAGGAGACCTTTCAGCCTCCGTAGGCACTGTAACGCCGCAAGCCGCGCGCGAACAACCAACGCGACAGGACGATGAGGACCACCGCCCAGGCCAGTTCCCGCAACAATCCCTCGACAAGAGTGCGGCCCTGCACTTCACGCAGGAAGACGACAGCCGGGAAATAAGCCAAGTATTGGAAGGGCAGCCATTTTAAGAGGGTGTCCCAGGGTGGACCGAGCAGATCGAGCGGGAACATTTGGCCGGAGATGAAATAATTCACGGTGTTGACCACCCACAACAGCGATGTCACTTCCAAGAACCAAAAACCGGCCATGCCCATCGCCGTCTCGAAGAAAAAGCCGATCAAGAAGGCCAATAACAACGAAACAATGTAAGCCAACAATGTCAGGGCGTCCGGCCAAAGTCCCACGAAGTAGCCGGAACAGAGCAGGAAGAGGCCGGCATAAGGACCGGCCGAGGTCGTGATGTAGGCGACCTTGTGCGCCGCCCGATAGGATAGCAGATAACCAATCATGTCCAGCGGTTGCAGAAGATATTTTTTGAGTGTGCCATCGCGGATGTCATGAGCGATGGTCGCCGATAGACCGGGCATACTGGAGAACATGCGGCTAATGTGGATCAACAGCAAATAGGCGATCATGCGCTGCTCGCTAAAGCCGGCGATGCGCGACCGTCTGGCGCCTTTGAAGACAGCCGTCCACAGCAGAATGGTTGTGATGACCGGAAAAAAGCGCAGGATGGTGCCCAACAAGAAGTCACCACGATAGGCCGTGCGCTCGATGAGCGAGACGCGAAAAATGTTGACGTATTTGCGGATGGTGCCCCACATTTGTTTTTTTCTATGAGTCGGAAGCGTAAGCGACGGATAGTTATCCGTCGCTTACGCTTCCGACTCATAGGTTCGTCGGATTACTTTTTAAGATTGTAGCACTTCATCTGCTGTTCATTGCGGAGGAACAGCTTGCCCTCGGCAACAACGGGCATGGTCCAGCAACGGCCTCCGCGAAAGGGCCGAAACTCCGCTTTCGGTGGACGCTCCTCCGGTACGGCATCGAGGAGAAGAAGCTGCCCCTCTTCGCTCAGGACGAGCAAGGAATCATTCACACACAAAAGAGAGCCTTTTTGGATGCCAGAGCGCTTCCACATCACCCTGCCGCTGCGCAGATCCAGGCAGCTCAAACGCGAATCGTCAATGCCGTAGAGATATGGACCGCGGCGGACGGGGCTGGCAAAATGGCAGCACATCTGTTTACTGGTGTAAACCACCTTTACCTTGAAGCGGTTGTTCGCCTTTGTCTCGATTTTTAACAGCGCGCAGCCCCGGCCATAGCTAGAGGAAATGAAGACGTAATGGAGCAGTTTGGGACCGCGGCGCGCTGTGAAGACCAGCGGTGTAGCGGCGTTGACATCGTAGCTGGTCTGCCACGGATAGCGCCAGCACAATTCGCCATCGTTGGCCCGTACAGCGACGAGACTCCGGCCCATGAAGAAAAGGACCTGCCGCGTGTCGGCGATGGTGGCGGCGATGGGAGAACTGTAGCCCGCCGGTTCATCGAGGCGCTTCCAAACTAACTCGCCGGTGATCTTGTTGAAGGCGGCGAGCGAATTGCCGTCGGGGCCGCCGGGACTGGTGAAGAGGAGATCGCCGTCAATCAACGGCGAGAAAGCGACCCCCCATTTCGGGGCCGTGGCGTGAAATTCGCGGAGTAGATCTTTTTGCCAATACGGCGAACCGGTAATAGCGTCCAGGCAGAGCAGCGTACCATCGCTGCCGATGCTATAAAGGCGGCTACCGTCCAGCGTCGGCGTCGCGCGCGGTCCTGGATAATCCACATCGGCGCGGCATTCATAGGAATAGCGCCAAATTTCCGCGCCGTCCTCAACGCGCCAGCAAACGACGGCCTCTTTGCTCCCTTCTTGGAACAACGAATAGAGACGACCATCCCTGACAGCGAATGAGGAATAGCCCCGACCGATCGCCTTTTCCCACAACAAGGGTGGACCATCCTTCGGCCACTCAGTCGCCAGATTGGCCATGCGGACGACGCCGTCGCGGTGAGGGCCGCGCCACTGCGGCCAACCGACGGACTCTGGTGCCGGCTCGTCGTCGAGGAAAACCGCGTCCGCCAACTCCCCGCCGAGATCCGCATCCACTTCCAAATGATTCCGGTGGGCGAGGTAGATCTGATAAGCGGCCTGCACAACGAACAGGCCGAACAGGATCACACTGACCCCTAAGATGGTGGGACTTCCTGGACGTTGGGGTTTGGCATCGTTCATGAAGGCTCCTTCTCAGCACCTGTGTCCCTGATTAGCGGCGCTTCTGCGAAGCGTTGCTAACCGAAAGAGACCGGCAACCCTTGTCAATGGTAGCTAGCCTCGGAGAATAAACAACGTCATTTGCATGGAGGGTCGGACATGAAATCGCCGATCGCTGCCCTCGGTTCACCCGGTCGGTGTTTACGTGCGGCCTATCAGGCAGCGCCGATCGCCGTTCCGGGCGTGTTCAATGCCCTGATAGGGCGGATGGCGGAACGGCTGGGCTTCCAGGCTGTGTATCTTTCGGGGGCGGCCCTTTCCGCATCGCTGGCGCTGCCGGATGTTGGTCTGGCGACGCTGACGGAGTTCGTCGAAGCGGCGCGGAACATCGCCGCGGCGACGCGGCTGCCTCTCCTGTGCGATGCCGACACTGGTTTCGGCGAGGCACTCAACGTCGAGCGGACAGTGCGGCTATTCGAGAACGCAGGGGCGGCAGGGATTCATTTGGAAGATCAACAGATGCCCAAGCGTTGCGGCCATCTTTCCGGCAAGCAGCTGGTGGACGCCGAAAGGATGGCGGCCAAGATCCGCGCGGCGGTGTCCGCCCGGCGCGATGCCGACTTTGTCATCGTGGCCCGCACCGATGCACGTGGCGTCGCTGGCTTGGATGAGGCGATACGCCGCGCCCGGCTCTATGTTGCGGCGGGGGCCGATGTCATCTTTCCCGAAGCACTGGAGAGCCGCGAGGAATTCGCCGCTTTCGCACGAGAGTTGGCCCCTGTACCGCTGTTGGCCAACATGACCGAATTTGGCCGCAGTCCCAACCTCGACTTTGCCGAATTGGCCAAGCTAGGCTACCGCATGGTCCTTTATCCGGTGACCACGTTACGCGTAGCCTTGTGTGCAGTCCAGGCCGTCCTGGCGGATCTGCTCGCCAAGGGACACCAACGCGATCATCTGGAGCACATGTTGACGCGGGCGGAGTTGTATGAACTGCTGGATTACGCCGGCTACGAAGAACGCGACCGAGCGTATTTTAGTTGAAAATTGCCGAGGACTGCGCCATGACGACGGAAATCTATTCGCCGGGTTTGGAAGGTGTAATTGCAGGCGAGACAGCCATCTCCACTGTCACCGGCGGTTTGCGCTATCGCGGCTATCCTGTGACGGAGTTGGCCGAAAAAACCACCTTTGACGAGGTTGCTTATCTGCTTCTGTACGGCGAACTGCCGACCGCCGCTCAGCTCGCCGATTTCCAGAAGCGCATCGCCGCCGCGCGCTGTTTGCCCGGTCCGCTGATTAACCTGCTGGGAGCAATCCCTCAGGGCACGGCATCGATGGACGTGCTCCGCAGCGCGGTTAGCATTCTGGCGCACTTCGATGCTGATACGGCGGATTCATCGCGTGCGGCCAATCTCCGCAAGGCCGAGCGTCTGCTGGGGCAAATCCCGGTAGCCATCGCTGTACATTATCGCCTCAGCAAGGGCCAACAGCCGATCGCGGCACGCCCGGACCTCGGCCACGCCGCCAATTTCCTGTACATGCTACGCGGCAAAGAGTCGAGCGCCGCTGATGCTCGCGCTCTCGATGTGTCGCTGATCCTCTACGCCGAGCATGAATTCAACGCCTCGACGTTCACGGCCCGCGTGGTCTGCTCGACCGAATCGGACCTGCATTCGAGCATTGTCGCCGCCATCGGGGCACTCAAGGGCCGGCTGCACGGCGGCGCCAACGAGAAGGTTATGGAATTGTTACAACAAACGGGCGGCCCAGCCCACGCGGAAAAATGGCTGCGTGACATGCTGGCACGCAAAGAACGCATCATGGGTTTCGGCCATCGCGTCTACAAGACCGGCGACGTTCGCGCCGGCATTTTGAAGACTTACGCCCGGCAGGCAGCGGAAGCGGCCGGCTCGCTCCAATGGGAAGAAACTGCCGAGATCATCGAACGCATTCTCGGCACGGAGAAACACCTCTTTCCCAACCTCGATTGGCCAGCCGGCCGGCTCTATCACGCTCTGGGTCTAGAAATTCCGCTGTACACGCCGATTTTTGTCATGTCGCGCGTGGCCGGCTGGAGTGCCCACTTTATCGAACAGGCAGAGAACAATCGCTTGATCCGGCCCCGCGCCCGGTACACCGGCCCGGAGGTGCGAAGCGTAAAGCCGATGGCCGAACGCGGTTGAGACCGGAGAGAGGCTTACTCGAACAACCGGGCGACCGGCACACGAAATCCCGGCAAGTGCGGCTCAACGGATAGTTCCTGACCGATGTTGCACAATTCCAGATTGGCATTCGACCCATACACGATCACGGTGCGATCCGAGGGATGGACCACCCACACCAACGGCACGCCCGCCGACGTTCCCTCAGTTCTTTGGCAATCAGCCAGCATTCCATGCCGTCATGGAGCAAAGCCAGCAGTTCTTCGGTCGCCATCGGAGCCGCAACTGTAGCCATGTTCGTTTTCCCTCCTTTTCCCTAGATTGCTACTATTGTATCTTCACTAATATTACCGACGAGGCGGCACCTGGTTTGCAGTTTTTCTGTTATTCGGCCCATTCATTCAGCCCAGAACATAGGTTCATCTGTTCATCGCCCTTCGGGTAAACGGGACAGAGGGCGAACGATCGCTTGATCTGTTCCGTGCTAAGGATAGTCTCGTGTCCCCGAGGTCGAGTTATGCCGAGGATTGTTTGTCCTTCTTGTCACAAAAAAATCCATCCTCCTGACCATCTTGCTGGCCGTCGCATCATGTGTCCACGGTGCGAGGCGGTCATTGTTGTCCCCACCGAATTGGTGGAAGTTATGGAAAGCGCTTCTCTGGGGGAGACCGCTTCCCCCACTGAGGAACCACCATTCCCACCAGCGGCACGCTTAGGCATCACGGCCCTGGTCTTAGGGATAATCTCCATCTTCCTCCTGTGTGTGCCGTTTGGCAGTTACTTATCGATCGGCTTGAGCAGTATCGGCCTACTGCTGGGGTTGGGCGGACTGTACCGCGCGCGGATAGACAGCGAGCCGCTGCCTCCTGCTGTTGCTGGGGGCGTCGGGATATGGGGCGGATTCGGCACTCGTGTCCGCGATTATCCGGTGGGCGGGATAACGGCCTGCTTTCTTGCGCTGATCCTGGCCCTGTGGCCCTTCCTCTACCAATGGTTGTCCAAGCAATGGTCGTAAGAGCTAGCGGACCCAACCGTAGGGCCAGCTGCCCGCGTGTCCCTTTTCAGGCACGCGGACAGGGTGCCCTACGGTTGGGTCCGGGACTCCAAGGAAGAGCGGTTCATCGAATCCGGACCGCTCCCCAAAGAGGAAATTAGCAGGGTCCTAGCGGGAAACTGCTGTTACGGTTGCGGCTCGGATTGAATCTTCCGCACTGCCGCCGCCACTTCGGCGGCCGGCACGTTAATCTGCTCACGCCGCGCCAGATCCTTGACTTGCCACATACCCTGGGCAAATTCGTCCGGACCGGCAATGAGAGCGATGCGGAAGCCGCGCGATTCGGCGTACTTCAACTGCTGGCCGACCTTCTTCGCCTCGGGATAGACCTCAACGCCGATGCCTTCGCTGCGCAGCTGCCGGGCCATGCGCTGATAAGCGCCGACATACTCGGCGGCGAACTGGACCACCAACACCGGGGCCGGCGTGCTGACTTTCGGCACTAACCCTAACTCCTCCATCGCGGCCAGCAGGCGATCAAGTCCCAACGAAGCTCCAACGCCCGGCAACACCTGTTTGGTATACAAACTGGCGAGATTATCATAGCGGCCGCCGGAGCAGACGCTGCCGATGTCTGGCTTGTCGATCAAAAATGTCTCGTAGACCGTGCCGGTGTAATAATCCAGGCCGCGGGCGATCGATAGATCGAGACGGAGGCGTTCTTCGGCGATGCCAACGTCGCGGACCACCGTGAGAAGTTCCCGTAAACGAGCGATGCCGTCAGCGGCGCGCGGATTGTTGCCGAACTCACGTTCGAGACGGCTGAGGATTTCCCGGTTGCTGCCCTGCATTCCGGCCAGAGCGAGGATGCGCTCGGCCTGAGCACGGCTAGCGCCGGCCTTCTCCACCATCTCGGCCAACACCGCCTCGGTGCCGATCTTCGACAGCTTATCCAGGGCGCGCAAGAGCGGCACTATCTGTTTGGCCAGGCCCATTTCCTCCAACAGACCGTTGAGCACCAGGCGATTATTAATGCGGATCTCGAAACGCTCAAAGCCGAGGGCACCCATCAGGTCATGAATCACCAGGGCCACCTCGATGTCACTGGCGTTCGAGGTAGTGCCGATGGTATCGAAATCGCATTGCCAAAATTCACGGTAGCGGCCATGTCCGGTATTTTCGCCGCGCCAGACCGGCCCCATGTGATAGCGTTTGAACGGCGTGCCGAGCTGACTGATGTATTGAGCGGCGAAGCGTGCGAATGGTACAGTCAGGTCAAAGCGCAAAGCCACATCGCGGCCGCCGTGGTCCTTGAAATGATAGATCAGCTTGTCCGATTCCTCGCCGGCCTTGCCGCCCAAGATTTCCAAATATTCCAGAGCAGGCGTATCGATGGGAGCATAGCCATACGAGCGATAGACGCGCCGCGCTTGCTCCAGCAGATGCTCGCGTGGGATCATCAAGGCTGGCAGATAATCGCGGAAACCTCGAAGCGTACGCGGTTGAATGAGGTCGGCCATGACAATAAGAAGTAGTTAGATGGTTGAGTGGTTGGGTGGCTGGGTAGTTCGGTGGTTCATCACCCCCCCCAACCCCCCAACCACCTAATTTCGATTGCGGTAACGATCGCTGACGCGCTTCATGAAGCGACGTTCTTCCTCGGTTAAGGCATTCATGCCGAATTTTTGCACTTTTTCCAACAATTCGTCGAGACGGCGTTCCTCGGCTTCGCGTGCCTCCATCTCGCGCTGGAGTTTGCGGGCGGCGCGGCTGTCGCGCCAGCGTTTCCACCAACTCGTCCGCTTCGTGGTCAGGCGCGGCGCTTCACGCTCCAGGCTGGTGTAGCCTTGCGAGAAGTCGTAGCCGAAAAGCCCCTCTTCACCACCAGTCTCCAGGATGAACAGCTGCACATAACAAGAATAGCCAATGAAAAAGGCCAGGCAGCCGATGAGGAATTCGTTATACACGATGCCGATCAGTGCGATCACTGCCATATAGACGAAGCCGGAATAAACGACGAACAGTAGCGCTTGTCGCTCGCCGAGGCTCGGCCACAGGGCGCTTTGCAACATACGGCCGCCGTCCATCGGGAAACAGGCCAGGAGCACGTTGAGCCAAAACAATATCCAGTTGACCCAGAACATCCGGGCCAGGAAAATCGGCCAGACGTGATTGACAGACACCTCCTGACCGTCCCAGGTCCACAGGCGGATCGCGCCGGTGCCATCGATGCGGAAGATGTTGGCGAGCGGATTCCACAGCGGCTTAAAAGCGTAGGAGGAATCAGCAGCAAAGGCGAGCAGGAACGTACACAAGCCAGCAAGCAAGAGATTGACGGCCGGTCCCGCGGCAGCAGTGAGAAAATGGGCACGCGGCTCCCGCGGAATATCGACGTTGGCCAAACCGCCCAGCGGCCACATTAAGATCTCGTCGGCATCGCCATCCACCCAACGCGCTGCCAAGCAGTGGCCGAACTCGTGCAACAGCACCGACAAGAACAGCAGCCCCATCAGCCAAACGCCATCGACCCAGGCGCCTTCTGGAAGCCCGGACTTCATGGCCCAGCGCAGAATCAGCCCCAGCGCCACGAGCGGAAACATCCAGTGGACCTTGACCGTGATGCCGAAAACATGCCCCAGAGGGACCGACCAAGAAAACAAACCGCGCATGGCCGTTCCTCACCAATTTCACCGTTCGCTGTCCACTCGTCTTATAAGCGGAAAGCAGAAAACGGATGGTCGCTAACGGAGACAACGGTTAGATTCTATCATCGCAGGCACAGACACGCAATCATTCCAAACAGGAGCAACAGCATGGCATGGGACATCGTTCATCGGGGCCGTAAAATTCAGGTAGGCGTAGAGCGCGCGATCGCAGCCAACGGGCAGACGATTCAGCGCGACTTCGTGTTGCATCCGGGGGCGGTGGCTATCTTGCCGCTGGTTGATGCCGAGCACGTCTGTTTGCTGCGCAATCATCGCGTCATCGTCAACGAAGTCTTATGGGAGATCCCAGCCGGCACGCTAGAACCCGGCGAAGCCGTTGAGGCGGCAGCGAGACGGGAGCTGGCCGAAGAAACCGGCTATCAGGCCAAACAGTGGCGCAAACTGCTGGAATTTTATCCCTCGCCTGGCATCCTCAGTGAATGCACCCATCTATTCGTCGCCTCGGAGTTGACGGCGGGGACAATGCGCCCGGAGGCCGATGAGCAACTGGAGCCGCACATTGTTCCCTGGCCGCAGGCGCTGGCCTGGACACGCGACGGTACCATCCGCGACGCCAAAACGCTGCTGGCGCTGTTGTGGTGGCAACAGCAACGCCAGGCGAGTGGGACGGGGGAACATCCCGGTGAGTGAACCGGGACGTTCCCATGCCCCCATGTTCCGCTTGCCATCAATGCGGCTTTGCCACAGCGAGCGCGCCCGTTAGAATGGAGAGAGATAGCCTTGCCGGTTTGCGGTCGAGGATGGGTACGACATGCCGTTTTTGTTGATGGTATTCTTGATGTTAGTGTGTTTGCCAGAGCCGGAAATCTGGCCCAAACCGCTGTGGACGGATTCGCCTCTGGCATGCGTGGCAGCCACCTGGCTGACTGTATTGTTGATCGCCTTGCACGCTTTTTTCGTGGCTTGCCGTGTCCGTAAACCTCTGGAAAAGGATCTCTCGCTGCGTGAGCAGCTGCTGGCACGCTACGAGCGCGGCCGGCTACACCAGCAGATCGCCCTTTTCGCCCTCTATGTTCTGGCTCTGTTGGGGCTGGGTTGGGGCTGGGCGGTGGCGCAACTGTGGCAAAGAGACAGCGTACTCTTATCAGGCGCAGAATTGCTCATTTTATCGCCGTTTGTGATGGCCCAGCTATTGGCGTGGACGGCTTACTACGATGCGGAACGCGTCGTTTTCCGTTTTCCATTCTCTACTTTCAGCTCACGCGCCTCGTATGTGCTGTT
>JAJPHU010000131.1 GCA_021325115.1 Planctomycetota bacterium | reverse complement strand
TTGCCCACCGGCATCTCTGCGGTGGCTTTGCCGCTCTTGATCGACACTTCCGCCGTGGCCTTGCCGATCTTGGTATCGGAGCGCGGACGGGCCGGCAACGACGATGAAGAACGACGGCCTTCGTGGACACGCCGTTTCTTCTTGGGCGGCGGCTCGTCCGGCGTGCTGGCTTCCTGGGCCAAAATTTCCAGCGCTTGCCGGGGTGTCAACAGCGCTTCGCCACGCTTCAGGATGTCCAGATCACGCAGCAGATCGGCCGGGGTTTGGTAGCGCTGCGACGGCTGCTTGGCCATCAGACGACGCAAGACTGACGCCATCGCCTCATTGACGCGCGGATTGACTTGCCGCACATCAGGCGGTTCCTCGTGCATAATGCGGTGCAGACGCTCGCCCAGTCCGCCCTTGGGAAAAGGAGGATGGCCGGTCAACAGGTGATACCAGGTGCAGCCCAGTGAATACAGATCGCTGCGGATGTCCGCCAGACCGCTGTCGCGCGCCTGCTCCGGCGACATGTAATCTAGCGTGCCGATTGTGGTGCCGGCGCGGGTGACGCGGAACTCTTCGTTGCTCGCCTCGCGAGCCAGACCGAGATCGGTCAGCTTGACTACGAGCCGTTCGCCCTGCCGCGTGACGAGAAAATTCGACGGTTTAATGTCGCGATGGACGATGCCTTGCTGATAGGCGTGATCAAGGGCCAGGCAGCCTTGCCGGATGATTTCCAGCGCCTCATCAGGACCGAGCGGTCCTTTGCGGTTGCTGTATTCAAACAGGTCAATACCGTCGACGAACTCCATGACGAGAAAATAGGTATGCTTGGTCTCGCCGAATTCATGGAGGGTGACAATATTTTCATGGCGGAGCTTGGCGGCGTGCCTGGCCTCGCGGCGAAAGCGCTCGACCATGGCCGGCTTGGCAGCCATCTCCGGCGACAAGACTTTCAAGGCGACATCCTGGCCGTTCTCGGTGTCGCGCGCTTTATAGACAGCACCCATGCCGCCGCTGGCGATGTGGGACAGAACTTCATACTTGCCGATCCGGATGTTCCGGTGCGGCCTCTTGGCGGCGGCATCCGAGGACATGACGCTCCCGAGAGAAAATACGTTGAAGAGAGAGAATAGAGGAGAGAGGAGAACAACATATACCTCCTGCGCTATCCTCTCTCCTCTTATCCTCTATCCTCTATCCTCTATCCTCAATTTTCCGGCAGTTTGTCCTCACCGGAGACTATCTTGGCAATGGGGTGGATGAGTAAATTGCTGACTTTGTTGCCTGTATGGTAGCCCCACATGCCTTGGATCAACTCGAAGCTCATCAGGCTGACGAGGAAGAGAAAGACCGTGGTTAGCAAAGATACCAAGGGGACCATGACTCCCCAGTCGGCCGGCGGTGCCGGCGCGGCGGCCGGCGCTGCCGCCGCCCTCACTTCCTCTTCTTCTTCCACCGCTGGCGCTTCCAGATCTTCGTCTAGCTCTCCGCCGAGAGCTTCCTCTTCCTCAACTGCCGCGCCGGCGGCCCTGCGCTGGACCGTGGCCGCACCTTCATCGACCTCTTCTTCATCCTCCAGAGGCACCACCTGGCTGCCGCTCTCTTCGCCCTCCAGCGACAGATCGAACTCTGAGCTTTCCAGGTCGGTCTCGCCTTCGTCCAATGCCACAACCTCGGAGCCGGATTCCTCGTCCGCAGCCTCTCCTTCGAGGGACAGTCCGCCGCTATCATCGAGCGTTAGCTCGAATTCGCTATCACTGTCGGAACCCGTTGTTGCCACCTCATCCGAGCCTTCGGCATCGAGACTCAATTCAAATTCGCTGCTGCTGCCTTCACTGGGCGAAGCATCTTCATCCTGCAGGCTTAGCTCAAAATCGCTGCTGCTATCCGTGGTCGGCGAGGAACTACTCTCGTCTACATTTAAGTCGAAATCACTGCTGGAATCGGTCTCGTCTTTGGCGGCAGCCGGAACCGGTCTGGGGGTGCCGGATTCGAGGTTGAGATCCAGCGCCATCTCTGCGCTGGATCCGGGTTCGAGAGAGATACCGCTGTCGGCGGGATCGCGCAAGTTGATGCCGCTGGCGCCCTTGCCGCCGGTCATTTGGCCGAGACTGAGTTCGTCATCGCTCTTGGCCGCAGGCAGCTCACTGCTGCTGATTTCCAGCAGCGGCGAGGATTCGCCCATAGGCTTCAGTTCGAAATCGCTGCTACTGTCAGTTTCAGTCTCTGCTTGTGGAGGTGCGGCCGGACCATTCACGTCGATATCGCTTTCCGACAACTCAAACGGTGATTTGGTCGGCAAGGCCGGTGAACTGCCGGGCTTGGGCCGTTGACGGCTGGCCTTGGCCCGCGCCTCTTCGGCTTTGCGCGCTTCCGCATCCAGGTCGATCTCTTCGGTTACGTTCTGATCAACCTTACCGCTGTGGCCGATTTCCTCGATGCGAATGTCGCTGTCCGAGGCTTTCTTGCCGGCGGCGACATCGCTGTCGTGCTGCGATGGTTCAATCTTAACATCGCTATCGCTGGGCTGGTCGAGCGGCACAATACGGACGCCGCTGTCATCCTGAACGGGGGGCGCGTGGCGTGTTTTGCTTGAGCCAACTTTGGGCGGCGGCGAAACCGGCCCTTTCGAGGCGGGAGCCTTGCTGCCCGCATCGACGGCGAAATTTACATCGCTGCCTTCGAGGACCAGGCGTACATCGCTATCGCTGGACGCCTTGGGCGGCGGCGATTTGGACACTGTTTTGCGCGCTCCAGAACCCGATCCAGAGTGCGAGGGCTTCTCGACCGCGGTCGGTTGCTTGCCCAGCTGGACCTCATCGCTCTCGTCTACGTCCAGGCTGAAATTAAACACTTCGCCGCCGCGGCCGGAATCGCCGGGCTTGCCCTGGACAGCTTCACCCAGGGGCAGCTCGGGATCGCTGCCGAAGCCGCGCTCGCGGGCCATTTCATCGATTTCTTGAGAACGGAAACGCCAACCACTGCGGTCCTGGAATGCGCGAATTTCTTTCTTGCGCGCCATCTCTTTGAGCTGTTCCGGATTGATTCGCAGGATCTGGGCAGCTTGTTCTAAGGTGTAGTATTGCTGCGGCATGATGTTGACCCCAAAACGATCCGAGGCGGAAAAGACGACCTCGGGCAATGTAGCGTGTGGCAGATGCTCTCTTCATCGATTGTAAACGTTCTGGCCTTGAATGCAAGGCCCGGAGAAGCCAGGGAACGTGGCGGAAGACGCACGATTGTCCCGACGGCGCCTGTTGTCCCGAAAATGCGGGCTTCCCGACGCGAAACGAACCGGAAGTGTCAACGACGGGCGGGGCGCGAAGCCTCTTCTTCCAATTTCAAACTTGGCGCCAGGACCCAAAAGCAATCACCATATTCCTAATCCACAAATCCTAATTGCCGTCAAAACTTGGATCTCTCTCAGGAACATGATTGCACAAGATACGGAGACAAAGGCCGTTTCCCCCAAGGTCCGTTGAAAAGTCGGTCCGGCCGTCCTCCTCGCAGCTTACTCGCCAACATTCCAGGCCGGGGAGTGAGGGAATCAGCCTGGCAAGCTCCTCGGGTAGCTTGGTGTTCCTTGCCGTCCTACTTATTGGGATAGAGTTTTTTGATCTTCTTGGCGATTTCCCTGATTTCTTTGAGGGAATAACCTTTTATTTTAGTGATAACTCTATGCAACAGCTTTCGTTGACCTTCTGTCAACTCTTCCTCCTTATACAATTCTCTCAATTTGTCTAATGTCCGGCTTCTTTGCCATGTCTCTGGATGCCTTCC
Organism: Planctomycetota bacterium; assembly: GCA_021325115.1. GTDB lineage: Bacteria > Planctomycetota > Planctomycetia > Gemmatales > Gemmataceae > JAJPHU01. The sequence continues at coordinate 9,889 of JAJPHU010000131.1, read as the reverse complement.
GTTTCGGAATGCCTGAGAGTAGGAAACTATCGCATTTCCAGGTCTGTATCCCGCAAATCGGTGACAAACATATGGCCGGGCTTATGGGTCAACAGCAGCGAGGGTCGGGCCTGCATGGCGACGGCTTGTGGCGTGACGCCGCAGGCCCAAAAGACCGGCTCCTCGCCGGGACGGATGTCGACAGGATCGCCGAAATCGGGACGGTTGATGTCTGTGATACCGAGAGCGGCCGGATTGCCCATATGCACTGGCGCTCCATGCGCCAGCGGAAAACGGCGGCAAATCTGCGTTGCTGCCTCCGCCTGCGTCGGCGTCAACGGCCGCATCGATACAACCATCGGTCCAGCGAAGACGCCGGCCGGACGACAGGCAATGTTGGTGCGGTACATCGGCACATTACTATTCTGTTCGATGTGCCGTATAGGAATGCCGGCCTTCATCAAAGCATTCTCGAAAGTGAAAGAGCAGCCAAGCAAGAAACCCACGAGGTCATTGCGCCACCAATCGAACAGGTTGGCCGGCTCGTCGATTCGTTCGCCGTAACGATAGGCGCAATAGCGCGGCACATCGGTACGGAGGTCGGCACCGGGCGCGGCGTAGCGCGGTTCGGGACAGCCGGGGTCGGTGACATCAAGTAGAGGACAAGGCTGCGGATTGCGCTGGCAGAACAGCAGAAAATCAAACGCGAGATCGCGTGGCACCACCACGAGATTGGCCTGGACATAGCCTAGTGCCAGGCCCGGCGTCGGTCCCGTCAGCTCACCGTTGCGGGCTTGCCGTCTCACTTCGGCCCCGGTCGCTCTTCGTAGGTCAGACATTGTGCTTTCTCCAGTAATTCACCGATTTGCTGCAATGGTTCCGCGTAGTCGTCAAACGCCAGCCCATCTACGGTCACAGCCGGTTGTGCGGTGACACCATCCACCAATGGTCCTTGCTCCACCATGATGCGCAGCAGTTCCCGTTCACGTTCAACATCAAACAGCGATGCAGGCAGACGCTGGCGGCGCAGGACAGCCACACCAGCGGCCAAGGCATAGGCTCCCCAATTACTGACACCGGCGACAATTAAATGATCCGTTGGTATACGGCAGGCGATGCGCTCGCCGTTAGCGATATTGCGGGCGATCACTTCCGGTGAGATTTTACCCATGCCGATTTCGTTGCCGCCATCGCCGATGCCGATGGTGGGAATAGGCGGCGTCTGGTAAGCGGGATCGAAGAACCGATGTAAAGGGGCCATTTCTTCGGTGATATCTCGACCGTGCATGTTATGGCAACGGTTGTCGAAGCCTGGTCCGACACGCTCCAAGGCGACAAGGTGCGTCCGCTCGGGCAGGATCAGGCTAACGGCCGGCGCCACGAGAACCGGAACAGTCTTATTCAAATCGCATGCTTTCAGGCCTATTTCCAGTGCTCTCCCGCAAAAGTCATCTGTAAGCAAGGCAACCTCGATCCCCAGCGCTTGGCCGGCCCGTGCCAGAAAGAGTGCGCCGAGAGGACCGTCGGTCTCGCCGCATGGCGGCTGCGCGTGAGGGATGAAAAAGCCGGTCACGATAAGGAGTACCGGCTGCGGCGTCTCGGCGATGCTGCGGCAGGCGTTGGCCAAATCGTCGCGGCAAGCTGTGAAGAGGTTCTCGTGCGGATCGCGGGCCAAGCCGCGATTGTTGACATCGCGCTGGATTATTTCACGGATTTGGTCGAGTACAGCATTCCTCATTGCTGTCCCTCTCGTAGCAGGTAAGCGAAGCGTCCGCGCCACGAGCGCGGTACGTCAGCGGTGAGCGTGATCGGTTCGTAACGGATCGGATGCAAGAACGTCAAGGCGCGGGCGTGCAGGGCGATGGCCCGGCCAAACGTGCGAACGGCCCCATATTTGGCATCGCCGTAGATAGGATGGCCATGATGCGCCAGCTGCACGCGCAGCTGATGTGTGCGGCCGGTCTGTGGCCGAACTTCCAGCCAGGTCAAACCGCCATACACGGCACGGCGATGATAGTGCAAAAGCGCTTGCCGAGCGCCTTTGTCGTGGGGCTCTACAATCTCGACGCGTCTGCCGCTTTTGTCTTTGCACAGCCAATCTTCGAGAGTGCCGGCCGTCTGGGAAACCTCGCCTTCGACGATGGCCCAATAAACTTTTTCAACTGTGCCTTCGCGGAACTGTTGGGCGAGCCGGGCTGCCGCTTTGCTGGTCCGCGCAAACAACAAGACGCCGGACACCGGCCGATCGAGACGATGGACGATGCCCACGAACACATTGCCGGGCTTGTGATATTTCTCCTTGAGATATGTCTTGACAGCGCGATCGAGTGTTTCTTCGCGGCCTTCGTAATGGGTACTCAGGACGCCGCTCGGCTTGACGACGGCGAGACAGTGATTGTCCTCATAAAGTATCTCAAAAGGTGGATCACTCACGGTCCCAACCTCCGTGAGTTATTGTAACCGAAAATGTTCAGTTAGCGACACCTCTGCGAAGCATCACTACCCAATAAAAGGGCCTTATCACTTGAGCGGCACAGGGTGGAGGATCTCGGCGGCGGCCGGCTCCAGGGGAAGCTCGGATGGGGGCGGCGTCTCGGGCTTGGCCGGATCGATGGGATGGGGGGCCGGCAACAGCATCGGCTCGCCTTCTTTTGTCGGCGGTGCTGGCGCGGGACTGGACGCTGCCGAGGGCCGCTGACCAGGAGGCATCAGGCGAACGGTAACATCGCGGTCGGCCTCGAAGACCCGGCCATCGGCAAGCTGGAATTGAGCGGTGATACGCAGCTTCTCGGTAGTCGGCCAAATCTTCCACGGCAGGTTCAGCAAATAGCCGGTGGTCAACAGGCCATTGACCCAGGTTTTCCGGAGCTGCTCCGGTGGAATCATCCACGAGGACAGGGGCCGCTTGGTCCCTTCCGGCGTGATTTCCTGGGCCAAAATAAGCAATTGCCCCGGGGCTTTGATAACGTGTCCGTCGGGATCGCGCGGCTCGACCTGGACTTGCAGAGCATCATCGCCGGGATAAAGATCCTGGCTGCGGCCACCGGTCTGCCGGCCCAGCGTCAGCGTTTGCACAGGATAAGCGGCCGGCGGCGCACCATGAGCAGGCATCCCTAATTGGCCGCGCAGCATATGTACCTCTTGCTGCAAGGTCTGATTGTAGACGCTGCAACGATCGAGTTCTTCCCGCAGCTGACGAACATCATCCTCGCGGGCGCGCAATTCACTTTCGACGCGCTCGCAGCTGCGGCATCCACTGGCTGCAATCATCAGCGACAGAGCTAAGCAGCAAGCCATGAAGCAGCGCATGAGGCCGAATCCTTGGAAGGCTGTCCTGGATTGTCCTTGAGCCGTTGCGCGACACTTCGCAGAAGCATGGCGCAGCGAAATCAAGGATTCATTGGCGGTTTCGGGACGACCTGTCCAAGCGGCAAACGCTCCAGAACGATATCGACCAGGCCATATTCCTGGGCTTCAAGGGCCGACATGAAATTGTCGCGGTCCGTGTCGCGTTCGATTCGTTCCAACGGCTGTCCGGTGAGCTTTTGCAGCAGCTCATTCATGAGCTTTTTGGTACGGAGCAGATGGCGCGTGCGGATTTCAATATCGGTGGCGGCGCCGCGGGCGCCACCGAGCACCTGATGGATCATCACCTCCGAATGAGGCAGGGCATGACGCTTGCCCTTGGTGCCGGCGGCCAATAAGGTTGCGGCCATGCTGGCGGCCATGCCGACACAATAAGTCGCTACATCACAGGTGATGAAGTGCATCGTGTCGTAGATGGCCAGGCCGGCCGTCACCGAACCACCCGGCGAGTTAATGTACAGTTGAATGTCCTTATCGGGATCTTCAAACTGCAAAAACAGTAATTGCGCCACGATCAAATTGGCGCTGTCATCATCGATTTCTCCTTGCAGGAAGATGATCCGGTCTTTCAGGAGCCGGCTGTAAATATCGAAAACCCGTTCTTCACGGCCGCTCCGCTCCACAACATACGGCACGAGTGGCATGGCACCAATCTCCAAGCCAACCCGGCTCGCCTTTGTTCATCGGCTGCCGGGTTGAGGTAAAATAAGGAATTTCCGAAACCCAATGATGAATATCTTGTTGAGCCGCGAGCCCCAGGCGAGCGCGACCGCCCTCGCCCAGGTCTGAACAAGCGTTTAGGACTTTTTGTCAACCATCTTGGCCAACACTTCATCGATGAGACCGAAATCCTTGGCTTCCTGAGCGGTGAAGTAGCGATTGCGCTCGGTCTCCGCTTCGATCTCGCTGAGAGGCCGGCCGGTATGATGGGCCAGGATCTCGTTCAGACGTCTCTTTTCCTTGAGGATCTCTTTCATTTCGATTTCCACGTCGGAAGCTTGTCCGCCGATGCCCTGGCTCCAGGGTTGATGGATCATGACCTTGGCGTGCGGCAGGGCGAAGCGTTTGCCCTTGGTGCCGGCGGCCAAGAGAATGGCCGCCCCGCTGGCGCAGATGCCCATGCAATAGGTGTTGATGGGACACTCCAGAAACTGCATGGTATCGTAAATGGCCAGCGTCGCCGTCACCGATCCGCCCGGCGAATTGATGTAAAAATGGATGTCCTGATTGCGGTTCTCGTATTGCAGATAAAGCAGCTGCTGAATCACGAGATTGGCCGTCATATCGGTGATGACCGGCTCGTAGATATTGCCGCTGGAGCAGCCGAAGAAAATGACACGGTTATCCAGCAGGATATCGGTGGTCCCATATTGCCGCTGCCGCGTATATTCGCGATAGCGCTGATTGCGCGGGTTGAACGGATCAAACGGATCAAACATTGCAAACTCCTCTAAGTTTAGCTGCGAGCCGCAGCCGAGTGCAGGAGCCTCTCGCACCTGCCTGTAGCTTACAGCTAAACGAAGTTATTCTGTAGGGGATGGTTCTGCCGGAGGTTCCGCCGTCGGATCGTGAATCTCGCCGGGGATGGCTTGCGCCTCGATCATCGATACCGCTGGTTGATCTTCCTGCCCTAACGGTACATCCTCATATTCGGCATTGTTGAGGATTAGATCGAGCGCCGCACGCTCGATCATCTCGGCAGCCAAGGCGTCGAGAAGGTCTTCGCGTTCTAGTCGGGCGCGGACGCGGCGCGGCGATTCGCCTTCCTGCTCGGCGATGCGTTCGATTTCCTCATTCAGATCCTCGTCGGTGATGTCAATTTTTTCGACTTCGGCGATCTTTTGAAGCACAAAATGCTCTTTAAGCGCCTGGGCCGTGCTTTGCAAAATGTCCTGTTCGAGCAGGCGGCGCCGGGCCTGGATCTCCTCGTCGGAGATGCCGTCGGCCCGCATTTCCATGATCTTGCGCGCCATGGCACGATGAGCCTGACGACGCAGCAGATCGGGCGGTAATTCCCAGGTAGAGGCGGCCGTGATCTGCGCCAGCACCTGCTTGCGGGCCGCCTGCCGCTGCTGATACTCCAGGCGGCGCTGAAGGACAACCTGGATCAACTCGCGTAGCTGCTCCGGCGATTTGATGCCGAACGTCGTATTGAGGAACTCGGGCGTCAACTCCGGCAATATAACCTTTTTAACGTCCTTAATCGTCATAATAGCCTTGACCATTTGGCCACGCAGTGAGGGATCGGCAGCAGCGCTGGACAGCTTAATGTCCACTTCGCGCACGTCACCGGCTTTGGCACCCTTGATCTGTTCGGCAAAGTTATCCGCGATGCCGTCCTTGAAGGCAAGCTGTTTGTTGACGCGCAGGGTCGCTTCGTTCAACTGGCCGATCGCGTGGTCACCGGCCTTGATGACGGCATCGACGATCACTAAATCGCCAATCTGAGCATCTCCCTCCGGTTTGGGTACAATCTGCCCGTAGGGCGTCAGCAGCCGGCGCTCCTCCTGAGCAACTTCTTCGTCGGTGAAGGTGTGAACGGGCCGGCGAATCTTCAGCCCCTTATAATTGGGCAGGTCGAAGTGCGGCCGGACCTCGACCTCGAACTCGTAGACCAGCGGTCCCTGGCGCGGCAGTTCGATATTGCTGGGGTCGATGTTGGGAGCGCTCAACGGCGCGATGTCGTGGTCCTCGGCGAGTTGCTGCAAGCTGGCCAGCAACACTTCACTTTTGACCTGATCGGCGACTTCTCGGTGAAAACGGCGTTCGACGATACGACGCGGCGCTTTGCCCGGCCGGAAGCCGGAGACGTTGGCATCGGCAACCAACTCGCTGATTTTTTCACTGAAACGATCGTCGATGTCCTTGCGCTCAACGGTGACCTTGATGTGCTTTTTGCACGGACCGATGTCGCGGATTTCGACATGTTGCTGGAGCTTGACCGGCGCTTCCACGGTGGCTGTGGTCTCGCCGTGTTCTTGTTCGGCAGTATTGGGGGAGGTTTTTTCGTCCGTCATGATGTCCTACCTTCTAGGAGTGCCGCGCGGGGCGCCAAGTGCCCCGTTTCTGGCGGCGCGGTTAATGTATTCTAGGCGTCGGCGGACGAGAAAGAAGTCCTCCGCGCCTGTGTTCGTGGTGATACAATACCTAAACCAGCCCGCAGTGCCCGCAAGGGATAGGAAGCATCTCTTGCAGACGCTGCGGAAGGGCAAGAGGGGGATTTGCCATGCCACGCTTCGCTGTCATCCTGCCGGCCGCCGGCAAATCGTCGCGCTTCCGTGATCGAGAAAAAAAACCGTTCGTCAACCTCGACGGCCGCGCCGTTTGGATGCGCTGTGCCGAATTGTTCGTCACCCGCGATGATGTGTGCCAGTGTCTCATCGTCATCGCGCCGGAGGACCAGGAGACGTTTCGCCGCCGTTACCAGGCTAACCTGGCCTTTATGAATGTGCAGATCGCTGATGGCGGCAAAGAGCGCTTCGATTCCGTGGCCAATGCCTTGGCCAAGGTTAAGGAGGAAGCGGAGTTCATCGCCATCCACGATGCTGCCCGTCCCTGCCTGACTGCGGAGTTGATCGAGAGCGTGTTTGCCAGCGCGGCCAAGACAGGAGCGGCGCTGTTGGCCGTGCCAGTGACGGATACCATCAAACGGGCCGACGACAAGGGGCGGGTGCAGGAGACGGTGTCGCGCCAGGGGTTGTGGCTGGCGCAGACGCCGCAGGTGTTCCGCCGCGATTGGCTGGTTGAAGCCTATGCCAAACGAGCACAGCTGGGCCGGGATATTACCGATGATGCCCAGCTGATTGAGGCGCTGGGCCATCCGGTGCATCTCGTTCCGGGATCGACCACCAACATCAAGATCACTACGCGCGAGGATCTGACGTTGGCCGAGGCGGTCCTGAAAGCGCGGCCCAAGCCAAAGGCGCCGCGGCCGATCCACCCCTTTGAAGACGAGTACAAATGGTGATTCGCCAGGGCCGTCATGAGCACCATGCTGTCCGAATATTGGCCGCATCTTGCCGCGGTGTTCTCCGTGCTCAACATCGCCCTGATCGTGGTGTTTCTTCCTTGGGTACTTTTGAGCAAAAAAGATGCAACCGCCACGGTGGCCTGGTGCCTGCTGGTCCTTTTTGTGCCATTATTGGGAGCGTTCCTCTTTTGGGGCTTTGGCTACAATTATCTGCTCCATCGCGTCCGCCGCCAACGCGGTGAACACAGTGGACGAAGCAAGCAGCTTCCACGCCCTGATGGACCTCCGCAACAGACCGACCGGGGCGAATACGACCTCGGCGAGTTGGCCGAGCGCGTCAACGCCTATCCCCTGCGCCGCGGCAACGCCCTGACGGTATTTCACGATACCGAACTTGCCTACAACGCCCTTCTCGATGCCATCGCTGCGGCACAGCATTACGTCCATCTGGAGTATTTCATTTTCCGTTCGGACGCAACGGGAATGCGTCTTTTGGATTTGCTGGCACATAAGGCCAAAGAAGGCGTCGAAGTGCGGTTGCTGTACGATGCCATGGGCAGCTTGCATCTCAAAGGCCGCAGCTTGCGGCCGCTCGTGGAATCCGGCGGTCAGACCGCCGCCTTCCTTCCGCTCAATCCGCTACATTCGCTCATTCGCGTCAACCTGCGCAACCATCGCAAAATCACCATCGTCGATGGGCGGATCGGCTTCACCGGGGGCATGAACATCGGCGACGATTATCTTGGCAAAAGCCCCGTCCTCGGCTACTGGCGCGATTCGTTTGTGCGTCTGGAAGGGCCAGCCGTCGCTGATTTGCAGAGTGTCTTCAGCGAAGATTGGGAGTTCACCCGCGGTGAAACGTTGGCTGAAGAAAAATACGCGCCGGCGCAGCCGGAGGCTGGCGAGGTGAGTGTGCAGATCGCCAATTCGGGGCCGGATCAAGAGATTAACACGATCCGTGAAATCTATTTCCTTGCCATCATCAGCGCTCGTCGCCGTTTGTGGATTTCCAGCCCGTATCTGGTGCCGGATAACGGGCTGTTTGACGCTCTGCGTGCGGCCCGCTATCGCGGCGTCGATGTTCGCATTCTGACGCTATTGCGCCCTGACCACTATATTTCCTACTATGCAGGACTGTATTACGCCGCAGATTTGCTCTCTTATGGTGTGAAAATCTATCTATATCGCAAAGGGATGATGCATGCCAAGATGATGATGGTGGACGGGTGTTGGGGTATGGTCGGTTCGGCCAATCTGGACAATCGCAGTCTGCATTTGAATTTCGAGATCGGCTGCATTTTGCACGACGCCGAACAGGTGGCCCAGCTGGAGACAGTCTATCAGCGCGACCTTGATGACGCTGTTCCCCTCGATCAAAAGACGCTGGAAGCACGCTCACTGGCCTCGCGCGCCCTGGAGAATGCCTGTCGCTTATTCACTCCTGCCCTATGAAGGAAGGTTAGCTGCGATTTATCGTTTTGCGCGAAACGATGAGTCGCTCTTGCCGCGCTCGCCTACAACTCGCAGCTAATTTATATGCAGTTGTTTCGGAAACCGAGGAAAAACCATGAGCAAGTTAACAGAAAAAGCCGTCCTGGTGACGGGCGGCGGCAGTGGCATTGGTCTGGCAACGGCACGGCTCCTTCTGGATGCAGGAGCGCGCGTCGCCATCAGCGGGCGCAACGAAGACAAGCTGCGTCGCGCCGCTGAGGAGCTGAACGCTGGCGACCGCCTTTTTTATCACGCCGCTGATATCACTAATTGGAGACAAGTCGAATCGCTTGTAGAAGAGACCACGCGCCGGTTGGGCCGTATCGACATCTTGGTCAACAATGCCGGCCTAAACATCAAAGAACGCACCTTCCGCGAATTGACGCCGGAGAGTTGGCACCTGCTGCTGGGAGCAAACCTGCACGGGGCGTTTTACTGCATGCGGGCTGTACTGCCGCAGATGCTCCAGCGCCGCGACGGCCTCATCATCAATATCAACTCCATTTCCGGCAAGCGCTCGAACCCTCTGGGCGGCCTGGCCTACAACGCGGCGAAATTCGGCCTGCGCGGCCTGGCAATGGGGCTGGCGGCAGAAGAGAAGGACAACGGCATCCGCGTATGCAACATCTATCCCGGCGAAGTGAACACGCCGATCCTGGATGTGCGTCCCACACCCGTCGGCGAAGAACGCCGCCGCACTATGCTGCAACCAGAAGACGTGGCCGCAGCGGTGCTATTTATTGCCACACTGCCGCCTCGCGCCAGCATCCCCGAACTGGTCATCACGCCGGCCAATGCTCTGTACGTGTGAAATAACATCCGAGCCGCAGCCGTAGGGGAGTGGGAATAAGATCGCTCCCCTGCGGCCGCGGTTCGGACACGCGATCTGAGGAGAGTGAATGCGAAAACGCCGGACGCGCGAGCACGTGATCGCCGATTTGAGCATCAACCATGTCGAACGTTTCATCCGGCGCTGCGGCTGGACGGCCGAGCGAACGCGGCACGATTACGGGCTTAATCTCGACATGCACCCTTAACAGTGATCCAGCAATTTGCGCGGTTCCGAAACGAATGCCTGAGTCG
>JAJPHU010000002.1 GCA_021325115.1 Planctomycetota bacterium | reverse complement strand
CAGCACGGCCTCGGGCAGTCGGCCGCGGGCCTTGCAGTAGGCACCGGTGTCGGTGGAGCAGGGCGCCAGCCCCTGAGCGGTACGCCAGGCCAGGAAGCGAGCGGTGGTCTGGCGTGGATGTACGGTTCACCCTATGAGGCTCTCTTGCATGTGCGGGGCGAAACTTTCACGGTCGAGCCGATCGTGATCGAGGTCGGCGATGGCGTTGCCGACGAATGATTTGCCGATTATCGCACCGCCGAGGGATTCCCGATCGATAACAGTACGGATAGCCTTCCGGGGAAGTCCTGGACGTTTTCGGCATTCGTTCGTGCTATTCACCGATGACGAAAAGCAACCAACCATCACGGCATGGTTTGCTGGACGTTTGATTCCGTCACCTTTACAATGAGGGAGATGCCGAGGGAATTACCACGTTGCAAGCAAATTCGACTTGCGATTTCCAAATGTGATTCTAACTTTAAATGGTGCTTTATGTTTCATAGCTTCCATCAGAACTTGTGTCCAACTAGCTGGTGGAAAATTTGTTGGCTGCTAATGACCGTATGGGGGAGTACGTCCTTTGTTACCTCTGCTAATGCAGGGCCAGAGCAGTTGAAGGATCGCTTACTTGGAGAAGCTCTTCAGCAGTGGCGAGAGTACGAAGGATTTGTTGCCCTTCTCCAGGGCGAGATGCGCTTTAAGCATACTATAGATGGCAAGATCATTCAGGATCGGAATGTTGAATTCAAGCAGAATAGGAATTGCAAATTATATATCAACCAGTCTTTGTTGAAACCTAAATTAGAAGGGGAAGTACTAGCCTATAACACCAAGTATGCTTTTACTTTAAAGAGAATCGCACCAGACCATCCTTGGGCATTGGCGGGGAGAGAGGATCGAAATGATACTGCTTCCACTCTATACACTAAGATGACACAGAGATACTTTGATTCTTTTTTCTTCCCTCTTCTACGCATACCAGGATTTGATGTATCAATTTCTCAGCTCGTAGAGCAAACAAGCTTTCGTATTCTCGGTATCAAGATGGTGCATCGTAATGGTGAAGAGTTAGTCCAGTTGGACTTTGATAATGCGCACCAAATAGGGGAGGGAGTGACACCAATCCAAGGAGGAACTTTATTTCTTGATTCTTCACGTTCATGGTGTCTTCGATCCTGTACGCTACAAGCACAATGGAGAGGAAAAACAGAAAGGACGAAAGTTACGCAGACAACGAACATAGAGAATCAGCTTGCCGATGTAAATTCGATTCGCCCCTTGCCGAAAAAGGTTATTGAAGAATCGAAGGTCTATTACGAACAAGGAGAAAGTGGCCCTCGATCTAGTAGTTGGGAGATGGTCTACGATTTGAGGGAACCGACTCAGCCTCCTGGAGATGAAGAGTTTACTCTTTCCGCATTTGGCTTGCCGGAGCCAGGAGGAATTGATAAACGCCCTATGCGATGGTACTTGTGGGTAGCGTTGAGTGGGATACTTTGCTTAGGTTTGGCTGCCTTATTCCGCCGGCTGGCCCATCGTGCGAAAAAAACTAAATAACGCCATGTGCAACCTCTTTTTCGCTCCTGGCAGGGCGAGAAGTTATGGCGGCTCTAGCTCGGCCGTATCCAGCTTGCTCAACCGAAAAATAAGATCTTACGATGGAAAGCTGCACATGGCGCTAAATACGACCGTGGGACCATGATTAGCTCGTCATCACAAAGGAGCCATCTCCTGCGGGTTCCTTGTTACTTCAGCCCGATGCTTGCGGTCATTATTTTCCTCGGTCTAGTTCTTCGAATCCATCAATTGACGGATCGCAGCCTGTGGTTTGATGAGGCGTTCTCTTGGCGTTTGATCCAATTCCCTTTCCTGGAAATGCTCCAGCGAGTCGGCCTGGATAATCACCCACCCTTGTATTTCATTCTCCTCAAAGTTTGGGCAGCTATTTTCAGCGATTCGGCCTTAGCCTTGCGCTCGCTCAGCATTCTTTTCGGTGGCTTGACTATCTTCGGTACCTACTTATTCGCCTTGGAAGCCTTCGGCAAAGACCTTCTCCCGGCAGGGACTAATGATGGACTCCAACCACACGGGCGCGGCATCGGCCTGCTTGCGGCGGGACTCGTCGCCCTCAGCGCGTTCCATATTCGCTATTCCCAGGAATTACGCATGTACACGATGGCCGCTACCTTGGCGGTTTTTTCCAGTTGGGCGTTGTTCCGCGCCTTGCAGCCGCCTTCGCGTTTGGGCCGCTGGCTGCTGTATGGATTATTTGCTCTGCTTCTGGCCTACACGCACTATTACGGTCTATTCACGCTGGCAGCGCAGGCGGTCTTCATCGCTGCCTTGATCTTGGTGCGGGCCAGGTGGAGCCTGCCGCAAGTCATCCGCGACCCGGGATTGCGGCACGCACTTTTCACTGCTGCCATCGCTTCCGTCCTCTGGTTGCCTTGGCTGCCTGCCTTTCTGCGTCAGCGCTCCCAGGTGCAAGCTACCTTCTGGTCCCACCCTACTACCCGTTGGGATATTGCCTTGTTGTGCTATAACATGTTCACGGTGCGTTGCGACTACTATACGCCCCCCTATCAGCGGCAGTTGCTGGCAGCTGATGCCAGCATCCTAATCTTGTGGTTGCTCCGCCGAAAAGCCGGTGCCGCCGAGTGCTATGTCCTCGGCTCCATTGTGCTCCCTTTGATTTGTTGCTTGACTGTTTCTGCCCCCATCGCGCTGCGCTATTTCATCATGGCGCATGTATTCTTGCTCGTCGGGCTGTCCGTGGTAATCTGGCGCGTGCCGTTTCGTCTGGAACGAAGTATCGTCATCGCTGTGATCCTGGCGTTCTTCGCGGGGCTTTACATCGATTATTGGCACGACCTGGATGTCGCCCATAGACCGGGCGCCCGAGGGGCGGCTGCCTTCTTGGAACAACAACGGCGTCCAGAGGAACCCGTAATCATTTGCCTGCCGGCCTTCTATTTTCCATTGCTCTATTACACGCCGCATCGGGCCAGCTGTTACTTGTACAGCGATGGCCGCCCAATGCCGCACTTCTATGGCACTGCTGCTATGATACCTGAAGACTTGATTACAGATGAACAGATGCACGGATTAGGTTCGCATCGCGTCTGGATCGTGAATATAGCGGGAGGCCTTTTCGGAGCTTATTCGGTCCCTGTGCCACCACAATGGAAGGTGAAGAGTCACCATAGCTTTACCGAAGTCGGCTGGCTCGGCGATATCATTGTCATGGAGTATGAAACCGATACTGTCCATGAGGACAACTAATAGAGAGTATCAAGACTCTGCCTGTCCCATTGGTGGTTCCGACTTATTTCTCCCCACTGCCAGAAGCGTCAAGACGAACAATCCCACCAGCGCATAAGAAGGAATCGATAGGGCCGTCAGCGTTTCCAGCGGTGTTGCAATCCAGCGATAATGATCATTGGCGGGATGAGCCGCATCGAGCAAAATTAGACCATGCTCCATAACCATTCTTGGCTCAATCCATAACACGGCCAGCAGCAATGCCACCACTTCGCGGCCCACCCCACCACGCGGCAAACGCTGCCACAGCACGGCCACCGGCAGTATCAAGAGCAGCAAGTAGTGGTCCCAGGTGATCGGGCTGACCATTAACATGCCGATGATTGTCAGCGCGAAGAGCGAATCCCAATCCCCCGCCGAACGCAGGCGCCGCGCCGCCAACGCCAGGATCGCCGTCACGGCAAGCATGGTACAGATCGTGCCAAGCAGAGCCAGGGCCGGAGCATGCACTAACGGCTGAATCTCTATCGGCGGCAGGTGCTTGGAGGAATCAAATAACTTGAACCATATGCCGGACAACGACAGGTTAGGCCATTCGCTCCGCCATTGCGAGGTATGTGGCAACACCTCCAAGAAATAGCTGCGATAGGCATCCGGCCCAAGGATGAGGGCCGTCAAGGCCGTGATACCCAGCAGAGCAAGTAAGCCCGTGCGAACAGCCGTCCACTCGCGGCGAAGGAGGAGATAGACGAAAAGGAAGCCGGGAAACAATTTGATCGCCGTTGCCAGGGCCACCAGTGTTCCGGTCCAGTGGGGATGGCGATTTCGATCCGCTGCCCAGGCGCCGATGAACAACAGCAAGAGCAAAAGGTTGAGCTGGCCGTGCACCATTTGGTGCCAAAAGGGATAGCACAACAGCAGGAGGGTAATCGCCGGAAGCAAATCCCAAAACGAGAAAGGAAGACCAAGCTGCCACACGATCAGTCCGAAGCTGGCAGCGAGAAACACCAACGCTAAGACGTTCCACAGTGCAAAGCCGTCTGCGAAACGAAGGCCAGCGAACGGAACTCCCAATAGCACGGCGGTTGGTGGATGCGCATTAAATTCGATGAAGAAAGGGTCGTTGGGATTATGCCACAATCCCAAATACCGCTCCAAGGTGATTCCTTGAGATGTGTAGGAAGGCAAGCCGCAGAAGCGGTTGCGCGCCGAGGCCCATTCCTGAAAAAAGTCCGGCAGAAAGAGAAGAGAACCGGAGGGATAAAACTCTACTTCAAAAGCACGGCGATAGGCAGGGCCGCGCCACCAGCAGACTAGTCCGGTAAGCAGTAGCCACAGAAGGATGTGACGCCAGTGCCATCGTTGCGTAGGTTGTTCCATGACGGTCATTAAATGGAAAGGCTAAGAGCGTGTTTGCGAATGGATCTCTGCCGTACTATTCAGGCATGAGCAAGACGCAAACCTATCCCAGCGATCTCACGGATGCCCAATGGGCCTTGATTCGGCCCTTGTTCCCTAAACCCCACAAACGCGGCCGACGCCGCCTGGATTACCGCCGTGTCCTCGATGCCATCTTTTATCTGGAACGCACTGGCTGTCAATGGCGGCAACTGCCGCACGACTTCCCGCCCTGGGGCACCGTGGCCTGTTACTTCCCCGTTGGCGTCGCAACGACCTGTGGCTGCGTATCCACCACACGCTGCATGCGGCGGTTCGACGCCAAGCCGGCAAGAAACCTACGCCGACCGCAGCCATCCTCGACAGCCAGTCGATCAAAACTTCGGAGGGCGGCAGCGAACGGGGCTACGATGGCGGTAAGAAAATCAACGGCCGCAAGCGGCATGTGCTGGTCGATGTCTTGGGCATGGTTATCGCCTGCGTGGTCCATGCGGCCCACATCCAAGATGAGGATGGTTGCGAAGCGGTGCTGGACCAGGCCAGGGAACGCTTTCCACGTTTGAAGAAGATTTGGGCGGATAGACGCTATGCCTGCAAGCAGACGCCCCGTTGCGTCTGGATCCTTTAGGGCTGGGTGCTGGAGATGGTGAATCGAGTAAAGAGGATAGTAGGTTTCGCGGTTTTGCCCAGGCGTTGGATCGTAGAGCGAACCTTTGGTTG
>JAJPHU010000270.1 GCA_021325115.1 Planctomycetota bacterium | reverse complement strand
TGGTGCGGCGGACGGGTCAACAAATCTCAGCTGTACAGAGCCATTAGGCGGCTCGCCGCGGACTCGGGGCCAAGCTGGCGATGCGCTTCTCAGCGGCAAGCATCCGCCGCTCGGCCTGGACGATCTGGCGTTCTACGCGCGTCAGTTCGCGCTGGAGTTGCCGCTGCCGCGCCTGTAAGACTGCTAGCTCTGCTTCTCGTCTCCGTGCGTCCATCTCTGCCTCCCGTAAAGAACAGCCTCGGGGCCTCGACGGAGGACCTAACCTCTTAGGTTCATCGGTGAGTCTTTGATCGGACTTCATGGCCGACGGCCCGTCCCGCTCCCTTCTTCGGTCTGGCAGTCCTCACAACCTGAACTTTCCTTAGGACTAACAGACTTTTCTCTCCTCCAAGAGGGAGGGCGTTGCTTCCGGTCGTCCCTATCTTCTCCCAGATGTTCCAGAGGCCCTTGCTGAAGCGCCGATAATCCGTATACCTTTAAGAGGTAATTTTCAGAGCGGTAACCTTGTCGCCTTTTTGCTTGTTCTGGGGGCTGATACTACCATGCCTGCTTTCTCTCTGGAAGAGTTGAATCAGCAGATTGCCCAACGAGAGCGAGAACTGGAAACCCTGCGTCATGAGTTGGAGTCTCGGCGGAACCAGCTTACCGCCTTGACGCACCGCAAAGAAGAGCTTCTGGGGCAGCTTCGACAAGTAGAGTCCGAGATTGCCGCCCTGACGACAGTCGTGTCGGCTCCTCCGGGAGGAGTGCCCGCTCAGGACCGGCCTACGTTGCGTGAGGCGATCCTGGCCGTCTTGCATGAGACTGGCAAGGTCATGACCGCTCGGCAAATAAGCGAGGAGCTGCACCGGCGCGGCTTTCCCTTGGCCGGCCGTAACCCCGTCAAATCCATCGAGAGCCGACTCCAGGAAATGAAGCACAAGGGCCAGGTTCATCGCGCATCCGGCCAACCTGGCTACACCTTGGCCCCTTCGACTCCCAGTGCCCGGATCGAGAAACCCAAGACGGCACCACCGGCCCCCAAGAAGGAACGGAAAGAAGCGAAGGCAGTCATGCCCCATCCTGCGACCAAGCCGGTTCCATCTGGACAACAAGGGAAACAATCCCCGTTACGAGAAGTGCTGACGAATATACTCAAGAACAGCCGTAAACTGCTTTCTGGCAACGAACTGGCCGAGCGGGCCCTGGCGTCAGGCTACAAAACCAGGCACGCCAATTTCGTGAAGGCTGTATGGACCACATTGGGACAGATGGATAATGTGGAACACATAAGAGGAAAAGGCTACCGGCTCAAGAAGACGTGAAACCGTGGATCGTCAACATCGCTCGTAGCGGTTCCCCGGCAGGCGGCGCACCACTTTCTTCATTTCCATCATCATCAGCGCTCCACTGACCTGTGGTACGGCCAGCCCCAGCCGCTGCACCAGTTGATCCAGATGACATGCTTCTGTCAGCATCTCCCAGATGCGCCGTTGGTCGCCGTCCAGTCCTGGCGGTGGTCCCGATGGGGGCGGTGGCGATGGGGGGGCAGCTTTTTTCTCGGCTGTGGCTTGTGCCGAGACGCCATGCAGCTCTTCGAGAACGTCTTCAATGCCGCGGCACAGCACGGCACCCTTGCGAATCAAGTCGTTGGCACCGCCGCTGGATGCGGCTTCCACCGAGCCGGGTACGGCCATGACGGTGCGGCCCTGTTCGGCGGCGTGGTGGGCTGTGATGAGCGCTCCGCTTTTCTCGGCCGCCTCAACAATCACGACGACTTTCGACAGCCCGCTGATGATACGATTGCGCACGGGAAATAGTCCGGCCAACGGTTCTTGATCCATCATCGATTCGGTGAGTAAAGCGCCGGACGCTTCGACTTGGCGAGCCAGGTCGGCGTGTTCGGGCGGATAAATGCGCGACAGGCCGCCAGCCAAGACGGCCAGAGTGCGTCCGCCTGCCTCCAGCGCCGCCCGATGGGCCGTGCCGTCGATGCCGCGTGCCAGTCCGCTGATGACCGTGACGCCAGTGCGGGCCAATCCGGCCGCCAGACGTGCGGCTATGCGCCGGCCATAGTCGGTGCAACGCCGCGAACCGACGAGGGCGACGGCGTTGGCGTCGGCTGCCGTTAACGTGCCACGAACATACAACAGATAAGGCGGATCGTTTATGTTTACCAGCGCGGAGGGATACTCCGAGCTGCCCAAGGAGATCAGACGAACGCCGTGCTTCTGCATGCGCTCCAGTTCCGCAGCTGCATCGGAGCGCTGGGAGGCTTGCTGAATGCACTCGGCCAGGCGCGGGGTGATGAAAGGAATGGCAGACAGCTCAGCGCTGCTGGCCCGCAGGGCCGCAGTAGCAGAGCCGAAACGCTCCAGCAGGGCAGCCGTCAAACGCGGGCCGATGCCCGGTACCAGGGACAGGGTCAGCAGGTCGCGGACTTCAGCAGATACGGTAAAGGCCATACGTTCCTCGCGGTCAACGAGAGGAGTTGTTCGCATCCTTAGAATACCTGGCAAGTCGACAAGAGGCAAATAGGCGTTTCCTACCGATACCTGGTGCACACAGGGTCAACTTTGTTGACTCTGCCGACGCGACTCCTCCGGCAACTTGGCCTCTAGCGCATAGCCGCCAAACGCATTACCAACTTCAAAGGCAAGACCGAAGCCCACCTTTACGAGGCCGTTCGCTTCACCATCCCGGGACGATTCTGCACAAGGGACGTCCTTGAAGCATCCGAGGATGTGTCTGTTCTGACCGGTCCATTGCCGTTGGAGCGCCTTGATCTCGCCGTGGACCCGCGCCAATCGTTGCCTTATCGGCAACCCAGCTCACAGTGGCGAGCATATGGATGAGGTGTATTGAAGCGGGACTAGCGAATAACTCCCTTAATCGCCTGCATTCTCCAACACCTGGCGCACGTCTTCTTCCGGCACATCGTTAAAGAGTGCCGCTTCGCCGAGCCGCTTCGGCAACACAAAACGCAGGCGTCCGGCAACGGCCTTCTTGTCGCGTCTCATCACTGCCAACAGATCGTCCACCGGCCAACGCTGAGGCGCGACCGGCAAAGCAAACGTTTGCAACAAGCGCCGCTGTCGCTCCGTAACATCAGCACCGATGAGGCCACGGCGTTCGGCCAAACGACTGGCGCAGATCATGCCGGCCGCCACTGCCTCGCCGTGCAACCAAGCCCCGTAGCCGCCCACTGTCTCGAAAGCGTGGGCGAACGTATGGCCGTAGTTCAATATCGCCCGCAAGCCCGTCTCTTCACGCTCATCTTGTTCGACCACGTTCGCCTTGAGACGACAACTGCGGGCAACCAAGTGACGGATGCACTCGGCATCGCGTGCCAAGATCGCCGCTGTGTGCTGTTCCAGGTAGGCGAACAGCTCGGCATCGAGGATAACGCCATACTTCACCACCTCGGCCAGACCACTGCGATATTCACGATCCGGCAAGGTGTTCAAAAAAGCCGTATCGATCCAGACGCCGATCGGCTGATGGAAGGCACCGATGAGGTTCTTGCCACGCGGGTGATTGATGCCGACCTTACCACCGACCGAGCTGTCTACCATCGCCAGTAGCGTGGTCGGCACCATCAAGAGCGGCAATCCCCGGTTCCAGGTGGCGGCGACAAAGCCGGCCAGGTCGCCGATAACGCCGCCGCCGACCGCAACCACCAACGTTTGGCGATCCGCCCCTGCCTCGGCAAGCTGATCGTAGAGATAGGCTGCCGCCGCCAGCGATTTCTGCGACTCGCCGGCCGACAGCGACACCCGCAGCGGCTGAAATCCCGCCGCGCCAAGCGCCGCCGCTACTTTATCGGCATGTTCGATCACGTGCTCATCTGTGATGACGAATGCACGGACGTTTCGGATGCGTTGCCGAGCGAATGAACCAAGCCCGGCGTCGCCGTCGCTGGTGACGGCGATATCGTAGCTGCGTTCGCCAAGCTGCACGCGGACAGATCCCATGAAACAATCGCCTCCAGGAATTTCGAGTATTCTACCATCTCAGGTTGTGTTTGTAGCAACCGGAACCTCTCAGGGGAATTCCCTTTTCTGTCTACTGGATAGCAACAGACGGAATTGGGGATTAACGGCCAGCCCTGCAGGAGCACACGGACAGCGTGCCCTGCAGGGCTGGCCGTTAACCCTTAAACCGAATCCTCTGGAGCATTAGCCAATAGAGGTAAAACGGCAAGCACGAGTGTCTCTTGATTTGGGCGTGTAGGAGGGCTTCCGGGCGAGCAGTCTTTCCCTCCTCCCTTGTGGGGAGGTCAGGGTGGGGGGAAGTGTTTCGCCTGCGGACGCCTTCCCCCCACCCCAGCCCTCCCCCACCAGGAGGGAGGGAGGCACCCCGGCAAGCACTCTACCCTTGACGGAAGCATTCAAACCACTTATCTTTCAAACTGCCGGGCGCTTAGCTCAGTTGGCTAGAGCACCAGCTCGACAAGCTGGGGGTCATTGGTTCAAGTCCAATAGCGCCCA
>JAJPHU010000351.1 GCA_021325115.1 Planctomycetota bacterium | reverse complement strand
GTGTTAACACGCCAGTCTTTCACCGGCGCATTAACACGCCCCGCTCGCCGGGAGTGAATCATATCTCATGGCGCCGGCTTGTTCAACTCATCGCGCAGAGCTTTGAAATTGCCGTTCTGCTCAGCGGCGTCGAGGCGCTGGAGTTGTTCGGCAGCGTCGCGGCCGAAGGCCGTATCGCCGTATTTGTTTTGGAGTTGCTGATAATACTTGCGCGCTTGCTCGGCATTGCCGAGGCTTTCATAGGCCTTGGCGGCGCCCAGCAATGTCTGCTGGTGCAAGAGTGGCTTATCGGCGAACTCGTCGGCGAGCTTATCGTACAGCCCGGCGGCTCGCTGGAGGTCTTCCTGCGCTTTTTTGCGAGTGCCCGCGTTGCCCAGCTGGCGCAGCCCTTCGTAGAGACTGCGCCGCGCTTCTTCCAGGCGAGCGAGCCGGCCCTGGGTCTGACTTTCCATCTCCTTGTTTTCGATGAATGCTTTCAGCTGTTCCGGCGTAATCAGGCTGTCCCATTGGAGCCATCGTGCGGAGTCCGCTTCTTCCCCACTAACAGCCAAATAACGCCAGATGAGAGCCAAGATCACGATCAGGCCGACAGCGGCCAGCACGAAAAGCGTGCCGCGCGAGGGGCCTTCCCTCATGCTCTGCACGGCTTCGCCGAGGCGATTGGCGAGCGTATTGGTCATCAGTTCCTTGCGATGTTCCGCTTTCATAGCTGGTGTCCCCCGCAGCCCGCCGGCGCTCGACCTGTATGCGTCTGCTGATTTGTGCATAATAGGCGGCGGAGGGGATAGGGTCAATGTGAAACCGTTCTCGGGATGCCTCGATTTTGGTGTGTAGGAAAAATCAAGAGAGGCCCCCCGTTCCCGCGGCCCCAGGGCACGCTGTCAGTGGCCTGACAGGCGGACCGTGTGCCCTGCGGTCCTATTTGGTCCTGGGCGCGGGGCCGACAAGGTAGCCGAGATCCTTGAGTGGTTTGACGAGCTGATTGGCCTCGGCGACGGCCTGAGGCGAATCGATGCCGGCGCGGGCGATGGCAGTGTACCAATAGCGTTCGCGATCGCGCGGCGGCAACTGGGCCGGATCGAGGCCCAGTTCGCGCACGGCGTCGCGGTCCCAACGCAGACGTTTGAGCAGGGCGGCCACGTCACGCCAGGTCATGCCGGCGGAGACGAGCGTGCCGTCCGCGGCGGTGATTCGCCGGCCGACCAAAATATGCAGCAGCCCGCGAAAGCGCCCCCGAACCACGTCTCGCGCCCGGACGGCTTCCAGCAAATCGCGTAGACTGTCCATGCCGACGCCCCGCTGCCAGGAACCCGAACGCCTGGATGCCACCCGCGGAGCTGTCGTCAGTGATCCGCATGGGGGCGTTCACCATCTGTTATGGTATCATTTGCACGCCCGAAACCGAAGACTTTTCTTGCGACTTCGGGGAATAGGCAGTTAGGGCAAAAGAAGCAAGAGAGGTAAGATGAAGGACAACCTGACTTTGGATCAAGCCCTGGATCTGCTGGAAAAACACGCAGCGGAGGCAGACGCGGCGCCATCGTGGCCAGCAACGTCGTGGGACGCCCTGCGTCGCTGCGGCGCTTTGGGCTGGATTATCCCGCGGGAATATGGCGGCGTCGGACTCGCTCCACTGGAGCTGCTCGAAAGGTATCAGCGCTTGGCCGGGGCTTGCCTGACCACCTGCTTTCTGCTCAGTCAGCGTGACTCGGCCTGCCGGCGTCTGCGCGACAGCGGCCACGAAGAGTTGTGCCGTGAGTTGCTGCCCGCACTGGCTTCGGGACAGCGTTTCGCCACAGTGGGCCTGGCACAATTGACAACGTCTCGTCAGCACGTGCGCCCGGTGCTGATGGCGCGGCTGGAGGGGGATGGCGTGCAGCTGGACGGCGTTATGCCTTGGGTGACGGGAGCGCCGCAAGCGGACCATTTCCTCACGGGCGTGGTGCTCGATGATGGCCGGCAGATGCTCTTGGTGGTACCGCGCGATGCGGCGGGATTGAGCGTAGGTCCACCGATGGATCTGATGGCGCTGCAAGGCTCGCTCACCGCTGAGGTGCGTTGCCAGAATGTCCGGCTGGAGCGGCGCTGGATACTCGCCGGTCCCGCCGAGCGGGTGCTGGCCGGCGGTCGAGGCGGTGCGGGCGGATTGGAGACATCGGGCCTGGCCTTGGGATTAGCAAAATCGGCCATTGCTTATCTCCAAAAAGAAGCGGAGAAGCGCTCAGAATGGCAAGCCCGTGCAACGGCGTGCGCCGAGAGTTGGCAAGCGTTGCAGGAACAGCTGCGCCGCCTGGCCAGCACAGGCGCCGATGCGCATGCGGCCAGCAATCTGCGAGCGAAGGTCAACGCCCTGGTGCTACGGGCCACCCAGTTCGCCCTGGCAGCGGCCAAGGGCAGCGGTTTTCTGCGCACGCATCCGGCCCAGCGCTGGGCGCGGCAGGCGTTGTTTTTCCTGGTATGGTCGTGTCCGGCACCTGCGTTGGATGCAACCCTAACATGCTTGGCGCTGCCAGAATAGGTGCAAGCAACAAGGTTGGAAGCATAAGCAACGGCGGACAAACGGCGGCGACTCGCTTCCTGGAAGAGCATTCCAGTCTGCGGTTTGTTTGCGGGAGCGGCGGCAGTGTTTGTGCAAACAGTCCACAGCACGAACGGTTCTGATTGATATAGTCATTGGAGGGGGATGTTCTCTTACCGCCACATCAGCCCGTAGCCCAAGCAAGAGCGCCTCCCTTACTTGCGCTGCGAGTTGGTATGAAGGACATATGGCCGAACCTCGTTCTCCTGTTCCCGCGCTGCTCGTTCTCGCCGTATTCAGCCGGCACGAGGATGCTTTCGTCTGGGCGCAGGCGCGGCTGGAAGCGCTATTCGGGCCGATCGGTTTGACGAGCGAGCCGTATGTCTTCGACCAGACGACCTACTATGAGGCCAGCATGGGGCGTCAGCTACGCAAGCGCTTCTTCGCGTTCGAGCGGCTGGTTCAGCCGGATCGCCTGGCCGACATCAAGCGGCAAACCAATGCCCTTGAACACGAACTGGCCGCCACAGGGCGCTATCCCGAAGTGCGGCCGCTCAATCTCGATCCGGGCTTGCTTGTCCTGGGCAAGTTTCTGCTGGCGACCACGAAGGACCAGGCCCACCGTGTTTATCTGCGGGATGGCATTTTCGCTGAAGTCACGCTGCGTTATCATGCCGGAGCGTTCGAGCCGTGGCCGTGGACCTATGCGGATTATCGTCTGCCCTGCGTCCACGAGTTTTTGCAACAGGCCCGCACGTATTATCGGCAACGGCTGCGGGAAGAAGGCGACGGATGAATAGGCCCGGATGGTTGGCGGATCTGTTTGTTCTGTTCTCTTTTCCGCTGGCGCTTTCCTGGGCGCTGACGGACTTGCTTGTTTGCTGGGCGCCGCGTCTGGGTCTGGTAGACTATCCCAACGAGCGGAAGGTCCATACCCAGCCAACGCCGCACGGAGGCGGTCTCGCTATCTTTGTTGCCTTTTTAGCTGTCAGCTATTGGCTATCCGCTCTCGGCTATCCACTGTTGCTGGGGACCGTCATTTTACTGCTTGGATTGCTTGATGATCTGCAACCGTTGCCGTGGCCGTTACGGCTCCTTGTCCAATTTACGGTCTCTTTTGCTGCGGCTTTCTTGTGTCTGCCGCCGTGTCCGTGGTTTGTTCGGGTGGTTGCGGTCGTGTGGATCGCCAGCCTTATCAACGCTTTTAACATGCTTGACAACATGGATGCACTGTCCGGGGGCGTCGCCTGGATCGCAGTGGGATTCCTTGCTCTGATCGCTTGGTGGAGCAGGACAGAATGGCGCTTGTTCTTCGCCTTGATGGGAGCGTTGTCGGGTTTTTTATGGTTCAATCGACCGCCGGCGCGTATCTTCATGGGCGATGCCGGCAGTACGTTTCTCGGCTTTATGGTCGGTCTGGGCAGCGTACAGGTGATTCTGCGCGAGGGAGCACCGCCATGGTTATGGCTAGTGCCGCCGTGCATCCTGGCCGTGCCGTGTTACGATCTCTTGTCCGTAGTGCTGCTGCGCTTGTCGCAGGGACGCAGCCCATTCCATGCCGATAAACAGCACCTCTCGCATCGTCTGGTCCGCCGAGGTTTATCGAAGTGGACGGCGGTGCGAGTGATTTATCTGTTCGCGCTAGCCAGCGGGGCGAACGGCGTGCTACTCTATGTCGTAAGAGACGGGACGATGGCGGGCCTGATCGTCGGGCAGCTCGCCCTCTGGTGGATCGCCCTCGCCGTGATGGAATTCGCAACCAAGGAGTATCGCCACGACACGCAAACACAAAACTCCGGAAAAACCAGTCCCATCCCCCCTGTCTCCCCCCTATCTGGGAGAGAATAAAGGGGGAAGACTGGCGCCGACCCCCCCGGCCCTGCTGCGCCGCCTGCTGCTTGTGTTGGTGACGACGCTGATCGTGGCTCGTCCGCTGGTCCTCGGTGAAGAGCCGGGACTGTCGGCCAACCTTGCCGATCCGTGGGGCATGGTACTGACACTCTTGTGGCTATTGGCCGCTGCCGGTTGGGCCGCCTGGCGCTTCTGGCTACGGCCTGTATCGGCGAGCCGCGACGGTAAGGGAGCGGTAGGAGAACCGCTCCCTTGCGGTCGCAGTTCGGATTGGTACGGCGGTCTGGTGCAAACGGCTTTGCTGATGACTGTCGCCCTCGTCTTTGTCAGCGCCGAGTTGGCCGCGGATTACAAGTTTCCGGCTCGACTGATCGTCTGGGAATGGTTGGGACTATTCGTATCCTTTTTAGTGATACAACAGCTGGCTGTCACGCCGCGCGAGCAGCACGGTTTGTTCACGGTGGTACTGGCCGGCGCGGTTGCTCTGGCGGTGCAGGGCATCTATCAGGAATGCATCGAGTTGCCGCGCAATCGCCAATTGGCAGAGGATCCCGAAGCCTTTCGCGCCCATTGGGCCGAGGAGAACCCCGGCCAGGACATCAGCGAAGCTTTCCTGCAACAGCTGCGCCTGCGGGCGATGGAGAACAACGTCTTTGGTCCCTACGCTCATCCCAACAGCTACGCCGGTTTTCTTGTTTTGTGGCTCCCCGGCCTGGTCGGGGCGGTCGTGGTCAGCCGGCGTATGCCCGTTCCGCGCTGGCAAATGGTCCTGCTGATTGGCTGCGCCGTCCTCGGCTTATCGGCGTTGTGGCTGACACATAGCCGCGGCGCCCTCTTGGGTCTGACAGCGGCCGGCGGGAGCATCGGTCTGTTCGTCTATCGATCTCTGTTGTGGAAACACGCCGTTACCGTGTTGATTGGAGGAGTCGTGTTGGTCGGCTTGCTCTATGGCGGTTGGCGGAGCGGCCTATTGACATCGAGCATGGGCAAGAAAAACAACCCCATCGCGCAACGGCAAGAATATTGGTATACCACCTGGCAAATGATCCGCGAACGGCCGTGGCTAGGCGTCGGTCCCGGCAATTTCGGCGAAAACTATCCGCGGCTGATGCCCGCCAACTCGGAGGAGAAGATCAAAGATCCGCACAATTTCGCCCTCGAAATGTGGGCAACATGCGGTATCTTTGCCTTGTTAGCGTTGCTGGGCGCGCTGGCGGCATTTTTCTTTCAGGTACTAAGGGGATTAGGGAGGTGGATCGGTAACGGTTCGCCAGCTCAACCCCCTGCCCCCCTGACCCTCCAACCATCTGAAGTTCACTGGGAGTTCTATCTCGGCGGCATGCTCGGTCTGGTGCTGGGTTTTGTGCTGCGCGTTAACACAGCGACGCCGAGCAGCATCCTGGGGGAGACTTACTCGGCTGCGGTGCGTTCGGTGGTATGGTTCGCGGCTTTTGCTCTCTTGGAACGTCTGATCTGGCCAGATCGCGGCCGCGTCTTGGCCTTGACAATCGGCATCAGTGCGCTGTTGCTCAACCTATGCGTCTCCGGCGGCATCGGTTTTCCCTCCGTGGCTGGGCCGTTGTGGATTGCCGTCGCCCTGGCCCTCAATGCCGCGGCATTGCAGCCGGTCTCCTGGCTCAGCCGCGCCGGCGCGGCGATGATCCTGCCCTTGCCGATCTTTCTCGGCCTGTTTCTCGGCTACGGCGTCTACGTTCTCTATCCGGTGCTGGCCAGCGACGGCCTGGTGCGTGAGGCGGTGCAGGCCGTCGCTTATTTCCAGAGCGAAAGAAATAAACCGCCAGCGGAACGATCTGCCGGCATCCGTGATTATCCGGATCTTTTCATCAAAAAAGGCGTGATCGATCGGCTTACCCAGGCGGCGCAGCTGACGCCTGATGATGCCCGCATTTACGTTCAGCTGGCCTGGTGGACCAATGTGTTCTGGGAATTAAGCCAGCAGAAAAGCCAACGAGAGCTTCCCATCGCCGAGCGTGCTCTTCGCTACGGCACGAAAGCTACCCAACTCGATCCACGCGGAGCAGCGGGCTATTGGGTCCAGTATCAGATCCGCGTGAGATACGCCCAAATCAATGAAGACAATGCCGAAACACTGCGCAAGATGCACGGCGATCCGATCGTCATCAATGAACGCGAATACACCGCTCGTGAGCAGTATAAGTTGGCCGCCAAGACGCTGGAGAAATATCTGCCTAACGATCCTCACGATACAAGCTTGCATTATGCGCTCTGGCGTGCCTGGTCCAAAGCCGGCGAAAAAGAAAAAGCATATGAACATGCGGCGATAGCATTGGAAGTTAATGATCGGATCACCATGCCGGCGCGCAAATTAACAGATGAGCAGTGTAAACAGATCGACGAATGGCTAAAAACGCTCAAGAATTCAAAATAAAACCGAGTCGTGCTCTGGGGAGCAGTGGAGGCATCGCTCCCTCGAGCGCGGTTCAGATGGAAGAGTGGTTTATCCGCCCCACGGGATAGGAACGCCCGTGTTAACCCGGAATGGCTGGCCGAACATGTCGCGGATCTCGGTGTCTGGTTTCACGCCCAGGACATGGAGAACATTAGCGCCGAGATCGGCCGGGGTGTAGCTGGCGCTGGCGGGATGGGCGGCGTGTTTGTCACTGGCTCCGAGCACCTGACCTCGGGCCACGCCGGCGCCAAAAGCCAGCAAGCTGAAGACGCCCGGCCAATGATCGCGTCCGGTCGATGTCGCTCCGGCGCCGCCCTTGATCGGCATGCCGATGCGCGGCGTCCGACCAAACTCCCCCGTCACGATTACCAGCACTTCGTCCAGCAAACCGCGCTCTGTCAAATCATCGATCAAGGCAGACACGGCGCGATCGAAGGGGGGCAAAAGGTAGTTCTTAAGGCGTGTGAAATTGTCACTATGAGTATCCCAAATATTGGATTCGCCGAGGTTAACTTGCACCAGCGGCACGCCGGCTTCGACGAGCCGGCGTGCCAGCAGCAATCCCTGCCCCATCAGGGTCCGGCCATAGTGATCGCGCAGCTGCGGCCGCTCACGCTCCAGGTCGAAGGCCTTGCGACAGGCCGACGAGGTCAGGATAGCGAGGGCTTCGCGGCGTTGTGCGTCGAGGACGGCGCAGGCGGCCAGTTGATCCAGAGTGCGACGCTGGGCATCGATGTGAGCGAGGAGAGTGGTGCGTCGGCGCAAGCGGGCCAGGTCGAGTCCTTCCGGCAGTGTCAGGCTGGCCGGACCGAAGCCGGGCACCGTAGGATCGCCAACGAGGTGCCAAGGGTCGTAGCGCGCTCCCAGGAAGCCGGCATTCTGGCCGGGAAAGACCGCCCCTTCGAACGTTAGACGCGTGGGCAAGACGACAGCTGAGGGCAGACCGGGTGGGGCTGGGCGAGTTGCTGCTACCAAGGCCCCCAGATGCGGCCGATCACGCCGTGAGGCGGCCACGCCGGTGTTGGCCGGTGTTTCGGTGACGCCGGTGAAAAGACGATGAACCGCCAATTCATGCACGGGACTGGTGGTGGTCATTGACCGCACCAGCGTCACGCGGTCCAGGCGGCCAGCCAGCTGCGGTAGGTGCTCCCCGAGGCGAACACCTGGCAACGCCGTGGCGATGGTGCCGAAGCTGCCGCGGATCTCCGCAGGAGCATCCGGCTTGGGATCCAGCGTCTCCAGATGACTGGGCGCTCCCGGGCAGAAAGCCAGGATCACACCACGTCTGGGTCGGCGCTGTCCTGCCGGAGCGGCGGCAAGGACATCGGCCAATCCCAGGCCGAGCCAACCCAGCGCGCCGGCGCGAAGTACCACCCGGCGGGAACATAGTAGGGGAAAACGCATGGGAAAAGTTCTCGGCAACACCGAACGAGCCAGAAGCGTAAGCTACAGAGGACGCACCGGCGCAGACGCTTCCGGCTCGTCTCCGAGAGCGATTATAACCTCCGCAAAGTACACGTCAACAAAGGGGATGAGCGGCCAGGCCAGAAAATTGTTGAGAAAGAGAATTGCAGATTTGTCTCGGCGCGGGTACAACTGTTCCGTGGGCGTGAACGATGCTGTTCCCCCAAAGCAACCTCAGATCTTCTGGAGCGATCCTGCCATGTTGGCCAAGCTGAGTGCCTTCGCGCTCGTTGGCATCGATGCGGTGCCAGTCGAAGTCGAGGTAGACGTGGCGGCTGGGTTGCCCAAGACCATTTTGGTTGGGCTGCCGGAATTGGCCGTGCGCGAAAGTGTTCATCGCATCGAGCGTGCCTTGGCGAACCTTGGCTATCAGCGTCCGGCCGGCCGCACCATCGTTAACTTGGCCCCCGCAGACTTGAAAAAGGATGCCGGCGCTTTCGATTTGCCCATCGCGCTGGGCATGTTGGTAGCCACCGGTCAACTGCTACCCGAGCAGATGCGCGACTTCGCCATCGTCGG
Source organism: Planctomycetota bacterium (assembly GCA_021325115.1). Lineage (GTDB taxonomy): Bacteria > Planctomycetota > Planctomycetia > Gemmatales > Gemmataceae > JAJPHU01. The sequence goes on along the minus strand of JAJPHU010000351.1, from coordinate 16,095 downwards.
CGAACTGGCCCTGGACGGTAGCGTACGGCCGGTCAAGGGCGTGCTGTCGATAGCGATGGCCGCTCGCGATCGTGGCATCCAGAAACTACTGGTTCCGGCGGTCAATGCCCGCGAGGCTGCCGTCGTTGCCGAAGTCACGGTCTTCGGCACTCATAGCCTTGGCGAAGCGGTTGGCATCGTCTCCGGACGGCTCGACACCGAGCCAGTAACGGTACGGCTGGAAGAAGTGGCAGGCCAATTGAATACCTACGACATCGATTTCTCCGATGTGCGCGGTCAGGAGTTTGCCAAGCGAGCGCTCGTGGTCGCTGCGGCTGGCGGCCATAATGTCTTGATGATCGGCAGCCCCGGTTCGGGCAAGACGATGCTGTCCCGGCGCTTGCCCACGATCATGCCGCCCTTGACGCCCGCCGAGAGCCTGGAGACCACGCGCATTTACAGCGCCACCGGACGGCTCAACCCCGGTGAGGCGCTGTTGGCGACGCGGCCGTTTCGCTCGCCTCATCACACCATCAGCGACGCCGGCATGGTCGGCGGCGGCAGCACGCCGGCCCCCGGCGAAATTTCGCTGGCCCACCACGGCGTCCTGTTTCTTGATGAGCTGCCGGAGTTCAATCGCAAGAGCCTGGAAGTGTTGCGGCAGCCGCTGGAAGAAGGCCGAGTGACCATCGCGCGGGCACTTCATTCAACCACTTTTCCTGCCCGTTTTATCCTCGTCGCCGCCATGAACCCCTGTCCGTGCGGCTACCTGGGTGATGCCAAACACGCCTGCAAATGTGCTCCTTTACAGATCGAAAAATACATGGCCCGAATCAGTGGGCCGCTTCTCGATCGGATCGACCTGCACATCGAAGTCCCGGCCGTGCCCTATCAGGAACTGGCAGCGCGTCAGGACGGTACTTCCAGCGCCCATATGCGCGAGCAGGTCTTACGGGCCAGGGCCGTCCAGGCGCGGCGGTTCGGAGGCGACGGCCAACGCTTGAACAGCCGCATGAACACCCGACAGTTGCGTCGACACTGCCTTTTAGATACCCAAGGGCAGCGATTGCTCCAGACAGCGATGGAGGAATTGGGTCTCTCGGCTCGCGCTCACGATCGCATCTTGCGTGTTGCCCGGACCATCGCCGATCTCGACGGCAGCGAGGCGATCCGCCCCACCCATTTGACTGAAGCCATCGGCTATCGCAGCCTGGACCGCAAACTGTGGGCGCGGTAGCCTTTCCGGATTCCGATTCTTGCGTCTTCGGGGCAGGGCCGGGTTCCCATTGCCGGTGCTCGTCCAGGAAGCGTGCGCGGGCTGCGAGATTCGCTATAGTAACAGGCCGATGGCCGTCGGCATTTAGGATATAAACCCTCTGCTTGTTCTACGATTCCTTGGTCGGGATGTACTTGTTGAACAGGGCGGCGTAATCTTCGCGGATAGGGCTGAACACATCCAGAACGACGACGGGGCCGCCCAGTGCTACGGCCTTGTGAGGGACGTTGGAGGGAATAAGGAACAGCGAACCCGGCTCGACCACGCGCACCTCGTCACCGATGGTCAATTCCAGTTTGCCCTTGAGCAGGATGCCGCCTTGCTCGTGCGGATGACTATGCGGGGGCACAACTGCGCCTTCTTGCATCTCCAGATAGGAGAGCATCAACTGATTCAGGTGCGGCGTACGGATGCGTATGCCCGGCATGATCTCGATCGGCTGAATCTCGTTCAGGTCAATAAACGGCATGGGTGCTCCTTGGAAAAACAGGTCTTTCCGCCATTATATCTACAGTCGAGCAGATGGCCCTGCCGTTTTTCCGCAGGAGCGACAAACATAAGGAATAGCGGACCCAATCGCAGGGTACGCTGCCCGCTTGCCCGAAAATGGTCACACTGGCAGCGTGCCCTACAGTTGGGTCCGGTAACTCTAAGCCTCGAAAGCGTGAGCGGATCGCCAATCCGGACCAGGAATGTTGCCGTAACAAGTTCGTTGACTTCGTGCCCGGGCCAATGAGGTCTTGTCTGCGTGTATGCTGAGAGCGAATAATGTGGTAGGAAACTACCTACCTGTGTTGTCGTTTGATCTTGCCCTGGAAAGCGGTTTCTCGGCTGCTGTCTGGGGCGCGGTCCGGTTTAATTCGGTTGTCGGGAGGCCCCAAGGATATGGCCAAGAAAAAGAAAGTGCGTGTGGATCTACGCAAGAATCGCTCCAAGCCGCCACGCCCGCGTCAATGGACACGCGATTTTCAGGACCACGGTTTCGCCGGGGAAGTGACGCCGGGGCAAGAGCGTGTTCGTGCCAAGGGTGAGCTATCGCGGCGGCGGACGATCATCCAGGAAGAAACGGACACGGCTGAGGTGGAGGGACGGGAACCAGCCGAGATGCCGGCAGTCGATGTCTCGACCTGCCTGCCGGGCCGCGTCCTGTGTGTTCACGGCCTGTATAGCATCGTGCAGACCGAAGACGGCCGGTGCTTTCGTTGTGTCGTTCGCCGCTTGCTGCGCACCTTGGCCACGCAGGAACGCAACATCGTCACCACCGGCGATCGCGTCTGGGTTCGTCCCAGTGGAACCGGTGTCGCGCCGGTCGGTGATTCAATGCCGGAAGGTTGGATTGAACGCATCGAGCCACGGCATGGCCTGCTGACCCGCGCTTCGCGCGGCCGGCAACAGGTCATCGTCGCCAACGTCGATCAGGTCGTGTTCGTGGTATCGCTGGTTGAGCCGGAGCTCAAGCCGCACTTGATCGATCGCTATCTCGCCAGTGCGGAGCAAGGCGGCATCCAGCCGGTCCTCTGTCTGAATAAGGCTGACTTGATCGAACCGGCGCACTATCAACCGCTCATCGGCCTGTACAGTCAACTCGGCGTGCCGGTGCTGCTGACCAGCGCCACGGACGGCACCGGGATTGACCGGCTGCGCCAGCGACTGCGCGGCCGTGCGACTGTATTTTCTGGTCAAAGTGGAGTAGGTAAATCATCTTTACTCAACGCCATCCAGCCCGGCCTGGATCTGCGCGTCCGTGAAGTCAGCGAGGCCACACAGAAGGGCAAACACACTACCACGGCAGCGGAGTTGATCCATCTGGACTTCGGCGGCTGGGTGGTCGATACGCCAGGCATACGACAGTTTCAACTGTGGGATCTGTTGCCGGAGGAAATCGAAGGCTTCTTCCCCGAATTCCGTCCGTTCGTACCCCTGTGCGGCTACCCCGACTGCACGCACACGCACGAAGACCGCTGCGCCATCAAACGGGCCGTGGCGCGGCGGCAAATCAGCCAGTCACGTTACACCAGCTATCTCGGCATGTTCGCCGGGGAGAGCGTGTCCTGATTTTTTGAGTAGTGTTGTCTGGCACGTTGGCAACATGTCCTACACGGGGTCACGCTGCCAGCATGCCCCTGATTTTGCACAGCGCAGCAAGCGCGGTACATGAGCGACTGCGTATAATGAAAATAGAGGAGATGAAATAGCCTTTTCGCCCCGATCCAAATAGTCGCTCGAAGGGAGGGACGCATCATGTTGGGGCTTCACTTTTCTTGGCTACGGGCATCGTTCTTGCTAGGAGCTAGCTTGTTGTTGGCTAGCGGCGCAGCTTGGGCACATGGCGGCGGCCATGGCGGCGGCGGCCATGGCGGCGGCGGCCATGGCGGCGGCATCGGTCACGTCGGCGGTTTCGCTCACCACGGTGTCGGCGTCGGCGGCATCCATCACTATGGCATCTATAACCCCGGCTTCTATCGCGGCTTGGGCTATAGTCCGTATTTCGGCCGCGGCTATCGCTATGGGTTCGGTATCTACGGCCTGGGCTACGGATTAGGCCTGGGCTACGGATGGGGCCTGGGCTATGGTTTAGGCTACGGGCGTTATGGACTCGGCTATCCATATTATGGATATAGTTTAGGTTATCCATACTATGGATATGGTTTATATGGTAGTTATGGCTTGCCTTATCTCGGCTACAACGCTGGCTGGTATGGCGCCTATCCCTATTCTTACTACAGTTACGGCGCGAATCCCTATTACGGCTCTAGCTCCGCTTACCCGCGCACACCGGAGGAATATGGTACCGCAGCTGCCCAAGCACAGGCGCCGCCCCCGCCCAAGGATGATATGGCCCACTTGCTGGTCATTGTCCCGGAGAATGCCGAGCTATGGTTCAACGGCACCAAAACCACACAGACCGGCCCCCAGCGCGAGTTTGTCTCGCCGGAGTTGACGCCTGGTAAGAACTACAGTTACGAGATCAAGGCACGCTGGAATGAGAACGGTAAGACGGTAGAACAAACGCGTACTGTCCCTGTCCAGGCCAATGACTGGAAAACCGTCGACTTCACTCAGCCGGAGCCGCCCGCCCAAACAGAAAAATAAAACCGCGGCATCCAAAAATCGAACCGCCAAGACGCCAAGGACGCCAAGAAAAGAAAGAGAAGTAAAGTGCATTTCGGGAAGGGACAAGTTTTTTCTCTCCTCGCCGTTTGCTCTCTTTCCTTGACGTCCTCGGCAGTTCCTTAGGGCTAACGGCAAGCCCTGCAGGACACGCTGCTAGCGTACTCTGCAGGGTTTGCCGTTAGCCTTTTTATTTCAATCCGGATTTACGCCGAGAGCTTTGCTTCTGTATGATGGCATTTTTCCCGAACAGAGGAGCGGCGCAGCATGAGCGAATCGGCGACGTTGCAAGTAGGTTTTTTGGGTTCCGGGCGCATGGCGACGGCTTTGGCGAAAGGCTGGCTGCGGTCCGGCCTGGTCCGTACCGGCGGTTGCCAAGCCAGCGATCCCTTGGCTTCGGCGCGACAGACCTTCACGGCCGAGACCGGCTGCCCCGCTGTGGCCGATAACTGCCAAGTCGCTGCCGCCAGCAATCTGCTTGTCCTGGCCGTCAAGCCGCAGTCGATGCCTGCGCTCTTGGAAGAAATCTGCCCCCACGTCACGGGCCGGCTCGTCGTCTCTATCGCTGCCGGCATTACCCTGCGGCAATTATCGGCCGCTCTCGGCTCTGACTGCCGGCTCATCCGTGTCATGCCGAACACCCCCTGCTTGGTCGGCGCCAGCGCTTCCGGCTATAGCCCTGGCGCTAACGCCACTGCCGAGGACATTGCCCTGGTAGATCGTTTACTGAACGCGGTCGGCGTGGCCTTTCGACTGCCTGAACACTTGCTCGATGCGGTCACGGGTCTATCCGGCAGTGGACCGGCGTTTGTGTATCTGATGATTGAGGCGCTCTCCGACGGCGGCGTGCGCATGGGTTTGCCGCGCGATGTGGCCACGGTGTTGGCGGCGCAGACAGTGTTGGGAGCCGCGAAGATGGTGTTGGAGACACGAACGCATCCCGGTGTGCTCAAGGATATGGTGGCCAGTCCGGGCGGCACTACTATTGCCGGCTTGCACGCCCTGGAGCGTGGCGGCGTGCGCGGGGCGCTGATGGATGCCGTTGAGGCCGCCACGCGGCGGGCGGTAGAATTAGGAGAATCTTAGAGTCGGACGACGCTGTTTCCCTAACGTAAATGGGGAACCACCATGACAGCAGCCCCGGAAAGTGAACGCATTCTGATTCTTGACTTCGGCTCCCAGTACGGCCAGCTGATTGCTCGCCGTATCCGCGAGTTGAACGTCTTCTGCCAGATCGTGCGCCATGACATCCCGGCAGAACGCGTCGCGGAACTGAAGCCGCGCGGCCTGATCCTCTCCGGCGGACCTGCCAGTGTCTATGCTCCCAATGCGCCGCGCTGCGATCCGCGGCTGTTCGATCTCGGTATTCCGGTGTTGGGCATCTGCTACGGCATGCAGTTGGCCTGTCAGGCGCTCGGCGGCAAAGTGTTGCCAGCCGAGCGCCGGGAGTTCGGCCCGGCCATCTGCCGCATCCGGGAAGCCAACGGACTCTTTGCCGGCGTGTCGGCAGAGACCACCGTGTGGATGAGCCACGGCGATCAAGTGCAACTGGTGCAGGGCGATTTCCTACCGCTGGCCTCCACCGATACTTGCCCCATGGCCGCCACGCGCCACCGCACACGCGCCGTCTACGGTTTGCAGTTTCATCCCGAAGTCAGCCACACGCCGCAGGGCACGCGCATCCTCCGCAATTTCCTCTACGATGTGTGCGGCTGCCAGGGATTATGGCAAATCGACTCTTTTTTATCGCAAACTGTAGCCAGCCTCGTTGAGCGCATTGGCAACAAGCGTGTCATCTGCGGTCTGTCCGGCGGCGTCGATTCCTCGGTGACGGCAGCCTTGCTGCTCCGCGCCGTCGGCCGGCAGGTATCGTGCATTTTCGTCGATAATGGCCTGTTGCGCCAGGGGGAAGTCGAGTCGGTCAAGCGCACCTTCACTGGCCATTTTCAGGCGGACCTGCACATCGTCGATGCCGGAGCGCGTTTTCTCCAGGCGCTGGAGGGCGTCAGCGATCCACAGGAAAAACGCCGCCGCATCGGCCACGTTTTCATCGACGTGTTCAAGGACGAGGCTCGCCACATTGAAGGCGCTCATTTCTTGGCCCAGGGCACGCTGTATCCCGATGTCATCGAGAGTGGCGGCACCGTGGATGGCCCCGCCGCCAACATCAAAACGCACCATAACGTCGGCGGACTTCCCAAGGAACTCGGCTTCGAGCTGATCGAGCCGCTCAAGGATCTGTTCAAAGATGAGGTGCGTAAATTGGGGCTGGAACTCGGTCTGCCGGAGACGTTGGTATATCGCCACCCCTTCCCTGGCCCCGGCCTGGCCGTGCGCTGCCTCGGGCCGGTGACGGCAGACCGCCTTCGTGTGCTGCGGCAAGCCGATGCAATTTTGCTCGAAGAGCTGAAACAATCGGGCTGGTATCGCAAGACGGCGCAAGCGTTCGCCGTGCTGCTGCCGATTCATTCTGTAGGTGTCATGGGCGATGGGAGAACATATGAAAACGTGATTGCATTGCGCATTGTGCAAACCGATGATTTCATGACCGCCGATTGGTCGAAGTTGCCTTATGACTTGCTGGGCAAGATCTCGGCGCGAATTGTCAACTCCGTGGCAGGCGTGAACCGGGTCGTCTATGATATAACCAGCAAGCCGCCGGCCACCATCGAATGGGAGTGAGCCTAAAATCGCCGCCAGAGAACCTCTTTCTCCCCGTGTGCGATCGGGTCAAAAAAGTGTCTGTGTGCGCTTGCTGCAGATTTCCCCAAATTTTTGAGCACCTTATTTTTTCACTTCCCCTGGCCGTAAGTCCTCTTATTTCTCTGATAATAGCGGCGGCTGGGATCGAACCAGCGACACGCGGCTTATGAAGCCGCTGCTCTAACCTCTGAGCTACGCCGCCAAAGTTGCTTTGTTTCGAGGACTTACGGTTATCTCTCTACTTTTGGTTGTCCTAATCGAACCTACAGTTTGGCGAACAGCCGCAGCGCGGGAAAGCCCTCGCAACCCGGAAGGCCATGGACCCAGCAGCCCAAATTGCTTAGAAGACGTTGCCATGTCCGAAAACAATTCTACCACGCTGGCACTGTCCGGCAAGCCCACCAGACTTCATCCAGATTTCTCGCGGATCCCTCTGGCAGTGTAAAAGAATCGCGGAAAGAACGGTTAGTTCCGCGGCGTTGATTCGTCTTCCTTTGGGTGCCGAGCAGCGGATTCCTCTGGCCCACGGACGGGGGCGGATGAAATAATGGAACTATGAGCGCAACACCGCCACCGGCCGATGCCAAGCGAGCGGACTTCGAGGCGCTGTACGAGCGTCACAGCCGCGAAGTCTGGGCGTTGGCCTATGCGCGGTGGATGAACGCCGATACCGCCCTGGACATCATGCAGGAGACCTTCCTGCGCCTGTGGAAACAACTGGAGGGTGGCGAGAAGATTCTCAATCCGCGTGCCTGGTTGCTGCGGGTGGCGCGCAATCTCGCTGAGGACTATGCTAAAAGCGCCTTTCGCCGCAACGGCACTCATCCGCCGCAGACGATGAACGGCGTACCCGCTCACCAGCCGTTGCCTTTGGAAAGTTTGGAACGCGAAGAAACCTTTGCGCAACTGCGCGAAGCGATGGAACAAATGCCGAAAGCGGATCGCGAGATCCTGACGCTGCGATACGCTCTAGATTACGAGACAGGGGAGATTGCGGAAATGCTGTCGATCAATGCCACGGCTGTGCATATGCGCTTGAGCCGTGCCCGGCAGCGTTTGGCCGAACGTCTCAAGGCCCAAGGCGTCGGCCAGTTGCCGTAAGTCCCCGCAGACCGGTTTCCGGTCAGGCGGAAGCCGCTCTCAACGAGAAGATGCTATGAGTGTTGTAGAACCGCCTCCCTCTCAACCCGGCGACGAGCTTGATGGCTTGCTTCGTGCCTTCATGCAAAGCCAACTGCCGCAGCCGTGGCCGCGCTGGCAGGACCGGCGAGACGTCGGTCCCACTATTCATCGGCCGACAACGAGATGGGAGCTAATGCGTAGCCGCTGGGCGCTGGCTGCTTCGGTGGCGCTGCTCCTCGTTGGCTCCTGGCTTTTGCCCAGCCGGTTTACCCCCGATGCTCAACGGGAACAAGAGCCAAACGGACTCATGATTAGCAATATCCCACCGGATATGCCCCAAAGACACAAGAACTCGAAACAAGGCGAGATCAAGAACAAATCTGGATTGGCTGCCGATGAGGGCGAACAACCTCCTGAATTGGAAGAATCGGATATGCCGATGCTCAGGTGACCGCCAAACAGGACCACGGTCGTAAGGGAACGGTGGAGGGATATTGCTCCCTTACGGCCGTGGCCCTGATGGATCGCCCTCTCTCAATCCGCGCAAGGTCGCCAAATTAACGGCATCCATATCGCCCTCTTCTCCGTCCTCCTTCGGCGTCTCCAGGATCATCGGTCGATGGTGAAAACGCCGATCATTAACCAGCAGACGGAATGGTTCCAGGCCCATCTCGCCCCGGCCAATGTGAGCATGCCGATCGACACGGCTGCCCTGCGGCTTGCGGCTGTCGTTAACATGGAAGAGACGCAAGCGGCGCAAACCAATGGTGCGCTCAAAAGCCCGCATGGTTGCCTCATACTCGGCAGCAGGTGCCAGCGCGTAGCCAGCCGCGAAGACGTGGCAGGTATCGAAACATACCCCCAATCGGTCCGCTTGCGATACCAGCGATAGAATGCGGGCCAAATGCTCAAAGCGGTATCCCAGCGTACTACCCTGGCCGGCAGTTGTCTCCAACAACACGCGGACCTTGCACACCGGCATTCGGCTGTGGATTTCATTGAGGGCGGCGGCAACGCGCGCCAAGCCTGCCTCTTCGCCGCTGTCCAGGTGCGCTCCCGGATGCATAATCAGGTAACGCAAGCCCAATCGCTCGGCCCGCCGCAACTCGACCAAGAACGTTTCCAGGGAACGGCGATAGAGCGCTTCATCCGGCGAGGCGAGATTGGTCAGATAGCAATCGTGCGCGGCCGGCTGGCGCAGCCGGCTTTGCCGCAAAGTACGGCGGAACTGACGCACTTCCTCATCGCTCAGCTCGCGTCCGTTCCACTGATTGGGCGCGTGCGTGAACAGTTGCACACAATCACAGCCGAGGGCCTGCGCTTGAAGCAAGGCGTTGTGAGGACCGCCAGCAATAGACAGATGAGCACCGAAAAGCGGCATTGCTTGCTCTCTTGGCTACGCGGTTGGTCCCAGTTCCTCGTTTCCAACCTCGATCCCGACGGCACGCAGCTGCTCGCACAGCGCCGGCACATTTTCCTGACGCACCACCAACGCTGTCGGCCCCAGGCGCTCTTCGATCCATTCACGTGTTTGCGGCCACTGCATCAGTCCATCGGCCATTTCTTCGTCAGCGACGTGCAGCACCAGATGATGTCGTAGATGCGGCGCTTCTGCCTCGCCGGCGGTCATCAACAACCGCGCCGCTGGCGGCAGCGGTTGGCCGGCACGCTGATGGAACCACATTTCCAGCATTGTCCGTGTCATTCCCGCTGCTCGGGCGGCACTTAGCGATGCCGGCGTGAGGCGATATTGGCGCCGGCCGGTGGAGAAATTGCCGATCAGCTCGGCGAAACGCGGCAATTCCGTTTCCAGTAGCAGGTCCGAACGCGCCCCGTCCACCGATAGCGTCACGCCGTCCGGCTCGACCTGGACGCACTTTTCCGGCGGCAAGGCATAGTCGCGCGTGCTGGTCAGACGGAAATGGCGAAACTCGATCGCTTCCTCGCTAGCGGCCACGGCCAAGCGATCTGAAAGTCGAGCAGCTGGCAGACCACGTCCCAACGCTTCGTTGAGATCTTCAGCGCTGCCGAACTCCAAGAGCGTCGCCGACGAATAGACGGTGATGCGGTCGCGCTTGTTCGACCAGGTTCGCAGCGAATCGAGCACGGCCGGCGGCACGCCGCGGGTGCTGTGCTGCTCCAGTGTCCGGCGGATGCTGTCAAATGACTGTCCGGCTTCGAGCGCGCGGTAGACCGTCTCTGGCTGCAATTGCAACGTGCAAGCGGCGCCCAATCCCTCCCAGGCCGCGAACTGCGTCAGACGAGCGATGAGGCTGCTCGTCAAACCCTGGCGATAGGCAATGATCTGCAAGTTCGGCTGCACCAGCAGCGTTTGCGTATGAACCGTCTCCAGGTTCGGGGCTTCTGTCAATCCCAGCAGCCAGCGGCCCGTCGGCGACAGCCGTACTCGCCAGCCGCCTCCCTCTGGATCTGGCCCCGTTCCAGAAGGGGATACAGGCGGGGGCATTACTTGCACCAGCCGCAGCTGGTAAGCCACGCCGAGCAGAAAGGTTTCCAGCCACGGCTTCTGCCGCGATGGACGCAGCGATTCGTTCGCCCAATAGGGATGTTGCGTAAGGATCCATTGTTCGATCGTCTCTGGATGCACCCAGGCGTCTTCGGGCAGACGCGCCAGCAATAAGAAGGCGAGCAGGTACGCCGAAGGGAAAGGATTGCCTGTCTGGGCCGCGAAACCGCGCCAGCCGTCCAGGGGGTTCCATGCTGACAGCCGGGGTAGATCGGTCCACAACGCTTCCAGCGTCGCCGCCAAGCCTTTTTCCCATACTGTCGGCAGCGGTCCCGCTCGCCACTCGCCGTCGCTATCGGTGAGAATGCCCTCTTGTTCGGCCAGCGCGATAGCCAGAAACGCCGCGTCCGGGACATCCGCCAAGCGATCCGCCGGCGCTGCATTGAGCAAGGCATCTTGCCCCAACCGCTCGAAATCGCGCTTGAAGAACTCGCCTTGCTGCGTGCATCGCAACGGCGCGGCGGATACCTGCTGCCATAGCACAGCCAGGCGCAGCAGCCACTCCAGACCATCGGTTTCCTGCCAGCCCGCTGCGTTCGCAAGAGTATCCCTTGCGGACGCAGCGGGTGAATCGGAGAGATCGGGCAAACCGAGATCTTCGCCCAGGGCGCGAGCCGCGATGGCCGGCGGCGCAAACACCAACAGCCCCTCTGGCCCCGGCGCTGCCATCCATTGCTCGAAACTTTTGAGCTTTCCCCTTGCTGGCCCGGCGGACGGGTGAGAAGAAGAAACGCCATTGGAACTCGGTGTTTTGTTGCTTCGCGGATGCCTTAGACCAGGATAGAGCATCCCCGCTTCGAGCAGTTCCAATACCGGTTGCAGTCCATCACTGTGTCCCAGTGCGAGGGTCAGCTCGACGAGATTGCCAAGATCCCAGTAGGGTTGCCGACTGTGACCGATCAGAGCCAGCACCCGGCGAGCGGGCGGCGTCAGATCTTGGAAACGGCGGTCGATGAGTACGGGATTAGCTATGGCGGCAGCGCTGCGTTCGATGAGGTCGGCAGCCGGCCACTGATTGCGCGGCTTGACCAGACGTGCAGCTACCTGACGCAGCAGCGCTTCATCGTAGCTGGCCAGGGCGTGTCGCTGTAACTCGGACCAATAGGAAGCATCGATAGCAGACATTTTACCCTTGCTGGCGCTGCGGGCTGGTAGGATGGAAAACCTGGGGGGTGTGACCCATTTTGTGCAACTCCTGGATCACCATCTCGACGCGGCCCGGTCGAATAAGCAGGACGCGATCCGTTAATCGGCCTACGATGTCCTGAGCCAGTTTCTTGCGGGCCAGCAACTCCTCGGCCAGTACGCCGTCTTCCGTCTGCACCAGGCAGACGCGGCGATGCAGCTTCACCGGAATACGAGCCCCCGAAGCAGGACGAATGGGATCATTCAACATGGCGGTATCCCCCCTCTCCCTGGACCAGCAAGGCGCCAAAGACGCCAAGAAAAAACGAAAAGGAACCAATAAAAATCTTACCAATTAACCACATGTTTCTGATTATTTATCTTTTTGCTCTCTTTTTTGTCCTGGTTCTCTTGGCGTTTTTGGCGGTTAATTATCCAGCCGCGCGGGTTTCTTCCAGCATCTCTGCCCCGTCGAGAATCCGATAGCTGTAGCCCTGCTCCGTCAGAAACAGTTGGCGATGATGGGCGAAATCCTGCTCGCGGGTATCGCGGCTGACCAGGGTATAAAAATGGGCCGCCTCGCCGCTGCTCTTGGGCCGCAGGATGCGCCCCAGCCGCTGAGCTTCTTCTTGCCGCGAGCCGAACGTGCCCGAGACCTGAATCAACACGTTGGCATCCGGCAGGTCGAGAGCGAAGTTGCCTACCTTGGAGAGAATCAGCGAACGCACTTCGCCTTTGCGAAACTTGTCGTACAGATCTTCGCGTTCGCTGTTGCTGGTTTGGCCGGTGATGAGCGGGATGTTGAAGCGCTTGCGCAGTTGCCGCAGTTGTTTCAGATATTGCCCGATGATAAGCACGCGGCTGTCAGGATAGCGGTCGAGGAGACAGGCGACAACATCGTCTTTGGCGGGGTTCTCGCTGGCAATGCGGTATTTGTGGCGCCACTCGGCGACGGCGTATTCCATACGCAGCGGCTCCGGCATGGCCACGCGAATCTCAGCACAGGTCGCTTCAGCAATCCAGCCTTTCGTCTCCAATTCACGCCAGGGGACATCATATTTCTTCGGTCCGATGAGGCTGAACACATCGGCCTCGCGGCCATCCTCACGCACCAGCGTCGCCGTCAGGCCGAGTCGCCGCCGCGCCTGGATCTGCGCCGTCACGCGGAACACCGGCGCCGGCAGCAAGTGAACTTCATCGTAGATGATGAGGCCCCAATCGCGCTGGTCGAACAGTTGAAAATGCGGAAACTCTTCGCTCTTGTCCGGCCGATATGTCAAAATCTGGTAGGTGGCCAGCGTTACAGGGCCGATGTCTTTCGTTTCGCCGGTATATTCAGCAACCTGGTCTTCGGTCAAATCGGTGCGTTCGAGGATTTCACGGCGCCATTGTTTGACAGCGGTGATGCCGGTGGTCAGCACCAGTGTGGAGCGTTGCATCAAGGTCATGACAGCGATGCCGACGATGGTTTTGCCAGCGCCGCAGGGCAAGACAATGACGCCGGAGCCGCCACGCACATCGCCGCCGGCATAGAAGATATCCGCAGCATCGCGCTGATAATCACGCACATGAAAGGGCAAACCGGAGCGTGTCAAGCTGCGTAGGCGCATCGGCAAGGGGGCGCCTTCGGTGTAGCCGGCCAGATCTTCCGCTGGATAGCCGATGGCGATGAGCGCCTGCTTCAGCACGCCGCGATGGCCAGGTTCGATCAAAAAACTGTGCCGATCGATCCGTTTGCCGAGATAATCGCGCAACCGCGGCTGGCGGGCCAACTCCTCCAGCAGCGGCACATCATCGCATACCAGCCTAAGAGGGGGGAGCGAGGAGGGAGGAGTCTGTTCTTTCCCCTGCCGGGCCACCCGCTCCAGTTTGACACGGCCATAGCGGCTAACCAACTCACGGATGTCAGCGGCGAGGTTAGACGGCAACGGGAACTTACTGTAGCGGTCCAGCACGTCGAGCATGGCCTGGGCACTCATGCCAGCGGCGGCCGCGTTCCACAGCGACAACGGCGTCAGACGATAGGTATGAATGTGCTCCGGGCTTTTTTCCAGCTCGGCGAATGGCGCCAGCGCATCGCGGGCCTCGGTATAGCGGGGATTGTCAACCTCGACCAGGATGGAACGATCGCTCTGGATAATAAGAGGATTGCTGGCGTCGTAATGCATTCCCAATCAACCTTCTGCGTAGATCCCCACCGGCGGCGCCCCACGGCCCGAAAAGCGCAGTTTAGTTGTTGGGGGAAAACGACGCAAGGCGAGATGACAGGAGGAGTGTGCCACCAGATTTTGGCGAGGGGGGTTGCATCAGTGCAAGATCAAGCGACCTTTGGTTTGAAAAGTTCTACTTGCTCGTAACCCTGGTATACGGTGAACCCGCTCCTTGACTGCCTCAGCCGTCAACTGCCACTCCGGCTCGGTAATCGCTTTCTGGCCATGTCCCTCGAGAGCAAACGCCACAAGAACTTGCAATGCAGGTAGTTGCGACAAACACATGTGCTTTGGCACACTTGCTGTAAGCCCCTGATTTTTGGCTCCATAGCCAAGGTCCTCTCTTGAAATTGCCCGATCGCGACATAAGTCTGCATGGATGCGATCACGGCTTCCACTGGGGCCCTAGCTCGATCGTGTATTCCGTCTTGCCTTCCTCGATCTTGAAATTACCGGGAATGTTATGCATGATCTGGCCTCCCCTGGAGCCTGTCTTCTGCCGGATCAGTACCGCCGAATACGTACCCAGCGGCATCCAACCGATCTGGAAAGTCCCATCCTGTTGAATGGGTATACCCATCATCCCACCCTTTTCGTGAAAGAACAAGCGCAGGATAATTTTCTCATCATCTGGGAAACGGACGGGTTTACCCTCGTGAGTCAATCGTCCTGTGAAAGCATCAACCGTCGGCCCCTTGTACGGTTTTGAGTTGCAACCGCATAAGAAGCCGGCTAGCGCCAAGACGACGAGGAGGGTACGAAAGGAGAGTATCATAATCCACCTTTTGGGAAAAAGGAAACAAAAACCACCACAGGAGTGTGTTATGGGAAGTAGGCATTTGTCGGCGAAAGACCGGCTGACACCGGCCCTTCGCCGACTCATCCGCGGCGATGCCGCCGGATGCAAAGACAAATGTTGTCAGGAGCACTTACCAGGGGTCGGCAAACACGTCACCGCCAGCGGGAGTCGTCATACCGATGACGATGATGTTAGAGGTAGAGTACGACACTATATGAACGCTGCCATCAGCCATGCCCAGCGGGCTTCCACCGATGTACGGACCACCCCAGCGATTCCAGACGCCATCGTATCCGGGCCAAGGGAAGTCTTTGACGACCTGGAAAGTGCTGGAGAACCAACTCGTCCACCCCGGATTGACCCCATAGTTATTACCGGGGATAAAGGTAACATCCGGCTGGGAGGTGTTCATGGGACCGGCCATGTACCAGACACTGTCCGGCGTACAGCTGCGCACAAGCCCCATGCTGTCCGGGCCAGCACAGGCAACGGGGTCATCGTCTGTGTTTACTTGGGTCCCGTTTGATGCCGTAAAATATTCCTGGCCGCGGACGTTATAGGCATTGGTGTGGAGTGCCTTGAGGCCGGCCAAAATCGTGTTGGAAGTGCCATCGGGCATCTTGCCAATCCGCCAGGGAAAGGTGATCCAGGTGCTCGAGGGGCCGGTCCAATTCGGCTCGAAAGTAGGTGCGCTTTGTGGTCCGTACGTGTTTAAACCAGAACCGATAACCGTGGAATTGGCCGCGTAATCGGTTATCGGGCCAGCTCGATACATGGAGGACGTATTGGTTTGGTAAGTACCGATGTCCGCCGGATTAAACGGGACTGTAGACAACCCATTGCTGGGTCGCCCCGGATCGATGAGCGTCTTGACTGTAGTAGAATAACCCGGATAAGCTGGCGGTGTTCCCCAATTGTTGTACAGGTTCTGCTGCTCGATAAAGGGAAAAATCTTGTAAATCCAGCTGCATCCAGGGGCCATGGCGGGACGGGGCGGATTATCGGTCCAAGGAGGACCCCAATCCCAGCAGGTGTAATTCCAGGTTCCGTTGTGAGGAAGAGCGCCCAGCGTCTCATCATACATGTGGATGGCCAGGAGCAATTGTTTCAGGTTGTTAATGGACTGCGTACGTGCTGCTGCTTCGCGCACCTTTTGCACGGCCGGCAGCAGCAGCCCGATGAGGATCGCGATGATGGCAATCACCACCAGCAACTCGATCAGCGTGAATGCAGAACGTCGTCG
>JAJPHU010000352.1 GCA_021325115.1 Planctomycetota bacterium | reverse complement strand
GGGGCCAAGGAGCGCCCGCCCGCCGCCGTGTTGATCGAAATGGGCACCAAAGACAAACAGCCGGCCCAATGGTCTGGTCGCGCCATCGTCAACGGGGCCAAGGTAGTGCATCGGGAAGGCTATCGTTTCCGTCCCGATGACAAGCTGAGTGGTCCGGATCGCTGGGAGGTCTCGTCGCATTGGGGGTTGCGCGTGCCGCCGCGCAACCCGGCTGTGCGTGCGCGGGAGGGCGTCGCCACCGTTGGCGTGGTCCTGCATCTGAGCGACATCCAGGACAACGCGAGTTTAACCATCACCACGGCCCATAAGGGCGCGGAGAAAGCCGAAGTGAAATTGAAAGACGTGCTGGCCGGACACACGCAAGAGCTGTGGGGCGGCAAAGCGCGTGTGCGGCTTGTCACCACAGCCACGCCGCTGACTTCCGGCAAGACCGAGGACGATTTCCCCGCCGCCGCCTACGGTCCCGATGGCACGCTCTGGGTGGCGTATATCAGCTACACTGTCCGCGATGAAAGCCGCCGCATCGAGCAAAAGCAGTTCCAGGAGCAGCCAAGCGATTTCAAATCTCTGTATACTCCTGAATTCGCCGATCAGCTGTTCGTCAAATATTACAGAGATGGCCAATGGAGCGAGCCGCTGGCGCTCACCGGACCGAAGGAAGACCTGGTGAGATGTGCCATTGCGGTGGAGAAAGATGGGAAAGTTTTCGTGCTTTACAGTGCGAATCGAGAAGGCAAGTACGATGTCTATCAGCGAACCATTGACGCGCACCAGAACACGCTGGGGAAAGAAACGAAACTCACAGGCAGCGAGCCGGCACTGAATCCTGTGGCCGCGACGGATCAACAAGGACAAATATGCCGGCATCATCAAGCATGGCAATCTGCGGCGCCCGAGTGGTGCCCGGCCATCACGGCTGGACCCAATGGAGAGATAGCCAGCGCCTCGGACGTTTACCGGAATGGCGATTACGATATAGAGGTTCACGAGAGGGCATCCAAAGAAGAGGGCAAAGTGAACTTGGTTGCTGCTTCGCCTCGCTTCGAGGCACGGCCCTCCATCTGCTACGACGCCAAGGGCCGCTTGTGGATTGCTTACGAGGAAGGGCCGGAGAAATGGGGCAAGGATTCTGGTGCTTTGGCCAAGGATGGCGATCCACTCTACAGCGATCGTTCTGTCCGCATCGTTTGTCTGGATACCGACGGCAAGCTGAAACGGCCGGCGGCCGAATTGCCGACTTCAAAGGTCGGCAATCCGGGTGCCCAGTTAGGGCCGGACGTGGTCCATCACAACGAATCGGCCACGCGCTATGCCTATCCGCGCATTGGACTCGACGGCAAAGGACGTCTGTGGCTTACCTATCGCCAGAATTTCGGCTCGCGCTACACATCGCATCCCGGCAGCTGCTGGTTGACCTTTGCTCGCCGGCTGGACGGCGATCACTGGAGTGAGCCGATTGAGGTGCATCACTCCGATGGACTGCTCGACTCACGTCCCGTGGTGTTGCCGCACGCTTCCGGGGGTGTAGTGATCATCCACAACACTGATGGCCGCTGGACCACCCCCAACGCGGTGCAAAATCGCCTTTACGTCAGCTATCTCGATCTGCCCGGCGCGCCGGTCGAACCGAAGCTGGTGCCGCACAATCCGGGCCGCAAAGATCCTCAGGCCGGCCGGAAGGAAGCGGAGGACGTGAAACGCATCCGCGCCTATCGCATCGAGGCCGGCGGTAAGAAATACCAGCTCTTGCGCGGCGAGTTCCATCGGCACACGGAAATCTCTTGGGATGGCGGCGCCGACGGCTCGCTGGAGGACATGTTTCGCTATGCCATCGACGCGGCGGCACTGGACTGGATCGGCAACGGAGATCACGACAACGGCGCCGGCCGCGAATATACCTGGTGGCTGACGCAGAAGCTGACCGACGCCTATTATATTAAAGATCGCTTTACACCGATTTTCTGCTATGAGCGCAGCGTCAGCTATCCGCACGGCCATCGCAATTGCCTGTTTGTGCAGCGCGGCGTCCGTACCCTGCCGCGTCTGGCCGAGCCGGATCCCCGGAAGCGCGTCGCCGGTATCCATGCCGACGATACCAAGATGCTCTATCGCTATCTGAGAGAATTCGACGGCATCACTGCTGCCCATACCAGCGCCACCGGCATGGGCACCGATTGGCGCGATAATGATCCCAAAGTCGAGCCGATCGTCGAAATCTACCAGGGCGATCGTAATTCTTACGAGATGGAGGGCGCGCCGCGGGCCGGCTATGATCCCAAGAGCGATGATGTCAAGAGCGGCAAGAAACGCGCCAACATCGCCGGCTGGTATCCCAAAGGCTACATCAATCTTGCCTTGGCCAAGGGGTATCGTCTCGGTTTCGAATCATCGAGCGATCACTGGTCCACGCACATTTCCTACTGCGTGGCCGTGGCCGAGAAACACGATCGCGCCGGTATCCTGAACGCGCTCAAGCAGCGCCATTGTTACGGCGCCACGGACAATATCATTCTCAATGTCCGCTGTGGCGATCACATCATGGGCGATGAGTTCAAGACGAACGAAGCGCCGGTGCTAACTATGCATGTCGTCGGCACGGCCCCGCTGGATGGCATCGATATACTCAGGGATAGCGAGGTCATCGAGACGCTGCGGCCCGAGGATACCAATGGCGCTGAGTACAAGGGTAAATGGGAAGATCCCAAGCCGCAAGCCGGCATCCACTATTATTACGTCCGTGTGCGGCAGAAAGACGGCCAACTGGCCTGGGCTTCGCCGATGTGGATTGAGTATACGAAGTAGCAGCAAACGGACGGCATTCGCTGACTGGTGCCAGCTCCACCAGCCAGCGGATGCCGTCCGTTCGTCAAAACGTTATTTCGGGATCTTTATTTTAGATAATGAAGATATCTTTGGTAATATTCAAAGGCTGAACGTAAGGGCTACCGGCCCCCCTTCCTCCTCTCTTGGGAGAGAGGGCTGGGAGTGAGGGAAAGAGCAAGTGGACCAGAGAGTTCTGCTCCCCTACTTGAACCCTCCCCCACCAGAGGGGGAAATGTCAGCTCGTCCCAAGTATTCAGCCGATTTTCCGTTCGCATTCCCAGATTCTGCTTGGGGACGCCAGCCGGAAAGCCCT
>JAJPHU010000310.1 GCA_021325115.1 Planctomycetota bacterium | reverse complement strand
ATGACCGTATGGATGCCGTTGGCAAGGGGGTCAAAGGACTGATCCAAAGTCACAGAGGACACAGAGACAGAGAGGAAAAGCGCAAGATGTTTACAAGATTAAAAAAGCTTAAAAGGGGTCTTCATTCTTTGGCTTTTTTCTTTGTGTCCTCTGTAACTCTGGGGTTAGTCCTTTGGCCTCCCTGTTGTCTTCACGGGGGCACGGTCGAGCAGTGGGGGCTTTGGGAAATCACCTTGCCTGGGCCGGATTCCGGCAATCCGTTCCTTGAAGTAGAGTTGACCGCCCAGTTCACGCAGGGGGACAGATCTGTTGTAGTGGCAGGGTTCTACGATGGCGGCGGAGTGTATCGCATTCGCTTCATGCCCGACAAACAAGGGGAGTGGCACTATCGGACCAGGAGCAACCGTGCCGAGTTGAATGATAAGAGGGGAAGCGTCACTGTGACTCGGCCGGCGGCCGGCAATCACGGTCCGGTACGAGTGCGCAACACTTACCACTTCGCTTACGCCGACGGCACCCCTTTTTTCCCTATCGGCACTACCTGCTACGCCTGGGTGCATCAGGACGAGTCACTTCAAGAACAGACCCTGGTCACCTTGAAGACAGCACCGTTCAACAAGCTGCGTATGTGCATCTTCCCTAAATGGTACGCCTACAACCGGAGCGAACCTGCTCGCTATCCCTTCGTCGGCGCCCCAGGTGCCTGGGACTTCGCACGCTTCAACCCCGACTTCTTTCGTCACCTGGAAAAACGGATTGGACAACTCCGTGATCTGGGTATTGAAGCGGATCTGATCCTTTTTCATCCCTACGACAAGGGCCACTGGGGCTTCGACCGTATGGCGGCGGCTGTGGATGACCGCTACCTGCGTTACGTGCTTGCCCGCCTGGCGGCCTACCGCAATGTCTGGTGGTCACTGGCCAACGAGTATGATTTCCTCCGAGAGAAGACGGAGGCCGACTGGGACCGCCTCTTTCAGGTAGTCATCAAAGCGGATCCTTACGGCCACCTCCGCTCGATTCACAACGGTTCGCGTCTTTATAACCACACCCAGCCGTGGGTGACGCATGTCAGCCTGCAGAATGGCTCGGCTGTCGCCGACTTCGGCCGGGCGGTCCTGTACCGCGATGTCTACCGCAAGCCGATCGTCCTCGACGAGGTCAAGTACGAGGGAGACATCGAGCCGCGCTGGGGCAACCTGAGTGCCCAGGAGTTGGTCCATCGTTTTTGGCAGGGGGCGATTGCCGGCGTCTACGTCGGTCATGGCGAGACCTACCGCCATCCCCAAGACGTGCTATGGTGGTCCAAGGGAGGCGTCCTTCGTGGCCGCAGTCCAGCGCGGATTGCTTTTCTGCGTAAGATCCTGGAACAGGGGCCGCCGGAAGGTCTGGAGCCGATTGATAAGTGGCAGGACGTGCGTACCGCTGGCAAAAGGGGTGAGTTCTACCTCGTCTACCTGGGCAAGGACTGTCCCCGCGAATGGACCTTCACGCTACCGGCGGCCGGTCTGGGAGGTCTTGTGAAGTTTCGCGTCGAGGTGATCGATACCTGGGAGATGACGGTCACACCGGTGCCAGGGATTTTCGAGGCCAGCCCCGGGGACAAGTACACCTACATTTGCGTGAAGACTCCGAAAATTACATTGCCGGGCAAACCCTACATTGCTCTCCGCATCCGCCACGAAAATAAGGACTGACAGACACAACCGTAGGGCAAGCGACCCGTTTGCTTATTTTCAGGCAAGCGGGCCGCTTGCCCTACGGGGCGCTCCGTTAGCTTTGGGAACGCTCGAACAGCTGCATCGTAGTCTCAAACGCCTTACGGTAGGATTCCCGTTCGGTATGAGACTGCATCAACTTGTTGATAAATCGCTGCCGTTAGTTTGTTTTCGCCTTGTTCGTTTTCTCCTTACTCCTCACTCCTTACTTTCTTCAACTCCGCCGCATGGGCGACGCGCCGGCCATCGGCCAACACGGTCAGTCCGGCCCCTCGGCCATACTTTTGCCCGGTGCGGTCCCACAGGATCGTGAGCAGCCGGCCGTGGTAGCGAAGGTTGTCCAGACAGAACCAGTCCCATTGCCCCATCGGCAACAAGGGATTCACCTCGATGACTTGATCGGATCGCGGCCGCAGTCCCACGAGGCCAGTGATGACCAAATCGCAGAAGGTGGAGTGATTATAATAGCGGCTGCGCTCCGCATCGCCCTTGAGCCAGGTTCCGTCCTTCTCATCGAGGTACTCGCCAATGTAGGGCTGGCCGTTGCGGTGTTGACACTTCGCATATGTTTTCAAGGCATCGAAGTAATGCTGCCGGTTGACATAGGGCTGCGGGTAGTGATCGAGTACGTTGGCCAAGGCTGTCAGCGTCTGGGACGTGGCGAACGGCCAGACGGCCCCGTCCCACTCGCAATGCCCAGAACCGTGCGTGCGGAACCGGGGGTGGCGCCGTTCTGCCGTCGTAATACCAAAGGGGGCCCAGAAGCCCCTCGGGTCAATCAGCTGGGCCCAACTCGCTTCGTATCCCCTGTCAGGTAGATCGAAGTACCAGGGCAGAAAGCCAATCGCTTCGCGGGCATCCGACAGTTGGCCGTTCTCCAGACGCACCTTGAAGAACCTGGCCTGCCGGTCCCACAGTTTTTCCTGAACGAGCTTCTTGAGGGCCGCTGCCTTTTCCTCGTAGATGCGGGCGACGCCCGGCTTACCAGCCAGGGTAGCGACGGCAGCGATGGCTCGGGCATTGCCGTACATGTAGCTGTTGATGCTCGGGCGAAGATTCTTGGCTGTCCGCGACCCGCTAATCGACTCCTCCATAGCATCGCGCACATCGTATTGCCAGAAAAGTCCCTCTGGTCCTTGTCTCTTCCGCTCCCACTCCTGGTAGTCCCGGAGAAAGTCGTCGAGCCGGGCGACGAGGAACTCCCGGTCTTGGTTAACCAGGAACCGTTGATAGGCTGCCCACACCGTCCAGCTGCTATACTTCTGACGGTCATGCGGTTTGCCATCCGTTCCGTGCAGCCAATAGAGAATGTCCTGATTGAGATAGTGATTGTTGTGAAGCCAGCGGCCTTCGAGGAGGTGATGGCCTACGGCACTGCTGACGGGCCTGGGGTAGGTGAGAAACTCAGTAATGGCAATATAATCGGGGAACTGGCGGATGTGCTTGCGGTAGGTCCACCAGCGATACCAGTAAATTTCCTCGAAATCTTTGTCTGGACATTCAAACGCCGGGACATTCTCCTTCATCCATTCCCAGGCCCGTGCATTGGGAATAAGGTTGACGACATTCTCCTCCTCCATCTTATTGAAGTGCTCAACATAGTGTTGGAAAGCATCGACTGCCAGCACGCGTGTGGGTTGCCGAGCTTTCTCGGTTTCTTCCGGGGCTTTGCCAGATCCGCTGACACGATTTCCCGTACAGACGGCCAAAAACACGAAGACGACAGGATAGAAACAGCGCTGAAAAAAAGCTTCACCGATCATGAGAAGACCCTCTTCCCCTTCTTCTCTCCAAGGGAATAACAGGCATCCTGCCGCATGTTGGTCGATAAAGCGGTAGATCCTGTCGCCTCCCTGGCGAAGAATGCCGCCGCTTTTTTTAGGATGTTTCGCTCTGCCGAGAGATGTTTATTCTCCGCGTGGAGGCGACAATGCTCCTCCTCGAAGGAAGAGCGCTTGCCGCGGCCGGGGAAGGCGTGTTCGCCCTGAACTTCAAGGGTTTGCTTCCCGTTGCGGATGAGATTCGCACAGATATCGAGGGAGCGTGCGGCTTTGGCGACGGAGTAACCCTGCGCGGTGACGAGCTTGACAGCCTCTGTCTTGAATTCAGGTGTGTAGGTGCGTCGTGTTTTCACCATTGCTGGACCTCCCAGAGTGAGTATACACTCCGTTAAGGAGTGTACCGTTAAGGAGTGTATACTAATCGTGGGGAAGTCCAAGACACGACCGCTCGGCTGATAGTAAATGGACTACCGCCGCTTCTAATGGCCGGCTGGGCAGCAGGTGCTCCAGAGGCTCTCTGGAGCGCGAACCTCGGCCTCGGCGCAAGGGGGAGGTGGCATGAATTCTACCCGAAAAACGTGAAGACCAATGCGAAGCTCATCACTATCCCACAGGGGATATTCCGCCTGTTCCGCTTCGACCACCTCCTCGCACGATTGTTCCTTGCCACGCTGGCCAATCTTAACGCCGTTGACGTAGGTGCCGTTGAGGCTCCCCAGATCCTGAATGCGGACAAAGGGCGCGGATACCTTGATCCGGCAGTGGCGCCGAGAAACCATGTAAAACATATCGGGCAGGCGATACGAGCATTCGCTTGATCGCCCCAGGGTACAGGTCGTTCCGTCTTCCAGCACGAAGACTTGTCCTTCCAACTCCCTTTCCGTGGCGCGAAGGATCACGCGCTCAAACATTGTTGTCTCTCCTTTCACCTGAGTCATCCCAAGAGTGCGGTGGCGTTGCAAGCTCCGCTTGCTGCGAGCGGGATTCGTTGAGGGCCGCGATAAAGGGCTTTACCGCCACACCCAGACGGCGGCACGCCGAGGCAATGGTGATGTGCCGCGCCATCATTCGCCGCAACAACGGATTGGCGAGAGGCCGAAAACCAAAGGCAAGGAACGTATCCAGCAAAGCTGGATAACGATCCAGGACTGCGCCGACGCGATCCGTCTCGGTGATGACGCCATCCGCGTTTGTACTTGCTGGCATCTCGGGCATCTCACGAGCGAAGCTTCCAGACATAATCCGCCACAAGTGAATGCCCCACACCGTCAGCCCCAGCACTTCCAGCACCCCACTGATACCTGTAATGGGAAATGCCATCGGGATGAAATCTGTCAGTGTTTGACCGACGACCCGCAAGGCGCAGCCAGTGTTGAGGAGCAGGAACGGAACCCAGAGTTTGGGGAGCGTGCGCGGATCGACACCGTTGAGCGTGGGCACGACGCGGGCGGCGACGCCGACGATCATCAAGCTGATGAAGCCGACGGTGATGGCATGGCGAGTGGCGCCAAAGTACGCATGTGAGAAGTGGAGATATGCCGCTTCGCTGTCGGAGGCCAGCCACGGGATCAGGATGCGCTGATGCAGGGGCTGCAGGACAAGCATGGCCAGTGATACCAGCAGCCAGGAGTAAGCCGCGCGGAGGAACTTCAAGGTACGATCCGGATCTTCCGCCGCGCCGAAAATGTGCCAGTTCCACACCAAAACCGCAATCGTTCCCGTCAGTACCAGGACGGAGGCGTACCACCCTCCGATCCAGATGAAGCCGCCCCCGGAGTGCAGGATCAAGCCCAGCACTTCACCGAGGATAGCACCATTGAGGAAGATCAGGGCGGTGAGGCTCAGTCGCTGATTTGGCGCCGGCAGACCGTAGAAATGATGGAAGATGCGCTGGCTGACGCCCAAGATCATCAGTAAGGCAAAACCGTGGATCTGCATGTCACGTAGCGCGCCCTGCCAGGTCGCTACCAGCCCAATCAACTCTTCGCGTCCGCTCGCTTCCAGAGTGGCGGCGAAGTAGATGGTCTCATAAATCGCTTGCATGAAGAACCATGCCAGGGAACTGAGGATGTAGTAGTCGTAGAAGGCCAGCGGCTTGCCAGCGGATCGCCATGTGGCCGCGAGAATACCGATAAACAGGATAATGGCAATCACTTCCAGCATTGAGGCAGCGACGGCGGTCGGCCCTGCCCATGTCATCACGCCGGCCAAGGGTTCGAGCAAGGAGCGTCCAACGACGCCGGCCAGCATCAGTGCGAAACTAACCAGCGCCAGATTGGGATGGGCCAGCGTCGTATGTTTAAAGCGAGGAAAAGCCTGGTAGGCGAAGCCCATGACGAACAATCCCACCCAGCCGAAAATCTGGGCGTGACCGTGAGCGTTGACTTCGTGCAATCCGGCGGCCGTGAACGAGCCGCTCAAGGCGATGCGGACGAGTAAGTACGCGCCCCATACAGCACCCAAGCTCAGCGTTACCACGATGCCCGCCTTAAAGAACGGTCGATAGATGGTATCGCTGCGCGAAGGTTCGTCGGTCAAGGGTAAGGGAAGGGGGTGGGGGACTGGCTGCGCTGCTTCACGCAATTCCGCCAGCAAACGCGGCAAGGAAACTTCATGAGCGCGCGCAAAAAACGCTAGCGATTCTGCCGGTCCCATCGGCCCGCCGCAGCCTTTCAGTCCATAGCGGTCCAGCACCGGCCGCACCTGCGGCGCAGCGCGCAAAAGTTCTGGGATCTGTACTTGACCGTCAATCCATTCTGCCGTGGTACGCATAAGAGCAAACCTCGCGTTGTGGACAAAGATATCTAATTAATCTTAAATTTAAGCAAATATTGTGCCGAACGTTGAGAGAGAAGGGGGAACTGGCTCGCGTAAACGGCTTTGAAAAGGGGATGTTTCGGGTATTCCGTCTCTTACAGGCAGCAGCGCCAGTATACTGCTTGTCCCAGCGGTGTGCTAAATCGCACAGTTGAAGGGGGACCCTGAGCGGAAAAGAAACACACGAAGGACGCCTAAAGAAACGTCCTTCCGTTGGCTTGGAAACCTGCCTCCGCAAGAACCAGTTCCATTGGGATGACCTGAGCTTCGACAGGCGTTGAAGGTGAAAAACCTAGCGAACGCAGTAAGTCGAGCATGGGCCGATTCTCGGCAAGCACCTGCCCAACAAGACGCTTGACCCCGCGTTCCCGAGCGATGGCAATCAGGCGCTGCATCAGATGACGGCCTAATCTCTGACGCTGGTAGGCATCGCTCACCACCAAGGCGAACTCCGCCATGCCCGTCTCGGGGTTAAGATAGTATCGTGATACACCCAACATTCGTGCGGCATTGCCTTCACCAAGAATAGCTGCCAGGGCCATGCCGGGAATCCGCTGATTTTCAGGAGCATTTTCGCTGAGCAACCATTCTTCAAGCATATAACGCCCCACCTCCCCAGGGCAATGATCAACCCGGTCGCAGTGACTTGATGCCTCGCTCGTGTGCGTTTCCGGCATCCGCTTGCTGAGGAGAACGGCCACAAGCGCGGAGCGCTTACCGACAAAAGGTGGGAAAAACTCATATAGTACTCCGTGCAGTCCATATACGTTAGCGGGTTCGATGTCGAGTTTATGGAGGACTTCTTCCAGTTCATTCACATTCGAAGGAGATACTTACCCTTAACCTGAGAATGCACAACTTCAAAAAGCAACAACGAGGCCTCTCATGCACGATCCCATTCGCTTGGCTGTCCTGCTTAGCGGCAACGGCACCACGTTACAAAACTTCCTCGACCGCATTGCCGAGGGCATCCTCCGCGCAGAAATCGCCGTTGTGGTTTCCAACAAAGCTGATGCCTTCGGACTGACTCGCGCCCGCCAGGCCCACATCCCCGCCTTCGTGGTCGAACGGAAATCTTGTCCTTCGCACGAAGCGTTCAGCGAGCGTATTTTTGGACACTGCCGGGAGGCCGACGTCGATCTCGTCTGTTTGGCCGGTTTCCTCCAGCTGTTGCACATCCCTGATGATTTCCACAATCGTGTCCTGAACATCCACCCCGCTTTGATTCCGGCCTTTTGCGGCAAGGGCTATTACGGTCTGGCGGTTCATCGCGCTGTTCTGGAGCGCGGCGTAAAGGTGTCCGGCTGCACCGTGCATTTCGCCGATAACGAATACGATCACGGTCCAATCGTGACCCAGCGCGTCGTGCCGGTCCTTGATGACGATACGCCAGAGAGCTTGGCGGCGCGCGTGTTTGCTGCGGAGTGTGAAGCCTATCCGCAAGCGATCCAGTGGTTTGCCCAGGGCCGCTTACGCATCGAGGGGCGGCGAGTGCGTCTCACAGATGCGCTGAAAGCATAGGGCACGTTGCTAGCGTGCCCTACGCTTTCAGCGCGTCTGGATTTTGTGACCTACACTTGCAGCAGACAGAGTTTCCCACTCCTTGGGATGGGCGGAAGATACTCCATGCGCAGCCGTGTTTTCATGGGGCGGTACGAAACGATTCGCCTGCTCGGCGAAGGCGGCATGGGCCGGGTTTACCTGGCTCGTCAACTCGATCTGGGCCGGCAAGTGGTGGTCAAAGTCATGCACGACCACATCGCCGCCGACCCCAAGTTCCGCGAGCGCTTCACACGCGAAACGCTGTTGATGGCTCGCTTCCAGCACCCTTATGCCGTCACTCTGTACGATGCTTCCCTCAACGATCCGCAGGGACCATGCATCGTCATGGAATACATCCGCGGCATCAGCCTTGATGAAGTATTGCAAAACAATGGCCGGCTCACGCCGGCGCGTGTTGGCCGGCTGCTCTACCAGCTGTGCGAAGTCTTGCAAGCGGCTCATGCCCTGGGCATCGTCCACCGCGATTTGAAACCGTCCAACTTGATGATCGTCGATGCGGACACACCCTATGAGTTGCTCAAGGTCATGGACTTCGGGTTGGCCAAAATGCTGACGCCGGACCAGTTCACCAAGATCACGCAGACACACACCGAATTCGCCGTGGGCACACCAGGCTACATGTGCCCCGAACAAGCGCGCGGCGAGGACGTGGACGGCCGCGGCGATCTTTACAGTGTCGGCGTCATTCTCTACGAACTGCTGTCGGGCCGGCTGCCGTTCTCTGGCCGATCGACGATGGATTTGCTTCTGGCTCACGTTACCGAAGAGCCGCCGCCGTTGTCCATCGTCGAGCTTGACATGCCGCCCGCCATCGAAGAGGTGGTGCGCCGCTGCCTGGCCAAGAAGCCGGACGACCGGCCGCGCTGCGCCCGCGAGTTGGCCGAGTTGTATGAAGCGGCCCTGACGAGCGTTCCGGCCTGTAGGCCGCCGTCATCGGCTGGTCGGGAGCGGCCGGCCGACGCGGGCTGGTCAAACTCCTCCCAGCCGGCTGGTCAAGACGGCCACCAGCCAGCGGACGCCGGCCGTTCGCCGGAGAACGCGCCTTGGCAGCCGTCAAAACCGATTGACCGCACCGTGCCGGTGCCTATCCCGAATGGACTGGCAAGCGTGCCGCGTGATCCGTTCGCCGTGGTCCATACCTTGGAAGCCTGGATGCCGGAGCGCATCGCCGAGTACAAGCTGCGCGGCTTCATCCACGATGTCGGTGGCGAGGTGATTGAGAGTGTGCCGGGCCGCATTCGCGTCCGTTTCGGCGGCCGCGGCAGCGCCTATACGGCGCCGCGCCAGGGACTGTCCTGGCTGGGGATCGGCCGCCGAGCTAGCACGATCGACATGGAGTTGTGCATGGAGCACGCCGATCCCAATCGCGGAAATCAGCTGCGTATCACGGTCCTCTTTCGCTCTCCCGGCACCGACCTCAGTGCCAACCTGGCCTTTCGCAATG
This sequence comes from Planctomycetota bacterium, assembly GCA_021325115.1. Taxonomy (GTDB): domain Bacteria; phylum Planctomycetota; class Planctomycetia; order Gemmatales; family Gemmataceae; genus JAJPHU01. Next base: position 2,948 of record JAJPHU010000310.1, on the reverse strand, counting down.
TCTGTACGCAAATCTTCTGTGACCTGCGTGGTTATCTGATGGGACAAACCGGCACGGTCAGCGCTGCGGCGGAGTAAACGACAAACTTTCGTGAAACTTTCCGAGCCACGACCGTTAGGGAGCGGGCAACCCACTGCTCTCTAACAGTCGTGGCTCGGAAAGCTTCTCACTTGGACGCCAGTGTTCGCGCGGGGATCGGCCAGTCGCGCCATTCGGTAAACAGGCGAATGCCTACCTCGGTTTCTTGTGCGAACAGACGAACGCGCGTGCGATCGTCGTGGAAGCCGTAGGACTGCAATACTGGCCCCTGAGCGCTATCGTGACGGCGAAGGAAGCCGAGATGATCGAGGTCCGCTCCCCAGGCTTGCTGCAACGCTGCACCGATCTCTTCGACCTTTAGCGCTTTGGGCTGACGATGACGAGCGATCAGCCGCGATACCTTAGCGTTGGCGTACCAGACTAAAAGCACGTCGTAGGGGCTATTCTCTGGCATCCGAAGTACTTCGGCGCCGTTGGAGGCGAGCAGTGGATTGCGGATGCGCCAGCGTCTGCGCACCTCGGCCTGACTATCGCCGAGAACACAGCCTTCGACGCCGCGACGGCAAAACTGTAGCGGGGCGCGGGAAGAAGCGGAACGATCGTACAACATCATCTCGCTACCACCGGTATCACGCTGATAAGTCAAACAGGTGACATCATCTTGCCAACGATACTGTACCGGCTGCTTGCGTGGCGGCAGATCGGTCCAGAGTCCGGCCCAGGTCGGCGGCAGCGTTTGCGGGGCGTCATGAATCCCCTCACCCGCCCGCAGTGCCAGCACGGGTGACTCTTGCCCTTGCTGGTGCTGTGAGCGGGTAGTGGGAAGTTCCTGATAGCGAATCCGGACCTCTGTCACCCGATTGTCAGTGCCAAAGCGAACGAACAGCTGTCGCGGCCAATAGGTTGCCGTGGCGGGCGGCTCATTGAGAACAAGAATGTTCAGACCATCGGACAGCGGTTGAACGCGGAGCGAATGCGCTCCGGACAAGATGGCCAATATTTGTTCGCGCGTCTGCCCTAACTGCAGGTCCTCGATGCCGTGAGAGAGCAGCTGGACGGAACGCCGCAGACGTTGGCGCGGCTTGCCGGCGGCGATTCGTTCCTGACGTTCCTGGCGATCGAATTCTGCGGCAGCCTCAACGCGAGCCGGCAAGGCGGCTGAACCGCGGCTGTCCTCAACCAGTAATTCTGGCGCTTTGTCCTCAAAGGGCAGATTCAGCTTCAATCGTGTGGTCGCGTTCTGCCAGGTCAGCACAAATCGTCCGCCACCAGCTTCTTCGATGCTTTGCAAACGAGTTGGCCCGTAAGCGGCCCACAACGGCAGAGCTAGCTGGCTAAGGGCATTGTGGTTTTGCTCAGCCGGCCAGCGCAGCGTCAGCTTGGCCAGCAGATCCTCGTTCGCCTCACGCTGGAGGACAGCAGCGGCCAACGCGTGCTTCGGCGCTGGCTGCGTGATCGTGGCTAACTTGGCGGCGTCCGTGATCTCCAACGATGGGCCCGTGCGATCGGGAGCCAGGTTGAGCCGATTTTGCTCAAAAGAGCGATCGAGGTGAACGGCACCGAAATTGCGCAGATCGTCTGTCTGGCGCGTGGGGCGTGTCAACGCCCCGGTTGTGTTTTCTTCCACCGGGGCGTTGACACGTTCTGCTCGTCGGACACAGACTACGGCACCGCCGATATTGCCGCGTGTCAGCAGGGCGATTTCGTAGGACAGGCCACCGCCTATCCAGCTCTGGCGCATCAGGCCAGGGCTGGTCTCCGCATCACCTTCACTTTTGTAGCCGCGTTCGATAAGTGGCAAGGCCAACTGCCGCGGCTCCGGGAATAGTTCGTTCAGCTTCGGGCGATAAACGACGAGTACTTCCATCAGGTTTTGCTTGCTATCAAAAAATGCGGCGACGCCGTCGGCCCCCTCGCTCGGCAGCGGCAGAGCGAGCAAATCGAGAGCGCGCTGTACATCGAGGGGCGTCTGGGCAATCCGGTTTTCGGTTTTTACTTTTTGGTTTTCTGAGTCGATAAATCCTAAAAATGCATCCTGGAAACCGAAAACCGGATCGGGCGCCTCACCCCAATCGGTGAGGGCGGCATCGATGTCAGCGGCCAGGGCGGTCTTGTTCCAGTGCGGCTCGCGCCAGGCGGCGGCTGCCACCATTAGTGCTTGCCGGCCGCGCGGCAACAACGCCGCCCCCAGTGACGGTGGGAGAGGCAGCGAGCGCAGCTGACGATGCAGCTGAACCAATTCGGCTGCGCCGTCCAGCTCGCCCTTGGCCAATTTCAACTCGGCATTTTGCAGCACCAACGATACCAGCCGTGTCCATTCGATGGGATAATTACGTTCACTGCGGCAAGCGTCGATCTTGGCCAGCAACTCCTTATCGGCTGGATCGGCGAGTTTCCGGGCCGCTTCCCCATCCCCCAGGCGCGCCAGATACAGGGCGACTGCGGCGTCCTTCTGCCCTTCTTTCAGATAGGGGGGCAGCGAGAAGCCGGCTGTCGGCGAAAATGTGGCCATGGCGAAGCCGATCGCCATGCTCGGCGGACGCAGTTGCGGCAGCAGCCGTACCGCTTCGACATTGCTCCGTGCCTCCTCGCGCTGTTTGCCGACCGTCTGGGTCCATTCTTCGACGCGCTTGGCCAACTCTGCGCGCGGCAGCTGGAGCCAATCGGTCAACGAAATATCGATCTTGTCGCTCAGGTGCGTTGTCGTATCTGCGGGCGTCCTATCTTCTGGGGGCGCCACCTGCGCCCGACAACCGCCCAGGGCGAGCAACAACACGAGCGTTCCCAGGCGGAGCATGGAAACGAGGGTTATTCTGCGTGTCCTCATCGTGTGAACCTCTCTTCAAGAACCAATCAGCCGTCGCCGGCGCCTGTTATCTCCCACTATGAACTCTAGGTCATAAATGGCT